>NZ_PYTV01000003.1:0-485603 GCF_003028475.1 Stenotrophomonas sp. Nf1 | reverse complement strand
CTGAGGCGAACCAGGGCGCAAGACCAAAGGCTGCCGGCCAGCGGCCGGCACTACCGTGCCCCTCTCATGGAGGGGCCAAGCCCCTCCATCAACACAGTTGCTCCAGGGATGGATTCACGGCGTCCCCGCCCGGCCCCACCCCTCCGGCCCAGCCGATAAACCGCATTTCGCGACCCACCCACGAGGGGCTGCGCCGTTCGCGGGAACACACTACTTCGCCGGTGACATCCACATGTCGATGACCGCGTTGAACACCTCCGTCCCCGCGTGATCGCGCACGCTCACCGTCACCGGCAGCGCATAGCCCTGCGCCGCGACGACAATCGGCTGCGCCGGCAGCGCCACCGCCCGCAGCGTGCCGCGCGCCTTGGCCAGGTACTGCACCTTCATGCCCTTCGGGATCCAGCGCATGCCCTTCGGCAGCGATGCATCCACCATCAGCCCGGCCGTCAGCTCGGCCAGGTTGCACATCGCGATCGCATGCACCGTGCCGATGTGGTTGCGTACCTTGCGACGGTCGGCCAGCGTGCCTTCGCAGCGGCCGTGCTCCAGGCGGGTGATGCGCGGCGCGATGCTGGCGAAGTAGGGCGCCTTGAAGCACACCGCGCGCGCGAACAGCCAGTTGCCGGCAGGCCAGCGTTGCAGCCGGTGGTAGAGCGAGAGCAGGGGCGTGGACATGGTGAAATTCCTGTCGTCGGATAGAACGACGGCGGGCCGAGGCCCGCCGTCGAAGGCAACGCATGTTCCAGGCGATCAGGCCGCCTGCGAATGCGGGTCCTTGTGCTGGCGGTCGTAGTAGCTGGCCGCGCGCAGTTCGTGGGTGTCGAAGTCGTCCACGGTGATGGTGTCCAGGGTCAACGTGCGCAGCTCTTCCAGCAGGCTGCGTTCGTCCTGGGTGATCACGCCTTCGGCCACGGCTTCGTCCAGCTGGGCCTTGAAGTCCAGCGCTTCGATGCCCTTGCTCTTCAGCGCCTTCAGGAACTTGCGCTCCACCGGCTCGGCCATGATCGCCTTGCTCAGGTAGCTGTTGATGCGGCCACCCGGGTTGTTCTCGCACGGGGTCAGGAACACGCCGCTGGCCAGACGATCACGCGCTTCGTTCGGCGCCATCAGCAGGGCAGCGACGCGACGGCTCAGGCGGTCGCCCGGGGCCTCGGCACGGCGGCCCAGCGGGAAGATCAGCGCCCACATCAGCCAGCCGATCGGACGGATCGGGAAGTTGCGCAGGGCGGCCGACAGCGACTCTTCGATCTTGTGCACGCTGTCATGGAAGGCCCAGGCCAGCAGCGGCTGGTCGGCCTGCGGTGCGCCTTCGTCGTGGTAGCGCTTGAGCATGGCGCTGGTCATGTAGACATGGCTCAGCACATCGCCCAGGCGGCCGGACAGCGATTCCTTGAACTTCAGCTTGCCGCCGAGGGTCATCATCGAGATGTCGGCCATCAGCGCCAGGTTGGCCGAGTAACGGTCCAGCTTGCGGAAGTAGCGGCGGGTGTAGGCGTCGCCCGGGGCGGTACCGAAACGTGCGCCGGTCAGGCCGAACCAGAACGAACGCACGGCGTTGGAGATGCCGTAGCGGATGTGGCCGAACAGGCTGCGGTCGAAGTCCTGCAGGCCGGCACGGGTGTCCGGATCCTGCGCGGCCTTCATTTCCTTCAGCACCCACGGGTGGCAGAGGATCGCACCCTGACCGAAGATCAGCAGGCTGCGGGTCATGATGTTGGCGCCTTCCACGGTGATCGCGATCGGCGCGGCCTGCCAGCTGCGGCCGGCGAAGTTGCGCGGCCCCAGGATGATGCCCTTGCCGCCGATCACGTCCATCATGTCCGAGATCACTTCGCGGCTCATGTTGGTGCAGTGGTACTTGGCGATCGCCGACGGCACCGACGGCACGTCACCACGGTCAACCGCGGCGGCGGTGGCCTGCGACAGCGCGCTGATCTTGTACGCCTTGCCGCCGATGCGGGCCAGCGCTTCTTCCACGCCTTCGAAGCGGCCCACCGACAGGCCGAACTGCTTGCGGATGCGGGCATAGGCGCCGGTCACGGCAGCACCGGCCTTGGCACCGCCGCTGGCGGTGGAGGGCAGGGTGATCGAGCGGCCCACGGCCAGGCACTCGTTGAGCATGTTCCAGCCCTTGCCGGCCATGGCTGCGCCACCGATCAGCTGGGTCAGCGGAATGAACACGTCCTTGCCGCGGATCGGGCCGTTCTGGAACGTCGAGTTCAGCGGGAAGTGGCGACGGCCGATTTCAACACCGGCGGTGTCGCGCGGCAGCAGACCCAGGGTGATGCCGATATCGCGGGTATCGCCGATCAGGCCGTCCGGGTCGTACATGCGGAAGGCCAGGCCGATCAGCGAAGCGACCGGGGCCAGGGTGATGTAGCGCTTGTCGAAGGTCAGCTTGACGCCGAGCACCTGCTCGCCGTTCCACTCGCCCTTGCAGACGATGCCGTAGTCGGGAATGGAGGTGGCGTCGGAGCCGGCGAACGGACCGGTCAGGCCGAAGCAGGGCACTTCGCGGCCATCGGCCAGGCGCGGCAGGTACTGGTCCTTCTGTTCCTGGGTGCCGTAGTGCACCAGCAGTTCACCCGGGCCCAGCGAGTTGGGCACGCCGACGGTGGAGCTGACCACCGAGGACACCGAGGCCAGCTTCTGGATCACCTTGTGGTGGGCCAGCGCGGAGAAGCCCAGGCCGCCGTATTCCTTCGGAATGATCATGCCGAAGAACTTGTTCTTCTTGATGAAGGCCCACAGTTCCGGCGGCAGGTCGGCGTGGACGTGGGTGATTTCCCAGTCGTTGACCATGGTGCACAGCTCTTCGACCGGGCCATCCAGGAAGGCCTGTTCTTCGGCGGTCAGCTGCGGCTTGGGATAGTTGAGCAGGATGTTCCAGTCCGGATCACCGGTGAACAGCTCGCCCTCGAAACCGACCGAGCCGGTTTCCAGCGCGATGCGCTCGGTCTGCGACAGCGGCGGCAGCACCTTGCGGAACACCTTCATCATCGGGCCGGTCAGCAGCGGCTTGCGGATGAACGGCAGCAGCAGCGGCACGGCGATCACCGCCAGCACGGCGGCGGCCACAATCGTGGCGGTCTGGCTGACGTAGGGAATGAACCAGCAGGCGGCCAGCAGGGCCACGCTGATCAGCGTCCAGGTAACCAGCCGCATGCGGTGGTAGGCGACGAACGCGCCTGCCAGCAGCAGGGCGAGGAAGGGAAGAACGATGCTCATGAGCGTGCTCCGGTGACGTGCTCGTTTGTGGCGGACGAAGCTGCAGCATCCGCTGCGGGCAACACGTCCAGATAGTCCAACACAGTAGCGGTAAAGGCGTCGTTGTCATCGCCGGCGACCATGTGCGTGGCCTGCGGCAGCTGTACATGGCGCGCGTGCGGCGCCAACGCCAGGAATTCGGCCACGGTCTGCGGCGTGACCAGGTCGCTGCGGCCGCCGCTGACCAGCAGCAGCGGGCACTTCACCTGGCGTGCGGCCTCGGCCAGCGCGTCCTGGTGCTGCTCGCTGTCGCGGGCCAGTTCGGCCACCAGCCGCGGGTCCCAGTGCCAGCGCCAGCGCCCGTGGCCATCCTCGCGCAGCAGCGCACGCAGCGACTGCTCGGATTTGCGCGGGCGGTGCGGCAGGTAGGCCGAGATCACATCGGCGGCCTGGGTCAGCGAGGCGAAGCCGTCGGGATGGGCGGTCATGAAGGCCAGGATGCGTTCGACGCCGGCGGTGTCCCAGCGCGGGGTGATGTCCACCAGCACCATCGCCGAGAACAGGCCCGGCCAGCGCGATTCGGCCAGCAGGCCGAACAGGCCGCCCATCGAGGCCGCCACCAGCACCGGCGGCCGCGGCTGTTCGCCGGCCAGCACGATCAGGTCATCGGCGAACTGTTCGCCGTGATAAGGCAGGTCGGCGGCATTCCAGTCCGAGTCGCCATGCCCGCGCGCATCGTAGGCCAGGGTCTGCAGTCCCGCCGCAGACAGGGCCCGCGCGGTGGCGTTCCAGGCATGCCGGGTCTGGCCGAAGCCGTGCGCGAACAACACGCGACCGCGGCGGCCGTGGTCGCTGGCGGTCGCCGCCAGGCGCGCGCCGTGGGCGGCATCCAGGCGCAGATCATGGAACGCAGCAGGAGTAGGGGACGTAACCATACTTGATAGTATGGAGTGCTTCGAAGGGAAGTCAATACTGCTCAGTATGGTGCATCGCGGCAGGCGCTCCACGTGGCCCTGCGACGGCTTCCAGCGCAACCGCGTACTGCAACGAACCCCGCCGTATGGTTAAATCAGCCCATGAATCAACCTGACGCTTCCGCCGGCGAACCGCGCGCCGGCCGCAACAGCCGCCTGAGTGCCGAAGACTGGGCCCAGGCGGCCCTCGATCTGATTGCTGAACAAGGTGTCGGCGCCGTCGCGGTAGAGCCGCTGGCGCGCCGTCTCGGGGTCACCAAGGGCAGTTTCTATTGGCATTTCCCCTCGCGCGATGCATTGCTGCAGGCAGCGCTGGAACGCTGGGAGCTGTTCGAACAGGAACAGGTGTTCGGCAGCCTGGAAGACGTGGCGGACCCGCGCGTGCGCCTGCGCCAGCTGTTCCAGATGGTGGCGCATGAAGTGCAGCCGCACATCATCTACAGCGAGCTGCTGAAGGCGCTGGATCATCCGATGGTGCGGCCGGTGATCGACCGCGTCTCGCAGCGCCGCCTCGATTATCTGGTCGCCTCGTTCCGCCAGGCCGGGCTCAGCTCGACTGATGCGCGGCACCGTGCGCGTCTGGCCTATGCGGCCTACGTCGGCTTCCTGCAGCTGTCGTTGCAGCTGCAGCAGCCCAAGCAGGCACGTGAGGACTTCGAAGCCTACGTCGAGCACCTGATCGAGACGCTGATTCCGAACGGATGAGCGCCACACGATGAGCTCACTGGAAGGCCGCGGCATTGCCGCGGCCTTTCTGCTGGGGCCGATACCCTTCGCACGCTGCCGGCCACACAAAGAACAACGGCCCCTTTCGGGGCCGTTGCTGAAGTCATCGATCAATCAACCGATCAGAACTTCTGCTGGTACTTCATGTAGACGAAGCGGCCGATGTCGTAGCCACCGTAGTACGAGTAGCCCGAGTTCGGCTGCGCGTAGGCCGGTGCCGACCAGTGGTCGAACACGTTGTTGGCACCCACGGCCACCGTCGCATTCCACGGCAGGTTGTAGGACACCTGCAGGTCGTGGAAGGTGTTGGAACCCAGTTCGTTCTTCGGCGTGATCTGGCCCAGGGTATCGGGCGAGCTGAAGTTCGGCAGGGTGCAGCGGTCGTCGAAGTAGCAGTCTTCCTTGGTGCCCGAGTAGTAACGCGCGGTCCAGGAAATCGACAGGTTGTCCAGCTGCCAGTTGACGGTCAGGTTCGAACGCAGGCGGAAGTTGCCCTCGAAGCCGTTTCGCTGGGTCGGCGGATTGTCGGTGTTGTCCGACTTGATCTCGTTCTTGGTGACGTAGGTGTTCTGCAGCGAGGTGGTGAAGTTGCCGAAGCCGGTTTCGAAGCGGTAGTTCACGTCGAAATCGAAGCCCTCGGTCTCCACGTAGCCGGCGTTGCGCAGCGCGAAGTCCAGCTGGGTGATGTTGCCGTTGGCGTTACGGGTGAAGCCCACGCAACGCGACTCGATGCCACGCAGGTAGCAGTCGTTCAGCAGGTCGGTCGGCGAATCGGCAACGATGGTGTTGTCGATACGGATGTTCCACCAGTCCAGCGAGGTGTTGAAGCCGCTGAGGAAGCCCGGGCTCCACACGATGCCGATGGTCTTGGACTTCGACGTTTCCGGCGTCAGGCCCGGGGTCGAGCCGGTGACGAACGGCGTGTTGCTGGCCTCACCCGGACCCGGGGCCGGACCGCTGGAGGAGGTGTTCGGCTGGCGGAAGCCGGCCGGCACATCGGCCAGGCAGCGTGCGTTGCCGGCGGCAGGGCCGAAGCTGGTGTCGCACGGGTCGGTGTAGTTCGGGAAGGTCTGCGAGATGCCGCCGTACAGGTCAGCCACGGTCGGCGCACGGAAGCCTTCCGACCAGGTACCGCGGACCAGGATCGAGTCGATCGGCTTCCACTTCAGGCCGAACTTGCTGTTCAGCGTATTGCCGAAGGTGTCGTAATCCGAGTAGCGGGTGGCCGCGGTCAGGGTCAGTTCCTTCGCGCCCGGCAGGTCGGCCAGGATCGGAACCTGCAGTTCCAGGTAGGCTTCGTTGAGGTTGTAGCCACCCTGGGTCGGGCCGGCGGCCAGATCGGTCGAGATACCGGTCTGGGCCAGCGCATCGGGCGAGAACGAGCCGCTCTCTTCACGACGCTCGATGCCCAGCGCCACACCCAGGTCGCCCGCCGGCAGGGTTGCGATGGTGCCGGCGATGTTGGCGAAGAAGTTCTTGGTGGTGGTGCGCGACAGCGCCTGGCCCGGCTGGTACAGGTAGGCCTGGACATTGGGATCGGCCAGGCTGTTGGGCGCGTTGTAGCCGTTGGCGATCAACGGGTTCCACGGGGTGCACGACCCGGGGCCGGTACCCAGCGGAATCGGCGAGTCCGGCGTGCCGCACTGCGCCTGGCCGTTGGCGTTGATGAAGGACGGGCCGGTGGCCTGGCCAACGGCGTAGGTGTTCAGGTTACCCGTGCTGATCTGGGTGCCCTTGTTCTGGTTGTACAGGTAGCCGGCTTCCCAGTCCCAGTAGCGCTCGCCGGTCTGGAAGGTGCCGCTGAACACACCGGTGAAGCGGGTGGTGGTCAGGCTGTTGCGGACTTCGCGCGGCACTTCCCAGCCACGACGCACGTACTGGACGTCTTCGCCGACCGGGTTGAACACGCTGTCAGCGGACAGGCCATTGGCGCTCAGGGCGAAGTCGTCGCTGAAGAACGGATAGCCCGCGTTCTGCGCGAACGAATCACGATCGGTGTACAGCACGCTGGTGTCGAAGCGCACGTTGTCGGTGAAGTCGAAGCGGCCGTTCAGGAAGGCCGACTTGCGCTTGATGCCGCTGTACACGGTCGAGGCCAGCGCCGGGTTGGAGACGTCGATGGTCGGGTCGACCAGGCGGTAGCTGGAGAACTGCGACGGATCCAGGCCCGGAACGTCGCGGCGCAGCGTGTAGAGCTGGTTGTTGTAGACGAAACGGCCCCACTGAGAGGTGCCGGACAGGCCGCCCGGGCGCGGTGCGCTCTTCTCGCCGGTCGGGAAGCGGTCGCGGGCGAACCAGCGGTCCTTGGCCCACACCGGATCTTCGTTGGTGTACTCGACACCGGCGGTCAGCGAGCCACGCTCACCACGGAAGCCCATGATGAAGTCGTAGTTCTCGCGCTTGCCGTCGCCCTGGTCCCACTGGCCGATGTAGACGTTGGCTTCGGCACCTTCGAAGTCCTTGCGGGTGATGATGTTGACCACGCCGGCAATGGCGTCCGAACCGTAGATGGTGGACGCGCCGTCCTTCAGCACTTCGATGCGCTCGACCATCGCCGACGGAATCGAGGCGACGTCCTGCAGGCCGTCGTTGGTGATGCCCAGGCGGCGGCCGTCGATCAGGATCAGGGTGCGGTTGGCACCCAGGTTGCGCAGGTCGATGTAGTAACCGCCGACCGCTTCGCCCGAGCTGAGCGGGGAGGTACGGCTGATGGCAGGCGAACCGGCGGCCGGGATGTTCTGCAGGATGTCGGCGACCGACTTGAAGCCCTGCTTCTCGATCTGGTCGCGGCTGATGGTCATCACCGGCTGTGCGGTTTCGGTATCGACCTGGCGGATGCGCGAACCGGTGACCTCGATACGGTCGAGGTTGGTGGCTTCCTGGGCGTGGGCCGTCGCGGTGCTGGCACCGGCGACAAGCGCGATCACAACTGCGTCACGCAGCTGGCTGGACTTGAGTTTCATTGGCTCTCTCTCTCCAAGAAATCTTGGCTGGGGTTTATGCCCGGCGGGGGAGCGAAAGAGCGCTCCCAAATCGCGAGGCTGACCCGATAGTAGCGGGCGTTCGCCAAGAATTAAAGCTGTGTTAATCAAGTCTGTGATTTTGGTAAATTGACTCTTATTTCATTTAAATCAATGGGTTGCTTATGTGGCTATATAGCCGTGCCTCGTTTGTTAACGCAGAATGACGAAAAAAGTTACGTTTGATATGTACCACAGTATGTCATCGCGTTATTCCAGGTATCCCAGGCCCTTGACGCGCGCATCAAAAGGTATGCAGCGCACATGCGCGACGGGCGCCTCTCGGCGCCCGGCAGGGAACAACGGGGATACGGCCAGGGCCGTGGAAACGGATCAGAGATCCTGTTCGTAGCGCACGTACGGCACGGTGCCGTCGTCGTTGCTTTCATTGCGCGGCGAGAACGGATTCTTGCCACGGCTGATCACATTCTCGGCGCCGACCGTCAGCTGGCCGGACCACGGCGTGCGCCAGGTCAGGCCGATGCCCAGGCCTTCCCACTTGCCCGGCTTGCCGGGCACATCAACGACGCGGCCGATGATGCTGCCGGTGAAGTTGCCATAGCCGGCGCCGATGCTCAGGCTCTTGCTGTCCCAGCGGTCGACCAGTGCCGGCGAGGCGTCGGCCAGCGGCACCAGGCGTGCCTTGGCGTAGGTGCCGGCGATGGAGACGAAGCCTTCGCGGCCGATGTTCTTCTGCGCGAACACGGTCAGATCGTTCTGTTCGGTGCGCAGCGACGGGGTCTTGTTCGGCCCGGCCAGCCACGCCGGCAGGGTCTCGCGGCCGGTACCGGCGGTGATGCCCAGGCGGCTGTTGCCACGGTTCAGCGCGGCGGTGCCGGTGAAACGCCGGCTGTTGAGGTCGTCGTCATCACCCAGGCTGGCCAGCATGCAATGGCTGGCCAGGCCGCTCATGCTGGTACCGCTGCTGCTGTTGCAGAGCAGGCCGAGCGAATCGCCGGAGGACAGGCCGAAGGCAGCGTCCAGCGAATTGCGGCCGAAGTGCCAGCGGGCGCCGGCGGCCTGTTCGCCGGTCGGCTCCAGATACAGCAGGGCCTCGACCTTGCCGCTGCCCTTGTTCCACACCGGCAGCACGGTGCGGGTGTCCTTGCTCTGCGCGTGCACGCCCGTGATCGCGCCAAGGGCGATCAGCAGGGCCAGCGGTAGACGCAGGAAGGTACGCATCGGACCAGTTCAGACAGGGACGGACAACGGAAGTTCCCGTGGGGACGGGAACTCGATCCTAGGGTGTTTATGAATTCTTAACAAGCCTTGATCCTCCCCAGGTACAAGACTGCCGTTTACTGAAGTCGTTCAGGCGCCGGTACTGCCCCCTTGGCGCCGTGGAACAGTATGCCGAACTCCGTCAATGGAAAGTGATATTCACGCCCGCAGAATTCGCATCGCACCTCGACCGCGCCGGTGTCCACGGCAGCGGCGCGTGCTTCTTCCTCACCCAGCGACTGCAGCATGGCCTCGACCCGCTCGCGCGAGCAGGAGCAGGCGAAGGACAGCGGCTTGCCGCCCATCAGCTCCGGGCGCTCCTCGTGGAAGAGCCGGTGCAGCAGCTGTTCGGCCGGGGTGGCCAGCAGTTCGGCCTTGCCCAGGGTCTCGAACAGGGCGCTGGCGCGTGCCCAGCCGTCCTCGTCGCCCTCGTCACCCGGCAGCTTCTGCAGCAGCAGGCCGGCGGCGCCATTGCGGTCGGCGGCCAGCAGCAGGCGGGTCGGCAGCTGTTCGGACTGGCGGAAGTAGTCCTCGAAGGCTTCATCCAGTTCCGGCGCGGTCAGCCCGACCAGGCTCTGGTAGCGCTGCGGTTCGCGCGGGTCCAGGCCGGGGTTCTCGATGGTGATGGCGAGGATGGCGTCATCGCCCAGGGCGGACAGGTCGCGCGGGGCGTCCTCGCCGTCGCTGAGCTGGGCGATGCCGCGCAGTGTGCCGGCCGCGGTGCACTCGGCGAACAGGGTGCGCAGGGCGCTGCTGCTGCGCAGCTGGATCGACAGGCGGCCGTCGATCTTGGTGTGGCCGGTGAACAGCGCGGCTGCCACGCAGGCCTCGCCCAGCAGTTCGGCGGCGGCATCCGGATACTGGGCGTGGGACAGGATTTCCTGCCAGGTGGCCTGCAGGCGTACATGCACGCCGCGGACACCGGCGTCGGGCAGCAGGAAGCGGATCAGGGAATCGGAGTTGGCGGTCATCGGCTCACATCGCGCGTAAACGGGGGCGGTTGCCGGATAATGCGCCGACAACCAGACAGAAGAAGGATGCACCAGTAATGGGGGCAGGGGGAGAGCAGCACAAGGTAGAGGCCGTGGCGCCGCCGCCGCGTCGTCGTCGCTGGCGCTGGAAATACCTGCTGTGGCTGCCACTGCTGCTGGCCGCGTTCAGCTGCCTGCAGGTGCTGGTGCTGCGCTTCATCGACCCGCCCGGGTCCACCGTGATGCTGTGGCGCTACGGCGAGGCGCTGGGCGAGGCGGACTGGTCCTACCGGCTGCATTACCAATGGCGCGACCTGGACCAGATGGCGCCGAGCCTGCCGATTTCACTGGTGGCGGCCGAAGACCAGCGCTTCCCCGAGCACAACGGCTTCGACCTGCAGGCCATCGAGAAGGCCCGCGACCACAACGCCCGCGGCGGGCGCCTGCGCGGGGCCAGCACGATCAGCCAGCAGGTGGCCAAGAACCTGTTCCTGTGGCAGGGCCGCAGCTGGATCCGCAAGGGCCTGGAGGTCTGGTACACCGTGCTGATCGAGGCCATGTGGCCCAAGCAGCGCATCCTGGAGATGTACGCCAACATCGCCGAATTCGGCGATGGGGTGTATGGCGCGCAGGCGGCGGCGCAGAAGTTCTGGGGCAAGGATGCCGCGCGCCTGAGCCCGGCCGAGAGCGCGCGGCTGGCGGCGGTGCTGCCGGCACCGCGGCGCTACAACGCGGCCGCGCCTGGCCCGTATGTGCAGCGCCGCGCGGCGTGGATCCAGCGCCAGGCGCGCCAGCTGGGCGGGGCCGGATATCTGGCCGAGGACTGAGTGCGCGTGCCGCCTGGCCGGCGCATGGCGTGCGCCCATGCAACGTACAATCCGGGCATGACCCGCGAACGGCTTACTTTCGTCATCGCTGCCTACAACGAGGCGCTGGCATTGCCCCTGCTGCATCCGCGCCTGTGTGCGGTGCTCGACGGCATGCCCGAGCTTGATGGCCACATCCTGTATGTGGACGACGGCAGCCACGACGGCACCTGGGAGGTGATTGCCGGGCTGGCCGAGGGCGATGCGCGCGTTTCGGCGCTGCGGCTGTCGCGCAACTTCGGCAAGGAGGCGGCACTGACCGCCGGCCTGGACCTGGTGCGCGAAGGCGCGGCGATGATTCTCGATGCTGATGGCCAGGACCCGCCGGAGCTGGTGCCGCAGTTCGTCGCGCGCTGGCGCGAGGGCCATGACAACGTGTACGGCACGCGCATGGCCCGCGATGGCGAGGCCTGGATCAAGCGCGCCACGGCGGCGATGTTCTACCGGGTGATGGGGCGCCTGTCACGCACGCCGATTCCCGCCGATACCGGCGACTTCCGCCTGCTGTCGGCGCGTGCGTTGAGCGCGCTGCGTGAAATGCGCGAGCGCCACCGTTTCATGAAAGGGCTTTTCAGCTGGGTCGGCTTCAAGCGCATTGCCGTGCCCTACCATCGCCACGCGCGGGTGGCCGGGAGCAGCAAGTTCAGCCTGTGGCGGCTGTGGAACTTCGCGCTGGAGGGCATTACCGGGTTCTCGACGGTACCGCTGCGTACCGCCACCTACCTGGGCCTGGCGACGGCGGCAGTGGCGTTCGTCTTTGGTCTGTGGGTGATCGTGAAGGCGGCCCTGTACGGTGACCGGGTGGCCGGCTGGCCGACGATGATGGCGGTGATCCTGTTCCTGGGCGGGGTGCAGTTGATCGCGCTGGGGCTGATCGGCGAGTACCTGGGGCGGTTGTATGAAGAGTCCAAGCAACGCCCGCTGTACCTGGTTGACGCCTGGCTAGCATCGGCCGTGGCAGACTCGGCCCTGCAACCCACCCTCGGAGGGCAGGCGGATGACCACGGTACGGCAACTGTTGGACGGCAAGTCTCCTGAAGTACATGCGGTCGCGCCGGATGCGGCGGTGATCGATGCGATCCGGTTGATGGCGGAGAAGGGCATCGGGGCGGTGCTGGTAATGGATGGCCCACGACTGGTCGGCATCCTGTCCGAGCGCGATTACGCGCGCAAGATCGTGCTGCGCGATCGTTCCTCACGCGATACGGCGGTGGCCGAGATCATGACCGCGCAGGTGGTGACGGTGTCACCGGGCGAGCAGGTGGAGCACTGCCTGCAGCTGGTGACCGATTACCGCATCCGCCACCTGCCGGTAGTGGAGGGCGCGCAGGTGCTGGGGGTGATTTCCATTGGTGACCTGGTGAAGTCGGTGATCGATGCGCAGCGGCGCGAGCTGGATCATCTGCAGCAGTACATCGTTGCCGGGTGAGGGTGTCGCTGGCGGGCCTGCGGCCCGCCGGCCCGCCAACAGCAAGTGCAGAAGCAGAAGCAGCGCCTTCCTGATACGTCGGAGAGGCGGAGGGCATAGGCGTGCAGGACACGCCGCAAGTACGTCCCTGTAGGCTCGATGGCGCCTTGCTCGTGTGCGCTGTCCTGCGCACACGGCAAGACCAGGGTTGGGCGTCCTGCCCAACCCGCCCGAGGCATGCCTCGGGCCCATGGCGCCAACGGTCCTGCACGCCCATGCCCTCCGCCTCTGGAAACATTTCCGCGAGCGCGGTGCGTACATGCGCGGTGCCTCGCCTTTGGTAGCTGCCAACCTTGGTTGGCAACAGCTTTTGACTTTGCTTTTTTCTTTTGACTTTGAATTTCGCTCTCGTTCCGCGCGCGCAGGAAACTGTCCGGAGCCGGAGCAAGGCGGCAGGCAGGACCGTGAGGCGCATGGATGCGCCGACCGAGCCTACAGGGACGTATTTACGGCGTGTCCTGCCTGTCGCCTTGCTCCGGCTCTACGCGCGGGAAAAGAGGCGCCGCGAACAACGCTGTAACCCTACTTCGCATACTGCCCGCCGCAGTCGGCATCCTTGCCCGGCCCCAGTTCGATCGTCGCCAGCAACGCCGCCGGCGGGGCGATGCTGCCCAGCGCCAGGGCCACCGCGCCACGAATGCCCAGCGCCTTGAAATCCGGGCGGAACGACGGGTCCTTGAACGTGCCGCTGATATGCAGTGGCGAGCGCAGCACCAGGATGCTCTTGTCCTTCGGGCGTGGCTTCAGCAGCAGGTCGAGGGTTTCGTCGCGCAGGCTGAGCGTGCCCTCGCCGATGAGGATCGTGTCGGTGGTATCCACCGCCAGTGCCTGGCTGGTCATCAGCCCGTCGCGCACGCCGAAGTCGGCGAAGGCGCAGCGCAGGGGAATCTGCTTGTCGCCGGTCACCAGGAACTTCAGCGATTCGGTGATATCCAGCCCGGCCAGTTCCATCACCAGGTTGCCGACGTGGCCACGGCCCATCGCCAGCCCGACCTTGCCGCTGCTGCTGCCCAGCATCGCGGCAATCGAGTTGCCACGGCCGCTCAGGTCCACCTCGCCGCCGATGCCGCCCTTGGCCTGTTCGGCCAGCTTCGCGTCCGGGAACAGCTGGCCCAGCTGCACGCCGCGCACGCTGGCCTTCAGCGCGGTGCTGATCTGCGCCTGGCGCGCGTCCATGCGGATCGTGCTGCGGATATCGCCGCCGGCCACGCCGAAGTTCAGCGGGTCCAACCGCAGCACGCCGTCGTCCAGCAGCAGATGCGCATCCATGTCATCCAGTGGCAGTGACGGCGCATTGATGCGGTGGGCCTTCCAGCGCACGTCGGCATCCATCGCGCGCAGCTTGCCGAGGTTGTACGGCGTATCCGGCAGCACCCGGCTGCTGGCGGCAACACGGGCGGCCGCGGCCTTCTGTTCGGCGTTGGCCGTTTCGCCACCCCCGGTTTTCGGCGGTGCGCCGACGAAGCCAGCCAGGTCATCGAAATCCAGGCGCCTGGATTCCAGCGTGGCGGTCAGCCGCGGCCGCGCGCCGCCCACTTCGAACTGAAGGTTGCCTGCCAGGTCGCTGTCACCGACCTTGCCGGTGAAGGCATCGTAGCGCCACACGTTGTGGTCGCGTTTCAGGCGTCCGTCCAGGGCGTAAGGCGGTGAGGGCGGAATGGCGATGCCCAGCAGCGGATAGAGGTCTGCAAGATCCTGGCCGCTGAGCGCGAACTGCAGATCGAACACACGCAGCTGGAACGGATTGGTGAGCGTGCCGCGGGCGACGGCGTGGGTGCTGCCGGCGCGGCCGTCCAGATGGATCCGGAACGGGTGGTCGCTGTCGGTCAGTTCCAGTGGGGATTCGGTGCCACCACGCAGGGTAAACGCATTGCCCTGCCAGTGGCCCTTGCCCTGCACCAGCAGCGGCGGTGCGGCATCGGCCCGCTTCGGCTGGCCGCTGCGCACATCCACGCGGATATCGGTGCGGCCGAGCGCATCGAGGAACTGCAGGCGACCGTCGTCGATGCGCAGGCGCTTGAGTTGGGGGCTGGTTCCGCCGGCGCTGTCACCGAGGAAATCCCAGTTGCCCGGTTCGCCCTTGCGCGGGGCGGTTTCCAGCAGCACGTCGGGCCGGGTCAGGCGCACTTCGGGCAGCTGCACGCTGCCGCGCAGCAGCGGCCAGACCCGCACGTCGATCTCGACCCGGTCGGCGCTGGCCATCTGCGGTTGCCTGGCCCAGCGGGCATTGGCAAAGGTGATCGCATCGGCGCGGATCGTGGTGGTGCGGCCCAGATCGACATCCAGCTGGCCGATGTGCAGCGCACGGCCGGTACGAGCCTGCACCGCACGTTCGACCGGCCCCTTGAACCAGTTCCAGTCCCACAATGCGATCAGCACCAGCAGCGCGGCCAGCAGGAACAGCAGCGCAGCCCACACGCGCTGGCCCCGCGGGCCAGCGCGTCGGAGGCGCCAGCGGGAAGGGCGCCGTGCAGCAGGGGAGGCGGCAGCATTCACACTGCCATGGTTGCGCCCCGATCGTGGACGGGGCGCGAAGCGTCCATGTGCGCGGCGTGCAGGGCCGCGCGGCGGACTGTGGTTACAGCACCTGCATGGTCACCGCGACGAAGTGGCAGACACTGCCGCCGATCACGAACAGGTGCCAGATCGCATGCGAATAGGGGATCGATTCGCGGTGGTAGAAGTAGGTGCCCAGCGTGTAGGACAGGCCGCCGGCCAGCAGCCAGCCCAGCGTCCAGCCGTCGATCGAGGCCAGCATCGGCTTGATCGCCACGATCACCAGCCAGCCCATGGCGATGTAGATGCCGGTGGAAAGCGCCTTGAAGCGGCCGGTGTAGAACAGCTTGAACACCACCCCGGCCAGGGCCAGGGTCCAGATCGCGGCGAACAGGCCCCAGCCCCAGGGGCCGCGCAGGCCGATCAGGGTGAACGGGGTATAGGTGCCGGCGATCAGTACGTAGATCGCGCAGTGGTCGAACACCTTCAGGCGGCCCTTGGCGACCGGGTGCTGGATGGCGTGGTACAGGGTGGAGGCGGTGTACAGCAGCAACAGCGCAATGCCGAACACGATCGCGCCGGCCAGCTGCCAGCCATCGCTGTAGATGGCGGCCAGGGTGATCAGTACCGCGCCGGCGCCCAGGGCCAGCACGGCACCGAGGCCGTGGGTCAGGGCGCTGGCGATTTCTTCGCGGATCGAAGCAACGGAAGTCGTGGACATGGCGTAGGCATCGTTCGCGGGGAGGGGGACCCGCACCCCCCTATCATCGCCGCGATGGCCGGCGCATGCACGCCGGTCACCGTATGGTCGATGAATCCCCGGGTGCTGGGGTCAGAGACCTTTCCTGCGGAAAGGGATCCGACCCCAGGGATCAGGCCACCGACACGGTGTGCGCCGCTTCGCGGGTGGCCGAGAAGCGCACGTCCGGCGCGCGTTCCTGCGCCAGCTGCAGGTTGACCCGGGTCGGCGCCAGGTAGACCAGGTGGCCGGCCGCATCCAGCGCCAGGTTCAGCGCGTTCTTCTCGCGGAACTCTTCCAGCTTCTTTTCGTTGCTGCAATGGACCCAGCGCGCCGTGGTCACGCTGACCGGTTCGAAGGTTGCTTCCACGCCGTACTCGTCCTTCAGGCGGTAGGCGGCCACGTCGAACTGCAGCACGCCGACCGCGCCCAGGATCAGGTCGTTGCTGGTCAACGGGCGGAAGAACTGGGTCGCGCCCTCTTCGGACAGCTGCGCCAGGCCCTTCTGCAGCTGCTTGAGCTTGAGCGGATCGCGCAGGCGTGCACGGCGGAACAGTTCCGGGGCGAAGTTCGGAATGCCGGTGAAGGTGACCGCTTCGCCTTCGGTGAAGGTATCGCCGATGGAAATGGTGCCGTGGTTGTGGATGCCGATCACATCGCCCGGCCACGCTTCGGCGGCGATCTCGCGGTCGCTGGCCATGAAGGTCAGTGCGTTGGCCAGCTTCATTTCCTTGCCGGTGCGCACGTGGAAGGTCTTCATGCCGGCGCTGAAGCGGCCCGAGCAGACGCGCATGAACGCGACGCGGTCGCGATGCTGCGGGTCCATGTTGGCCTGGATCTTGAACACGAAGCCGGTCAGCTTGTTCTCTTCCGGGGCGATCTCGCGGCCGGTGGTGGAACGTGCCTGCGGCGACGGTGCATGCTCGACGAAGAAGTCCAGCAGCGGCTGCACGCCGAAGTTGTTCACGCCCGAGCCGAAGAACACCGGGGTCTGCTTGCCGTCACGGTAGGCCTGCAGATCGAACGGGTGGCTGGCGCCCTGCACCAGTTCCAGTTCGTCGCGCAGCTCGGCCAGCATCTGTGCACCGATCTTCTCGGCAAGGCCGGGGGCATCGATGGACGGGAAGATGGTCGAATCCTGGCGGGTGAAATTGCGGCCCGGTTCGTACAGATGCACTTCGCCGGTCAGCAGGTGCACCACGCCCTTCAGGCGCTGGCCCATGCCGATCGGCCAGGTGACCGGGGCGCACTGGATGCCCAGCACGGTTTCCACTTCATCCAGCAGCTCGATCGGGTCCTTGCCCTCGCGGTCGAGCTTGTTGATGAAGGTCATGATCGGGGTGTCGCGCAGGCGGCACACTTCCATCAGCTTGATGGTGCGCTCTTCCACGCCCTTGGCCACGTCGATCACCATCAGCGCCGAGTCCACCGCGGTCAGCACGCGGTAGGTGTCCTCGCCGAAGTCGGCGTGGCCGGGGGTGTCGAGCAGGTTGACGATCTTGCCTTCGTAAGGGAACTGCATCACCGAGGAGGTGACGGAGATGCCGCGCTCCTTTTCCAGCGCCATCCAGTCGGAGGTGGCGTGGCGGGCCGCCTTGCGGCCCTTGACCGAACCGGCCATCTGGATCGCGCCTCCGAACAGCAGCAGCTTTTCGGTCAGCGTGGTCTTGCCGGCGTCAGGGTGGGAGATGATGGCGAAGGTGCGGCGACGCGACGCTTCGTTGGCGACTTCGGACATGGCAGTGGCGCCCGCCCGGGGCGCTTTTCAAAGAGATAAGCGCCCGATTATACCGGCCGGGGCCGCTCAGCGCCCGGTGCCGCCCTCGGCCTCGCCCTGGCGGGCGAACTGCAGCTGGCCCTGTTCGGCGAAGATGCGCACCGGCACCGAGCGCAGGCCCATGCCACGGTTGACCTGCACCACGAAGTGCAGATGCGGGGCACTGCTGAAGCCGCTGTTGCCGGACAGGCCGAGCGGCTGCCCGGCCTGCACCGCCTGGCCACGGCGCACGCGCATGCCTCCGGCCTGCAGATGGCCATACAGGGCCATGCTGCCGTCGCTGTGCAGGACACGGATGAAGTTGGCGCGGCCGCCATCGCGTTCACGGTCCAGGCCGTTGCCCTGGTAGCCATCCTGGATCTGCATCACCGTGCCCTCGCGCGCGGCCAGCACCCGCGTGCCCTCGGGCAGCGCGAAGTCGACCGCATCGCGGTTCTCCTCATCATCGTGGCTGAACCGGCCCTGCGGTGCCTGGTCCACGCGCAGGCGCGCGGTGTCGAAGGGCAGCCGGTAGGCCACGTCCTCGGCCTGTGCGCGGGGGCTGCCGGGCACCGACTGCAGGCGCAGGTCCAGCGTGTCGCCGTTGGCGGGGGCAGGCAGGTGACCGACCACCAGGCTGCTGTCGCCCTGGATCAGTGACTGCACCGGCAGGCCTTCGACAGCGCGGCCAGGCGCGGCGCGCAGCTCAATCTGCAGCGGCCCGGCCAGTGCGTTGTCGATCCGCGCCTGCCACTGTTCGCCGATCGGCTGCAGGCGCAGCTGGGCCATCGGAACGGCCTCCTTTGCGGCGCCCGCGCCGGTGCTGGCGCGGGTGGGCGGCTTCGGCAGCATCCCCCAACCCTGGCGCCAGTCGCTGGCCCCGGCGGAGGCACTGGCCAGCAGCGGCAGGAGCAGGCAGGTCAGGGGCAGGCGTGGCATCGGCGATTCAGGAAAATGGACCGCCGGGACTGTACCCGATCCTGAACGGAGCGACCGCGACGGCGCTCGCAGAGTGGAGTCGGGAGAATATTCATCGCTTTATCCGCATGAAGGGATTGACAGTGCTGCAAAGGGCTGGCATCGTGGCTCCACCATCGAGACCGGCAGAGGGACAGGCCCTTTGAAGCCGGGGCAGCCCGCAGACGCGCAAGCATCTGCGTAGGTGCCAAATCCTGCGGGGACCGTGGCGTCCACCGAAAGATGGTTCGAACCATGCACCGCACGTGCATCTCGAACGCGAGCCCCGCGAAGGCTCGATGGCCGATTCCCCAACTGGATCCCGCCATGAGCTTCGCTGCCAGTACCGCCGTTCGCCCCGAACCCTTTGTCCCCGTCAGCGTGCCGGTCGAAGGCCGCGTGCATGCCGAGCGCGGCGAGTTCGCCGCGGTGCTGTCGATGCGTCATGCCGGCCCCAGCCCGGTACGCCTGCGCTACGAGTGGGTGGGCCCGGCCAACGCGCCGGTGGTGGTGCTGGCCGGTGGCATTTCCGCGCATCGCCATGTGGCCTCCAACCCGCAGTTCAGCGAGAAGGGCTGGGCTGAAGATCTGGTCGGCAACGGCCGCACGCTGGATCCGCAGCAGCTGCGCGTACTTGCGTTCGACTTCATCGGTGCCGATGGGGCGCTGGACGTACCGATCGATACCGCCGACCAGGCCGATGCACTGGCCCTGCTGCTGGATCATCTCGGCATCCGCACGCTGAAGGCGTTCGTCGGCTATTCGTATGGCGCGCTGGTTGGCCAGCAGTTCGCGATCCGTCACCGCGCCCGCGTCCGCCAGCTGGTGCTGGCCAGCGGCGCGCATCGCCCGCATCCGTATGCCGCGGCCTGGCGCGCACTGCAGCGCCGCGCCGTCGCCCTCGGCCAGCTGCAATGTGGCGAGGACCACGGCCTGGCCCTGGCCCGGCAGTTCGCCATGCTCAGCTACCGCACCCCGGAAGAATTCGGCGAGCGCTTCGACGCTGCGCCGGAAGTCATCAATGGGCGCGTGCGCGTGGCCGCCGAAGACTACCTCGACGCCGCCGGCGCGCAGTACGTCGCGCGCACGCCGGTGACCGCCTACCTGCGCTTGTCCGAATCGATCGATCTGCACCGTGTCGACCCCGCCGCGATCCTGCCGCCGACCGTGGTGGTCGCGGTGGAGGGCGACCGCCTGGTGCCGCTGGCCGATCTTGTCGGCCTGGTCGAAGGACTGGGCCCACGCGGCAGCCTGCGCGTGCTGCGCTCGCCCTACGGCCACGACGCCTTCCTCAAAGAAACCGATCGCATCGACGCGATCCTCGCCACCGCCTTCCGCACCTCTGGAGAGTCCGCATGAGCCTGCACGCCAACGAGCCGTCCTGTAGTCGCACCACCGCCGCGGTCCGCGCCGGCATCGATCGCGATACCGCCCACGGTGCCGTGACCCCGCCGATCGTGCTGTCGTCGAACTTCAGTTTCGAAGGCTTCGGCAACAAGCGCCAGTACGACTACACGCGCAGTGGCAATCCGACCCGCGACCTGCTGGGTGAAGCACTGGCCGAACTGGAAGGCGGCGTCGGCGGTGTGGTCACTGCCACTGGCATGGGCGCGATCAACCTGGTGCTGAACGCACTGCTGCAGCCCGGCGATACCCTGGTGGTGCCGCATGATGCGTACGGCGGCAGCTGGCGCCTGTTCAACGCGCTGGCAAAGAAGGGCCACTTCGAACTGGTCACCGCCGACCTCACCGATCCGCGCGCGCTGGCGCAGGCGCTGGCCACCCAGCCGAAGCTGGTGCTGGTGGAAACCCCGTCCAACCCGCTGCTGCGCATCACCGACCTGCGCTTCGTGATCGAAGCCGCGCACAAGGCCGGTGCCCTCGTTGTGGTCGACAACACCTTCCTGTCGCCGGCACTGCAGCAGCCGCTGGCCTTCGGCGCCGATCTGGTGCTGCATTCCACCACCAAGTACATCAATGGCCACAGCGACGTGGTCGGTGGTGCGGTGGTGGCACGTGATCCGGCGCTGCATGAGCAGCTGGTGTGGTGGGGCAACGCGTTGGGCCTGACTGGTTCGCCGTTCGATGCGTTCCTGACCCTGCGCGGCCTGCGCACGCTGGATGCGCGCCTGCGCGTGCACCAGGAGAACACCGCTTCGATCGTCGCCCTGCTGGACCAGCATCCTGCGGTGGGCCGCGTCTATTACCCCGGGCTGGCCGATCACCCCGGTCACGCCATCGCCGCACGCCAGCAGAGCGGCTTCGGCGCGATGCTGTCGTTCGAGCTGGCCGACTGCGAAGGTGACGATCCGCATGCCGCCGTGCGTGCGTTTGTCGACGGCCTGCGCTGCTTCACCCTGGCCGAATCGCTGGGCGGCGTGGAAAGCCTGATCGCGCACCCGGCCACCATGACCCATGCCGCGATGACCGCCGAAGCGCGCGCCGCCGCCGGCATCAGCGAGGGCCTGCTGCGGCTGTCGGTCGGTATCGAGGCCGAGCGTGACCTGCTGGCCGATCTCGGCGCCGCGCTGCAGCGCGCCGAAGCGGTGATCGACGCGGCCGCGAGCCGCAAACTGGTGGTGGACGCATGAACGCACTGGCCGCTGACATCCCCGCGCTGGGCGCGGGGCGCCTGGCGCTGCTCGGCACTGGCACCGTGGGCTCGGCCTTCGTGCAGCGTTACCAGGCGTTGCAGGCACGGGGGCTGGAACTGCCCAATGTGCAGTGGCTGGCCAATTCGCGCACCGCACTGGCGATCGATCGCGACCTGGCGCTGCCGCTGGAGCTTGCGCGGCGCGCGCCCCGTGACGGCCAGCGTTCGCCGCCCTGGTCCAGCGCCGAAGGCCTGGAACGAGGTGACGTGGTGGTCGATGCCACGGCCAGCGAAGACGTCGCGGCCCGCCACGCGCAGTGGCTGGCGCGCGGCGTGCACGTGGTGACGGCCAACAAGCTGGGCCGGGGTGCGCAGCTGGCACGCGCGCAGGCGATTGCTGAAAGCTGCGCCGACAGTGGCGCGCGCTATGGCGACAGTGCCACGGTGGGTGCGGGCCTGCCGTTGTTGAGCAGCCTGCGCGCGCTGGTGGCCGGCGGCGATCACATCCACGCCATCGAAGGTGTGCTGTCCGGCTCGCTGGCCTGGCTGTTCCATCGCTACGATGGCCAGTCGCCATTCTCGGCGGCGGTGCGCGAGGCGCTGGCCGCCGGCTACACCGAGCCCGATCCGCGCCTGGACCTTTCCGGCGAAGACGTGCGTCGCAAGCTGCTGATCCTCGCTCGCAGCAGCGGGCTGGCGCTGGATGCTGCGCAGGTGCAGGTGGATTCACTGGTGCCCGACGCATTGACGGCGCTACCGCTGGAAGCAGCCGTCGCAGCGTTGGAGCAGTTGGATGCGCCGCTGCAGGCGCGTTGGCGGCAGGCGCGCGACAACGGTTGTGTGCTGCGCTTTGTCGGTCGCGTCGATGGCGAAGGTGCGCAGGTAGGCCTGCGCGAACTGCCCGCCGATCACCCGTTGGCGCAGGGCGCAGGCACTGACAATCGCGTGGCCATCCACAGCGACCGCTATCAGCGCCAGCCGTTGTTGATCCAGGGCCCGGGCGCGGGCGCGGAAGTCACCGCCGCCGCACTGCTGGACGACGTGCTGCGGATCGTGGGCTGATCCCAACGCTTCTGTAGAGCCGAGCCTACGCTCGGCTGCTGCTGGCAAAATCCCCTCCTGCCGGATGAGCCGAGCGTGGGCTCGGCTCTACAGGGGAGGGCTGCCGTTCAATGCGCCTTCAATGCCTTCAGCAACGCCGCATTGAACTGCTTCGGATCCTGCACCTGCGGCGAATGGCCCAGCTCGGCGAACTCGACCAGCGTCGCGCCGGGAATCGCCGCCGCCGCCGCCCTGCCCAGTGCCGGATAGTTGCCCAGCGTCACCTTCAGGTCTGGCGCTGCCAGATCGCGGCCGATCGCGGTGCGGTCCTTCTGGCCGATGAACAGCGTGGTCGGTACCCGCACGTTCTTCAGCTCGTACACCACCGGCTGGTTGAACACCATGTCCGAGGCCAGCGCCTGGCTCCACGCAACGGCCTGCTTGCCTGGGCCTTCGTACATGCCCGACTGCATCCGCGCCCACGGTTCGTAGGCGGGCTTCCACGTGCCGTCGTAGTACACGTCCAGCTGGTAACGGCGGATGCTGTCATAGCTGGTTTTCAGCTCGCCGGCATACCAGGCATCCACGCTGCGCCACGGTACGCCCAGCGCCTTCCAGTCTTCCAGCCCGATCGGATTGACCAGCGACAGACTGCGCAGGTCCTGCGGGTACATCAGTGCGTAACGCAGCGCCAGCATGCCGCCCATCGAGTGGCCGACCAGATGCACCGGGGTCTCCCCCAGTTGCAGCTGTTGCAGCAGCGCATGGGTGTTGGCGGCCAGCTGCGCGAACGAGTACTGGTAACGCTCGGGCTTGCTCGACTTGCAGAAGCCGACCTGGTCCGGTGCGATCACCCGGTAGCCAGCGGCCAGCAACGGCGTGATCGATTCCTTCCACGTCGCTGCGCAGAAGTTCTTGCCGTGCAGCAGCACCACCACACCGATCGGCGCCTGCTTCGGCGCGAGGTCCAGATAGGCCATCTCCAGCGGCTGCCGCTGCGATTCCAGCGCGAAGGTCTTTACTGGATAGCCGTAGTCGAAGCCTTCCAGCCGCGGACCGTAGCTGGGCGCGGCCAGGGCAGGCAGCGGAAGGCAGGCAAGCAGGGCAGCAGCGATCACGCGCATGGGGCAATCCGGGGGCAGGGGAGCCTCGAGCCTAACCGCAAACCGATGATAGCGTCGTGCGACTGGGTAGAGTCGACTGTTAGTCGACTGCTCTTCCCACAGACCGCGAAAATCCAGCGCTGCGCGCGATAGTCGACTAACAGTCGACTCTACCGGCGGCCCGACGCCATCGCGCCGGGGCCGGCCGCCCTCAACACTCGATGACGTTCACCGCCAGCCCACCGCGGCTGGTTTCCTTGTATTTGTCCTGCATGTCGCGGCCGGTATCGCGCATGGTCTTGATCACCTTGTCCAGCGACACCTTGTGCTTGCCGTCGCCGCGCATCGCCATGCGCGAGGCGTTGATCGCCTTCACCGCGCCCATCGCGTTGCGCTCGATGCACGGAATCTGCACCAGGCCACCGATCGGGTCGCAGGTCAGGCCGAGGTTGTGTTCCATGCCGATTTCCGCGGCGTTCTCGATCTGGCTCGGGTTGCCACCCAGTGCCGCGACCAGGCCGCCGGCGGCCATCGAGCAGGCCACGCCCACTTCGCCCTGGCAGCCCACTTCGGCGCCGGAGATCGAGGCGTTTTCCTTGTACAGGATGCCGATTGCCGCCGAGGTCAGCAGGAAATCGAACACGCGCTGTTCGTTCGCACCCGGGCAGAAACGATCGAAGTAGTGCAGCACCGCCGGCAGCACGCCGGCCGCGCCGTTGGTCGGCGCGGTGACCACACGGCCACCGGCTGCGTTTTCCTCGTTCACCGCCAGTGCGTACAGGTTCACCCAGTCCAGCGTGGTCAGTGGATCGCGCATCGCCGCTTCCGGCTTCGACGACAGCTCGCGGTACAGCGCCGGCGCACGACGGCCCACCTTCAGGCCACCCGGCAGCACGCCTTCCTCGCGGATGCCGCGTGCCACGCACGACTGCATGGCGCTCCAGATCTCGCGCAGGTTGGCGCGGATCTCGTCTTCGCTGCGCCAGCACTTCTCGTTCTCGAACATCAGCTGGGCGATGCTCAGGCCGCTGCGCGCGGTCTGCGCCAGCAGCTCGTCGCCGCTCTTGAACGGGTAGGGCAGCGGGGTTTCGTCGGGCACGATGCGGTCATCGGCCGCGTCGTCCTGGTTGACCACGAAGCCGCCACCGATGGAGTAGTAATCGCGGGTGGCGATCACTTCGTCCTCGGCGTTGTACGCGGTGAAGCGCATGCCGTTGGTGTGGTACGGCAGCTTCTGGCGCTTGTTCATGCCCAGGTCGCGCTTCTCGTCGAAGGCGATCTCGTGCTGGCCCATCAGCTGGATGCGCTTGCTGCTGCGGATGCGCTCCAGCGTGGCCGGAATGATGTCCGGATCGATCAGGTTCGGGCGCTGGCCTTCCAGGCCGAGCAGGATCGCCTTGTCGGTGCCATGGCCGCGGCCGGTCAGCGCCAGCGAGCCGTAGACATCGGCGCGGATGCGGGCGACCTCGTGCAGGCGGCCCGGATCCAGCAGCCAGCGGTGGATGAATCGCTCGGCGGCCTTCATCGGCCCGACGGTGTGCGAGGAACTCGGACCAATGCCGATCTTGAAAACGTCGAACGTGCTGACAGCCATGGATGCCAAACTGCGGGTACCGGACAAGCCGCTATTCTAACGGCTTGCCGGGCCATTCGATGGCTGCGGCGCAGCATTTCCGCCATGGGAGCCGAACCGGTGTTGATCCTGATCCAGCGTGACGACTGCCACCTGTGCGACCTGGCCCTGGCCGAGCTGGCCAAGGCGCGGGCGCCGGAGTTCGAATCGGTGTTCCTGGATGACCAGCCGGCGCTGGAAGCACGGTATGGCGCCCGCGTGCCGGTGCTGCGCGACGAGGCGGGCGATCGCGAGCTGGACTGGCCGTTCGATGCGGTCACAGTGCAGGCCTGGCTGGCCGTCGATCGGTAGTGCCGGCCGCTGTCCGGCAACCCCGCCATACCCGGTGATGCCGGCCAGCGGCCGGCACTACCAGATGCGTTGCGATGCCCGGTGATGCCGGCCAGCGGCCGGCACTACCGGAAGCGTCTTATTTCGCGTCGAACTTCACGATCGTGCTGATCGCGGTTTCGTCGGGGATGGTCTTGGTGTCGGCCCAGTCACCGGCACCCACCGCGAAGTCCAGGCGCTTGACCGTGGCCTTGCCGGTCAGCACCGGCTGCGCACCCGGCTTCCAGGTGAAGGTGAGGGTGACCGGCTTGCTGACGCCACGCAGTTCCAGCGTGCCATCGGCGGCGAACTGATCATTGCCGACGGCGCGGAAGCCCTTGGCGGTGTAGCGCGCGGTGGCGAATTTGCCGACGTTGAAGAAGTCGGCGCCCTGCAGGGTCGAGTCACGGTCGCTGTTGCCGCTCTTTGCGCCGGCCAGCGGGATCACCACGTCCAGCGAACCGGCGGCCGGATTGGCCGGGTCGAAGCTGAGCTTGGTGGCAAAGCCGGGGAAGCTGCCGGTGAACACTTCGCCGTCGTACTTGCTGGCAAACACCAGGATCGAACCGGCACCGGGCGCCTGTGCGTAGTCGGCGGCAAGCGCCGGGGCAGTGGCCAGCATGCCGGCCAGGGCGGCGGCCACGGCGGCCGGAGTGGTCAGTTTCAGGTTCATCGGTCAGTCCTTCTGAGGGGAGGCAAGCCAGCCGCGCGGCAACATGCGGGACAAGGTCGCATCGCGCTGGAACAGGTGGTGGTAGAAGGCAGCGCCGGCGTGGGCCAGCACCACCGCGATCAACAGCCAGAAGCCGTATTCGTGGATGGCATGGGACACCGCGACCACCTGCGGGTCGGGGCCGCTCAGCTTGGGCACGTCGACCAGGCCGAACCAGCGGAACGGGCGCAGGCCGCTGGCCGAGTCGTACAGCCAGCCTGACAGCGGGATGGCGAACATCAGGACATACAGCAGCACGTGGGTGGCGCTGGCGATGCGCTCCTGCCAGCTGGGCACGCCCGGCACCGGCTTCGGCGCACCGGCATACAGGCGCCAGCCGAGACGGAACAGCACCAGCGCCAGCACGGTGATGCCGATCGACTTGTGCGCGGTGTAGACCCAGAAGTATTTCGGGGTCTTGGGCAGTTCGCCCATGGTCAGGCCGACCACGCCCAGGGCGAGAATCAGCAGGGCGATCAACCAGTGCAGGATCTGGCTGACACTCCCCCAGGCGGCGGGGGTGTTCTTGGCGGTCATGAAGGGTCCTTGGGGGCCGTCTTGGGGTCGGAGTGCGGGACGACGGCGGGAGTTCCCGGCGTGTCGCTGCGGTCGAGGGTGGCTTCAGCCTCGATACGTACCTGCACCGCATCACCGATCACGCCCGGCCAGGCGGTGATGCCGAACGCGCGCCGGCTCAGCGTGGTGGTGGCGGAAAAGCCGGCGGTACGCCGGAACGGCGGTAGCGGGTAGCGCTTGAGGGCGTTGAGGGTCACCTCCAGGGTGACCTCCTGGCTGACCCCGCGCAGGGTCAGCGTGCCGATCACGTGGGCGCGCTTGGGATCGATCGGTTCGACCCGGCTGGAGACGAAGCGCGCGTTCGGGAAACGTTCGCCGTCGAGCAGGCTGCGGGCCAGGGTGGCCTGGTTCCACTTGGCGTCACCAAGGTCCAACCGCGACACCGGCACCTCGACGTCCAGCGTGGCATCGCGCCAGTTGTCGGGATCGAACTGCAGGCGGCCCTCGCTGCCGGAGACCGTTCCCATGGCCTGCGAGTAGCCGGCGTGGTCGATCGAGAACAGCACCCGCGTGTGCACCGGATCGAGCCGATAGGTGTCAGCGGCCGCCCAGGCGGGGGCGGTGGCGAGCAGCATCGGCAGCAGGGCCAGGCAGGGACGCATCGATGGCGGGCTCCGGGAAGGGGACGTTGCGATCATACGCACAGCCCCCTGCCAACGTTGCGTGCATGACTGCAACAGTTCGTGGTGGCGCCGCCGCTGGAAACAGGCTGTTGCAGCCATGAACCCGGCCCTGTGTGACAATCGGCCCAGGACAGGGGGTTCAGGATGAAGAGTCGCTGGCGGCAGTGGTGCCGTGGCATTGCGGGGTTGGGACTGCTGCTGGGCGCGATCACCGCCGCCGCGGCGACCCCGGACATGGCTGAAACACCACGCCTGCGCCGCTTCGGGGCCGCCGAAGGATTGCCCTCGCGCATGGTGGTGGCCCTGGCCGAGGATCGCCAGGGACACATCTGGGCGGCCACCGACGGCGGCCTTGCCCGCTACGACGGCAACAGCCTGCGGGTCTGGGAGCACGATCCGGACCAGCCGGGTTCGTTGCCCGGCAATGAGATCGAGACGCTGCTGATCGATCCGCTGGACCGGGTGTGGGTGGGCATGAACGGCAAGGGCGTGGCCCGGCTGGATGCCGATCGTGCGCGCTTCAGGACCTTCGACACGGTCAACTCCCTCTGCGAGGGACAGTTCTGGGCGCTGGCCTACGCCGAAGACGCCTTGTGGATCGGCACCAACAACCATGGTGTGTGCCGCCTCGGCGAAGATGGCAGCGTACGCCTGTACACCCATGATCCGGCGCATCCCGGCGGGCTGCCCAGCAACAGCATCTTCACCAGCCTGGTCGATGCACAGGGCCGGCTGTGGGTGGGCACCGAAGCCGGGGTGGCGCGTTGGAACGGGACCGGCTTCGAGCCGGTGGGCGCACGCGAACTGGGCACGCTGAGCGTGCTCCGGCTCAGTCGCGATGCCGACGGTTCGATCTGGGTGGGCAGCCAGAACGATGGCCTGTACCGCATCGACGCTCAGGACCGGGTCAGTCGCCCGCGCTGGGCCGACAGTGCCCAGCTGCGTTCGGCGCTGGTGCTGGCCGATCGCCAGGGCGGCTACTGGGCCGGCACCTCCGATGGGCTGCTGCGCGGGGATGCGGCCATGCTACGCCGGCTCGAGGGTGACCGTGGCAGCGGCTTCCTGACCGCACACAGCGGCGTGCTGGATCTGCTGCAGGACCACGAGGGCGGGTTGTGGGTGGCACTGCTCACCCAGGGCCTGGCCTACCTGCCGCCGGACTGGCGGCGCTTCTCGATCTGGAACCAGCTCGATGGCAAGCCGCTGGACAGCCAGTACCTGCTGAGCGCGGCCAGCGACGGGCAGAACTACTACGTCGGCTCGGCCCGTGGCGTTTACCGGCTCGATGCGCAGGGCACCCTGCGCCTGCTTGCCAGCGACCGCCAGCTCGGCAGCGGTGTGGTGTGGTCGGTGCTGCCGCGCCCGGACGGGCGCCTCTGGCTGGGACGCGGTGGACGCATCACCGTGTACGACCCGGCCAGCGGTGCACTGCAGGATTGGCGCATCGATGGCAGTGCCGACCTGCGCCAGCGCATCGACCTGATGCGGCAGGCGCCGGATGGCACGGTCTGGGTATCGGTGATGGGCCTGGACCTGCAGCAGCGCAGCGCCGAGGGGCGGCTGCTGCACAGCTATCCGTTGCAGCAGTTCCAGGGCAGCGCCGATGCGCCCATCGAACAGATCCGTTTCGATGACCACGGCCGCCCCTGGATCATGGGAGAGATGGGGATCTGGCGCGCGCAGGCTGGACGCTTCGAGGCGGTGCCGGGCGTTTCGCGCGGGCCGATCTATGACCTGGTGTGGATCGATCCGCAGCAGATGTGGCTGGCGCGCCAGGGCGCCTTCGAGCGCTACCAGTGGGATGGCATGAGCCTGCGGCTGATCCAGCGCATCGACGGGGCTGCGGGCGTGCCACCGGTCAGCATGGGCGGGCTGGCCCTGGCCGACAACGGCCAGCTGTGGGCCACGACGCCGCGCGGCCTGCTGCGCTGGGATCCCAAGGCACGCCGCCTGCAGCAGTTCAACGAGCGCGATGGCCTGTCAGACGCCGAATTCACCGGGCGGCCACCGGCAGTGAACGCCGATGGCCGTGTGCTGGCGGTGACCCAGACCGGGCTGGTGGCCTTTGACGTGAATGCTGCTGACAGTGCGCGGCCGCCTTCCTCGCTGGTGATCGCCGAAGTGCGCGTGCGCCGCGACGATGCGCGTGGCTGGCAACCGTTGCCGGTCACCGGCACGCTGCTGTTGGGGCCGGATGACCGTGACCTGCAGATCGACGCGCGGCTGTTGTCCTACGCCAGCCCGCAGGGCAACCGTTACCGTTTCCGCGTGCAGGGCTACGACCAGGACTGGGTGGAACAGGGCGGCGACGGCCAGCGCACGCTGTCGCGGCTGCCGACCGGCCACTACGTCATCGAAGTCCAGGCGGCGTCCTCCAACGGGGCGTGGACCGCTTCGCAGCGGCTGCAGGTGAAGGTGCTGCCGCCGTGGTGGCGCAGCGGCATGGCCATCTTCGGCTACGTGCTGCTGGGGTCGCTGTTGCTGCTGACGCTGGCCTGGGCGATCCGTGCGCGGCTGCGCCGGCGCCAGCAATGGCAGCTGACCGTGCACAAGCAGCAGCTGGCCGAGCAGGCCTCGCAGGCCAAGAGCCGCTTCCTGGCCACGCTCGGCCACGAGGTGCGCACGCCGATGACCGGCGTGCTGGGCATGAGCGAGCTGCTGCTGGCCACGCCGCTGGACCCGATGCAGCGCAGCTATGCTGGTTCGATCCAGCAGGCCGGCAGCCACCTGCTGCGGCTGGTCAACGATGCACTGGACCTGGCCCGCATCGAGGCCGGCCGGCTGGAACTGGACCTGCACCCGTTCGATCTGAAGGAGCTGCTCGACCAGGTGCAGGGCCTGATGCAGCCGATGGCACAGCAGCGCCAGCTGGCCTTCCAGCGCGGCGAGGATCCGCTGGGCCCGATCAGCGTCAGCGGCGATGAAATGCGTGTCCGCCAGATCCTGCTGAACCTGCTGGGCAACGCCATCAAGTTCACCGAGCGCGGGCACGTGGGCCTGTCGGTGCACCTGGAAGAACGAGGCGGTGTGTGTTTCGAGGTGCATGACAGCGGCCCGGGCATCAATGCCGAGCAGCAGCAGCGCCTGTTCCATCGATTCGAACAGGCCGAGGGGCCGCGCACGGCATCGCGCTATGGCGGCAGTGGGCTGGGCCTGGCGATCTGCCAGGAGCTGGCGGTGGCGATGGGCGGGCACATCGAGGTGGACAGCCAGCCCGGCAAGGGGGCCCGGTTCCGCGTGCAGTTGCCGCTGCCGTGGACCCGGCAGGCGGCGCGTGCCAGCGGTGAGCCGGCGGCGTCGCCGGAGCTGCCACCGCTGCGCATCCTGCTGGTGGAGGATGATGCGACCGTTGCCGAGGTCATTGCTGGCCTGCTGCGTGGACGCGGACACGACGTGGTCCATGTGCTGCACGGCCTGGGCGCATTGTCCGAGATTGCCACCCATCGCTTCGATGTCGGCCTGCTCGACCTCGACCTGCCGGCGCTGGATGGCACCGCCATCGCCCGCCAGCTGCGCACGATGGGCTACGAGCTGCCGCTGGTGGCGGTGACCGCACGCTCCGATGCCTACGCCGAGACCCAGGTGCTGGCCGCTGGATTCGACGGCTTCCTGCGCAAGCCGGTGACCGGTGACCTGCTGGTGGCTGCGATTGCCCAGGCGCGCGCAAAACGACAAGCCATGGCGTGACTGCGGCGTTGCCCAGCGTGAAGGGTGCGACTTTCGGTTTACCATGCCGACGCCCGCTGTGCGGGCATCATCAGATCCAGTGTGAGGAGGCCATCGGTGGTGTATCTGCGGGCGGCGATGCTGCTGCTGGTCCTGCTGTGCTGCGTGTCGCCGGTTGCTGCACAGCCGGTGCCGCCGAGTCCGCGACAGGTGACGGTGTTCGATGGCCTGCCGTCCAACACGGTCAACCGCATGGCCGAAGACCGTTACGGCTACCTGTGGATCGCCACCAACGACGGCCTGGCCCGTTACGATGGGCGTACCTACCGGGTCTGGCGCTCGGAAGATGGCCTGCGCGACAACCGCATCTGGACGGTGCTGGTCGATGCCCGCAACCAGTTGTGGATCGGTACCGAGAATGCGGGCCTGGTACGGATGTCGGCCGACCGCCGCCAGCTGCACTTCTACGACCGCAGCAGCCAGCCGTTGATGGGGACCAACACGGTCTGGAGCCTGGCCAGCACGCCGGATGGCTCGATCTGGTTCGGCACCCATGAGGGCGGCCTGTACCGGCTGGACAGCCACGACCGCCTGCAGCGTTTCCTGCCCGAGCCGAACAACCCGCGCAGCCTGCCCTCATCGTCGGTGCCGTACCTGGCCACGCTGGCCGATGGCAGCCTGTGGATCGGCACCAAGCATGGTGTCGCGCGCTGGACCGGTACCGATTTCGAACGCGTCGGCGCCGACGTCATTCCCAGTCCGCTGATCAACGGGCTGACCACCGAGCCCGATGGCAGCCTGTGGATCAGCACCATGGCCGGTGCCACGGTGCGTCGCCCGGACGGGCGCTTCGAAGCACCGCCGTGGAAGCTGCCACCGGGCGAGCAGGTGCTGGGCATGATGCTGCGCGACGAGCAGGGAGGGCACTGGCTGGATACCCGCACCGGCCTGGGCCGCGCGGTCGATGGCCAGTACCAGACCGTGCCGCTGTACAGCGCGATCGCGCGCGGTCCGGTCCGGCCCAACTGGACCGGCACCTACGAGGATCGGGAAGGCGGCATCTGGCTGGCGAGCACCAATGCCGGGCTGTGGCACCTGCTGCCGCGCTGGTGGCAGTTCTCCGTGCTGTCGCGCCTGGAGGATGACCCCAGCTCGCTGCGCAACGCACTCGTGCTGGGTACCAGCGCTTCGCGCAATGGCGGCGTATGGGCGGTCGGCGGGCACGGCGCGCTGGACCGCTTCGATCCCAGGACCGGCAAGGTCGAACAGCACCGGACCTGGGTCAATGGCATGCATTGGTTGACCTCGGTGCGCGAAGACCGCCACGGCCAGGTCTGGGTCGGTTCCACCGATGCCCTGATCCGTTACGACCCGCAGCGGCGCGAGCTGCGCCGATGGGGGCGCGAGGCCGGCGCCGATGCCGCGATGGAAGGGGTGGTCGAGGCCTTGATGACCTGTGACGGCGACAGTCTCTGGCTGATGCTGCCTTCGGGCCTGCAGCAGCGTGACCTCGACGGTCGCGTGCGGCACCAGCTGGACAACGGTGAGCGCGGATTGCAGCAGGGCCAGCTCAACCTCGATGTCGAATGCGGGCCACAGGATCATATCTGGCTGGCCAGCAGCCGCGGACTGCTGCAGTGGCTGCCCGACAGCGGACGCTTCCAGCCGGTGCCGGGCGCGCCGGCAACGGCCATCCACGCGTTGCATGTCGGTCGTGATGGCCAGGTCTGGCTGTCCGAGGATGGCCGCCTGTCGCGTTATCGCTGGAGCCAGGGCCGCCTGGAACGGCAGGCGGTGATCGGCGCGGAACAGGGATACCCGGCCATTTCCGCCTCCGGCCTGGTGGTCGATGGCCAGGGCGTGGCCTGGGCGACCAGTGCGCGCGGCCTGGTGCGGGTGAGTGCCGATGGCCAGAGCGTGCGTCTGTACGGCGTGCACGATGGCCTGCCCAGCCAGGAGTTCCGCGAACACACGTTGATCGCGGCGGCGGACGGTCATCTGGTGGCCGGTACCCCGGCCGGTGCGGTGGTGTTCGATCCAGCGCAGGTGCGGCCTTCGGTGCGGCGCGCGCCGCTGGTGATCGAGCGGGTGGAAGTGCGCCGCAACGAGCAGGTGCTGGACATGACCCACGATGCACCGTTGCAGATCGCCGACGGCGACCGCGACCTGCGCATCGTCGCGCGGCTGTTGTCCTTTGCCGATTCGGCGTCCAACACCTATCGCTACCGCCTGGCCGGTTACGACCCGGACTGGGTCGAAGTCGGGCCGGCCGGCGAGCGCCTGTTCTCGCGCCTCGCGCCGGGCAGCTACCGGCTGGAAGTGCAGGCGCGCTCGGCCGACCACGTCTGGTCGCGGGTGCAGAGCCTGGAGTTCCGCGTGCAACCGCCCTGGTGGCGCAGCCTGTCCGGGCTGCTGGTGCTGGCGTCGATCGCCCTGCTGCTGACCAGCTGGTTTGCGTGGCTCTATCGCCGCCGCCTGCAACGCCGCCACGCCTATCAGCTGGCGTTGCACAAGCAGGAGCTGGCCGAACAGGCATCGGCTGCCAAGACCCGTTTCCTGGCCAATCTGGGCCATGAGATCCGTACCCCGATGACCGGCGTGCTGGGCATGAGCGAACTGTTGCTGGCCTCGCCGCTGGACCCACAGCAGCGTGGCTACACGCAGTCGATCCGGCACGCCGGTGAGCACCTGCTGCATCTGGTCAACGATGCACTGGATCTGGCACGGATCGAATCCGGGCGGCTGGAGCTGCAGTCCAAGCCGTTCGCGCTGAGCTGCCTGCTGCAGGATCTGGCCGCGCTGATGGGCCCGCTGGCGGCACAGAAGGGCTTGCACTTCACCCTGGACAACCAGTTGCCGGCAGGTCTGCATGCCACCGGCGATGCCATGCGGGTGCGGCAGATCCTGCTCAACCTGCTGTCCAACGCGGTCAAGTTCACCAGCCGCGGCACCATCACCCTGCACGCACGCAGCGACGGCGACCTGCGTGCGCTGCACTTCGAAGTGCGCGACACCGGACCGGGTATCAGCCAGGAACAACAGCAGCGCCTGTTCCGTCGATTCGAACAGGCCGATGGTGCACGCACCGCCGCACAGTACGGTGGCAGTGGTCTGGGGCTGGCGATCTGCCGTGAGCTGGCGCAGGCGATGCAGGGCCGCATCCAGGTGGAGAGCCAGTTGGGGCGCGGCACCTGTTTCGGCGTGACGCTGCCGTTGCCGCTGGTGGTCGATACCGATGCCGAGACGGGCGCTGCAGCGGATCGCGATGAAGCCACGCGCCTGCCGCCGTTGCGGGTACTGCTGGTGGAAGACGATGCCACCGTGGCCGACGTCATGCGCGGATTGTTGAGTGCGCGTGGCCATGAGGTCGTGCATGCGGGGCACGCGCTGGCGGCGCTGCGTGAGATCAGTGCCGGTGACTTCGACGTCGGTCTGCTCGACCTGGACCTGCCGGGTCTGAGTGGTTTCGAGCTGGCCCAGCATCTGCGCAACCAGGGCTACATGCTGCCGCTGCTGGCGGTGACCGCGCGCACCGATCCTGACCTGCAGCAGCAGGTGGAGGCCGCCGGCATCGGCGGTTTCCTGCGCAAGCCGGTCACCGGTGAGCTGCTGATGGAGGCCATCGGCAAGGTGATGGGGCGGTAGGGCCTGCGTAGAGTCGAGCCTGCTCGACTGAAGCAGCGGCTGGACGGCATGGGGTCAGATCCGTTTTCCTCCGGAAAACGGATCTGACCCCATTTTCATTCTCGACATCTGACAGACGTGTCGACCAAGGTCGACACCCACCAACAGATCGCAGGAATCCTTCGAAGGCGGGGCACTGTGGGTTTGCGGGGTGTGAGCCGCATGGATGCGGCGACCAAGCCCCCATGGATGGGTTTACGGCGTCCCCGCAAACCCACAGTGCCCCGCCATCCCGCAGCAAGCCCGCCGTTGCCCTTGCCCTTGCCCGCAGCAGGTGCAGGGCCGCAGGCCCTGCCGAACCCCCTCACTCCGCCACGTGCTCGACCTGCCGTGGCTCCGGCTTGGTGTCGGGCAGCTGCCAGAAGATCATCGTCGAGGTCAGCGTGATCGCGCCGACGCACAGGAAGGTGGCATGCAACGCCGCCGTGGCATCGGTGCTGTCCAGGTGATTGCCGAACGCGGCCAGCAGGCTGCCGGCCGCGGCGGCGCCAAAACCGGCCGCCAGCATCATCACCATCGACAGCAGGCTGTTGCCGGAACTGGCGAACTCGCGATCCAGGTCACGCAGGGTCACGGTGTTCATCACGGTGAACTGCAGCGAATTGACCGCGCCGAAGAACGCCAGCTGCAGCAGCCGCAGCGCCAGGTGCTGGCCCGGTGTCATCAGGATGAAGCTGGCCATCGCCAGCCCGACCAGCACCGTGTTGACCATCAGTACGCGGCGATAGCCGAAACGTTCGACCAGCTTCACCGCCAGCTGCTTGGAGACCATGCCGGCGGCCGCCACCGGCACCATCATCAGGCCGGCATTCATCGGGCCCAGGCCCAGGCCGACCTGCAGCAGCAGCGGGATCAGCATCGGCATGGCGCTGCTGCCGATGCGCGAGAACAGATTGCCGAGAATGCCGATGCGGTAGCTGGGCACGCGGAACAGCGCCAGCGAGAACAATGGCGCGGTCGAATTGGCCGCATGCAGCCAGTAGCCGACCAGTGCTGCCAGGCCGGCCACGGTCATCAGCATCACCAGTGCGTGCGGCGTGCCCAGTCCGGAAATGCCGTCCAGCGCCAGCGACAGCACCACCATCGCAAAGGCCAGCATGATGTAGCCGCGCAGGTCGAAACGGGTGCGATGGCTGGCGTAGTGGTCGGGCATGATTTTCATCGCGGCGATGAAACCGATCACGCCGATCGGCAGGTTGATCAGGAACACCCAGTGCCATGAGGCAATCTCGACCAGCCAGCCGCCCAGGGTCGGGCCGATCAGCGGGCCGACCAGCGCCGGGATGGCGATGAAGCTCATCGCACGCAGGAAATCCTCGCGTGGCACCGAGCGCATCACCGCCAGCCGGCCGACCGGCAGCAGCATTGCGCCGCCGATGCCCTGCAGCACGCGCGCACCGACCAGCTGGTGCAGGTGCTGGGCCAGCGCGCAGGCGAGCGAGCCGAGGGTGAACAGGATGATGGCCAGCAGGAAGGTGCGGCGGGTGCCGTAGCGGTCGGCGATCCAGCCGGAAGCAGGGATAAAGGTCGCCACCGCCAACGCATAGCTGAACACCACCGACTGCATCTGCAGCGGGCTTTCGCCCAGGCTGGCCGCCATCGCCGGCAATGCCGTGTTGACGATGGTCGAGTCCAGCATCTGCATGAAGATCGCCAAGGACACCAGCCACAGCAGGGGACGGTGGCGGTTGTAGGTCGATGACGATGTGGGCATGGCGTGTGGCCGGTGCAGCGTGGGGGCGCCATGATCGCGCAAACCGGGTCACGGTGCGATCAACGTCGCACCGTGACGCTTGCGGCGCTTGATTCAGCGCTGGCTGTGTGCGTGCACTGCGTCGACCAGGACCTGCACGTGCGCCGGGTCCATGTCCGGCGACATGCCATGGCCGAGGTTGAACACATGGCCCTCGCGCGAACCCCCGTTGCCGGCGGCGTAGGTATCGAGCACGCGCGCGGCGGCGGCGGCGATCGCATCCGGCGAGGCGTACAGGGTGGTCGGGTCGAGGTTGCCCTGCAGGGCGACGCGGCCGCCGGTACGGCGCATCGCTTCATCCAGGTCCAGCGTCCAGTCCAGGCCCAGCGCATCGGCACCGGTCTGCGACAGAGCGTCCAGGTGCAGGCCGGTGCCCTTGCCGAACAGGATCAGCGGCGTGCGTTCGCTGCCCTGGCCACGCTCCAGGCCTTCGGCGATGCGCTGCAGGTAGCGCAGCGAGAACTCGCGGTACATTGCCGGCGACAGCACGCCGCCCCAGGTGTCGAACACCTGCAGCGCCTGCGCACCGGCCGCGCGCTGCGCGCCGAGGTAGGCGATCACCGCCTCGGTGGTGACCTCCAGCAGGCGGTGCAGCGCCTGCGGGTGGTTCAGCGCCATCGCCTTGATGCGCGCGAAGTCCTTGCTGCCGCCGCCTTCGACCATGTAGCAGGCCAGCGTCCACGGGCTGCCGGAGAAACCGATCAGCGGCACCTGGCCGTCGAGTTCACGGCGGATCAGCCGCACCGCGTCCATCACATAGCCCAGGTCCTGCTCCATGTCCGGCACCGCCAGCCTGGCGATGGCCGCTTCATCGCGCACCGGGTGGCGGAACTTGGGGCCTTCGCCTTCGACGAAGTACAGCTCCAGGCCCATCGCGTCGGGAATGGTGAGGATGTCCGAGAACAGGATGGCCGCGTCCAGCGGGAAGCGGCGCAGCGGTTGCAGGGTGACTTCGCAGGCGATCTCCGGGGTCTTGGCCATGGCCAGGAAGCTGCCGGCCTTGGCCCGGGTCGCGCGGTATTCCGGCAGGTAGCGGCCGGCCTGGCGCATCAGCCAGACGGGCGTGCAATCCACCGGTTCGCGGCGCAGGGCGCGCAGCAGGCGATCGTTGCGGAGAGGGCTGGTCACGGTGGGCATTCCTTGGACGAAAGTGGGCAGCGGCGTCAGTCGCCGTGCGAAAGGATCTGGAAGCCGCGATGCAGTTCGGCATCACGGGCTTTCTCGAAGGCATGTCGGGCATCGTCGGCCTGCAGGAACAGCTCACGCCGCAGCTGCGAGCGGCCGCCGACGCGGCCGCTCTCGCGCAGCAGCTCCCAGCCGCCGAACAGGTCCGGCTGCAGGTTCAGGCGCAGGAAGCGCGGTGCCTGCGCACCGGCGTCGGGATGTTGCAGGTAGACGTGCATGGCGCCGATTGTAGCGGGGCCAGGGTGACCCCCGCCGCAACACGGTCGTGCCGGCCGCTGGCCGTCAATCCTGCCGCGCAGCCCGGTAGTGCCGGCCGCTGGCCGGCTTCCTCGTTGCTGAAGTTGCCGGCCAGCGGCCGGCACTACCGGGCCGAGAGCACCTTCAGCACCGCCGCCTCATCCACGTCCGGCACCACTTCGGCGCGGCCCATGCCGCGCCACAGCACCAGGCGCAGACGGCCGGCCACGTTCTTCTTGTCCAGCCGCATGCGGCCGAGCAGGGCCTGCGGGTCCAGCCCGGCCGGGATCGTCACCGGCAAACCGAGGCGTTCCAGCAGCGCCTGCAGGCGGGCGCGGTCGCTGTCTTCGGCCAGGCCCAGGTCGGTGGACAGCTGCGCGGCCAGCACCATGCCCACCGCCACCGCCTCGCCATGGTTCAGCGCATCGCGGCCGGGGGCCGAGTAACCCTGTTCGGTTTCGATGGCGTGGCCGAAGGTGTGGCCGAGGTTGAGCAGGGCACGCTCGCCCTTCTCGAACGGGTCACGCTCGACGATGGCGGCCTTGTGCCGGCAGCTGCGCGCGATGGCTTCGGAAAGCACCGCATCCTCACCGGCAAGAAGCGCATCGGCATGCTGCTGCAGCCACTCGAAGAACACCGCATCGCCCAGCGCGCCGTACTTCACCACTTCGGCCAGGCCGGCACGCAGCTCGCGCGGCGGCAGGGTGGCCAGCACGCGCGTATCGGCGATCACCGCGCGCGGCGGATGGAAGGCGCCGACCAGATTCTTGCCGGCCGGAATGTCGACGGCGGTCTTGCCGCCCACCGACGAATCGACCATCGCCAGCAGCGTGGTCGGCAGCTGCACGCAGTCCACGCCGCGCATCCAGCACGCCGCAGCGAAACCGGCCAGATCGCCGACCACGCCGCCGCCGAGGGCGAACACGCAGGCATCGCGGGTGGCGCCGAGCGCGGCCAGTGCTTCGATTGCACGGCCGAATTCGGCCAGGGTCTTGGACGCTTCACCGGCGGCCAGCACGTGCTCGCCGATGATCAGGTCCGGGCGTGCGGCCAGCAGCGTCTGCTTCACCGCCGCCAGGTAGCGCGGCGCCACTTCGCTGTCGCTGAGCAGCAGCACGTGACGGCCGCGCACATGCGAGGCCAGCGCAGTGCCGTCGGCCTGCGCACCGGCGCCGATGGTGATGGAGTAGGGGCGGTCGCCGCCAACGGCGACCTGCAGCAGGGCGGGGGAGGTCATGCAGTCAGGTCCTGGCGCTGCCATTGCGTGGCCAGCTTGACCACCAGCTGGGCGGTCGCATCGGCAGCGGTGTACGGGTCGGTATCGAGGGTGAGGTCGGCCAGCTTGCGGTAGAGCGGGTCGCGGTGCGCGGCCAGGTCATGCAGCACCTGCTCGCGGTCCGGGCGTTGCAGCAGCGGCCGGCCCTTGTCGCGGGCCAGCCGTTCCAGTTGTGCGGTCACGCTGACCCGCAGGTAGACCACGAAGCCGCGCTGGGCGATCAGGGCACGGTTGCCCGGATCGAGCACCGCGCCGCCACCGGTGGAAACCAGCTGGCCGCGGCCTGCCAGCACGCGGGCCAGCGCTTCGCGTTCGTGGGTGCGGAAGCCGGTTTCGCCGGAGTGCTCGAAAATGGTCGGAATGCTGGCGCCGGCGGCATCGACGATGGCCTGGTCGACATCGACGAAGTCCAGCGTGAAGCGCTCGGCGAGGCGGCGGCCGATGCAGGTTTTGCCGGCGCCCATCGGGCCGATCAGGATCAGGTTCGGAGCAGGATTCATGCCCTCTGATGCTAACACCTCCGTGCCCCGGCCTTTACGTTCTTCACGTCAGGGTGGTGGTTCCTGCGGGGGGTTCCCGCGCCAGCCGGAGTACAGCCCATGTCGGTCGCCAAGGTCATCGAAATCACCGCCTCCTCGCCGAAAAGTGTCGAGGACGCCGTACGCAGCGGGTTGAAGAAGGTCTCCGAGACGGTCAAGGGCATCCAGGGCGCCTGGGTGAACGAGACCAAGGTGGTGACCAACGGCAGCGGCGAGATCACCGAATGGCGGGTCAACCTGCGGGTGACCTTCCTGGTCGAATAAGCGCGTTCAGCGCAGTGCCTGCACCTGGCGCTGGCCGTCCAGCACCACCACGTGGTCGGCCAGGGCCGGCAAGGCCTGCAGCGCCTGCCGGCTGACCCGCTCGTAGTACTGCACGAAGCGCTCCAGCTGTGGCCGGCTCATGCCGTGCCGGCCCGGCTGCGCGACCTGCAGGTTCTGCTCCTGCTGCCAGCGCCAGCGCGGCACCACCGAAAAATCCGGCGGCTGCAGAAACCACAGGCGGTCGCAGCGCTGCCACAGCGCGGGGTAGTCGCGGGCCAGCGCCTGGTTGCACCAGTGGCGCCAGCGGCCGTCGGCGTCGGCTTCACGTTCCAGTGCGTTCAGCGGGCTGTCCAGCGCGTCGTCATCCTGCGCCGGTGTGCCCAGGAACCAGCCTTCGAACACCAGCAGGTCGAGGGGGTGTTCAATTCGCGGCCATTGCGCTTGGGGCAGGCGCTCGTCGGCCAGCTTGTCGAAGCGGGGCAGGGCGAAGGGTTGCCGCGCGGCCACTGCGTCGAGCACGGCGTGGGCCAGTGGCAGGTCATGGGTGCCGGGTGGGCCGCGGGTGATCAGCAGCGGATGCACCTGGCGGGCCAGCCGCTGGCGCTGGGCGCGGGTCAGGTAGACGTCATCGATGGACAGCGTCGCCGCGTTGAGGCCGCGCGCCTGTGCGCGCGCCACCACCTGTGCGGCCAGCGTCGATTTGCCGCTCCCCTGCAGGCCGCTGATCGCCAATACTGGAACCGCTGCGCCGCTGCCCAGCGCATCGTCCAGCGCCTGTTCGGCCAATGTTTCGGGGAATCCTTTCACCTGGGGCATATACGCAGCAGCGGCCATGCAGCCACAATAGCCCAATCCGTGTGAGAAGAACGCAATCATGAGCGACCTGTACGCCGAAGCCCTGTCCACGTTTGCCGGCCTGTTCGAAGAGGCCAAACAGAGCCGCGAGGTCGAGCCGAACGCGATGACCGTAGCCACCGCCGATACCCACGGCCGCCCTTCGGCGCGCACGGTGCTGCTGAAGGCGTTCGATGAGCGCGGTTTCGTGTTCTACACCCATCTGGACAGCCACAAGGGGCAGGAACTGCAGGCCAATCCGCAGGCCGCGCTGTTGTTCCTGTGGCGCAGCCTGCGCGAGGCCGGCATCCAGGTGCGCATCGAGGGCCGTGTCGAACAGGTCGCCGATGCCGAGGCCGATGCCTATTTCGCCAGCCGCCCGCGCATGAGCCAGATCGGTGCGTGGGCCTCGCAGCAGTCGAAGACGCTGGCGACGCGCGAAGAGTTCGATGCACGCGTGGCGGAGGTCGAGGCACGTTTCGAGGGCAAGGACGTGCCGCGTCCGGACGGCTGGAGTGGTCTGCGCGTGGTGCCCGACCGCATCGAGTTCTGGTACGGCGCGCAGTTCCGCCTGCACGAGCGCTGGTGCTATGAAGCCGGTGCCGAAGGCCGCTGGAGCAAGCGCCTGCTGTACCCGTAAGGCGGGATGGTGCTGGGGCTGCTGTAGAGCCGAGCCCATGCTCGGCTGCTCCTTCGAAAGTATCAGCCGAGCATGGGCTCGGCTCTACAGAAGTCTGCGTTTGTCGTGAACGGACCGGCCTGCTTCATCTGCGAGCAGGTCGCTGGCCGGCACACTCCGGCCGATGCCCTCGATCTGCGGAGTTGCCATGCCTGCCTGGCGTTGCCTGTTTGCTGTGCCGCCGCCGCGCCGCGGCGTGGAAGCGTTGCTCTTGCTGCTGGCCCGCATCGTGGCCGGGGTGATGTTCTGCGTCTCCGGCTGGAACAAGGTGTTCACCGATGCCGGGCGCGAGCGCATGGTGCATACGCTGGTCGAGGCGGGCATCCCGTTCCCGGTGTTCAGTGCGCCGGTGCTCGGGGCCATTGAATGGATTGCCGGTGGCCTGCTGGTGCTGGGCCTGTTGAGCCGCCCGTCGGCCCTGCTGCTGGCGGCGATCTGCGCGGTGGCTGCGCTGACCGACGGCATCGCGCGTATTCCGGCCGGGCTGGGCGTGCTGGATTGGCTGAGCTGGTTCTTCTATCTGAGCGAAGTGCCGCTGGGCGTGCTGTTGCTGTGGATTGCGGCGGTGGGCAGTGGCCGCTTCGCCTTCGACGCGCGTCGTCGCGCGCAGCTTCTGTAGCGTCGAGCTTGCTCGACTGCTCTTCCTGTAGAGCCGAGCCATGCTCGGCTGATTTTCCTCAGTCGAGCAAGCTCGACTCTACAAAGGCGGTCGAGCAAGCTCGACTCTACAAGGGCGGTCGAGCAAGCTCGACGCTACAGGCCTTCCGCGCGCAGCCAACGCCACAGCGTGGTGCGCGATACGCCCAGCGCTTGGGCCATGCCCTCGCGATCATTGCGGTGTTCCTGCAGCAATGCTTCCAGCTGCGCACGCGGCGGGCGCTTGCCGTTGCTTTCCACCGGCAGTGCCGTCGCGCCTTCGCTTGTCAGCTCGGGCGCAAGCTGCCGCAGTCGCGCCGCATCGATCAGCCCTTCACCGGGCTGCCAATGGATGCGCAACCGATCCACCAGGTTGCGCAGCTCACGCACGTTGCCCGGCCATTCTGCGGCGCACAGCGCTGCCATCGCATCCTCGTCCAGCGGCGCATCGATGCCACGCAGCTGGCGGAAGAAATGCCGGGCCAGCAGCGGGATGTCACCGCGCCGTGCACGCAGCGGCGGCAGGGCGATGCGCAGCGCGGCCAGCCGGTAATACAGGTCGCGACGGAAGCTGCCCGCTGCCGCGCGCTGCTCCAGCGATTGCAGGGTGGCGGCGACCACGCGCAGGTCGACCGGGGTGGGTTCGGTGGCGCCCACGCGCAGTACTTCACGTTCTTCCAGCACCCGCAGCAGGCGGGTCTGCAATGGCAGCGGCAGCTCGCCGATCTCATCCAGGAACAGGGTGCCGCCGTCGGCGGCTTCAACCAGGCCGACGCGTCCGCCGCGACGTGCGCCGGTGAAGGCGCCATCGCTGTAGCCGAACAGCTCGGCTTCCAACAGCGATTCACTGATCGCACCGCAGTTCAGCGCGACGAAGCGGCCGCGTCGGCCACTGCCCGCATGCAGCTGGCGTGCGACCAGCTCCTTGCCGGTGCCGGTTTCGCCGGTGACCAGCACGGTGCTGTCATGCGGTGCATACAGCGCGATCTGCGCGCGCACCTGCGCCATCGCTTCGCTGTCACCGAGCAGGTCGTGGGCATCGCTGCGCGGTGCGGCGCGGCGGCGCGGCGTGGGCCGGCTGCCACCGGAGCGGGCCAGGGTCTGGGTCAGTTCCAGCGCGTGCTCGAACGCCTGCCGTACCGAATCGGCCGAGTACAGCAGCACGCCGGGCAGGCCGGCCTGTTCGGCGTGGTCGATGGCCATGCCGGTGCCGACGATCACCTCGATGCCGTTGGCGCGCAGATCGGCGATACAGTCGCGCGCGTCCTCGCGGGTGACGAAGCGGCGATGCTCGATGTCCAGCCCGAAGCTCTGCTGGAAGTTGCTGAACACCGGCACGTCGCTGGCGTGGGTGACCAGGCCGATACGGCTGGCGATGCGCCGCGCCCGCGCCAGCGCCTCCATCAGGTCGAAGCCGTTGGCCTGGATCGGCACCAGTGGCAGCTCCAACCGGCTGCGCAGCCAGGCGGCGTTGGAGCCACCGGCAATCACCACGTCGCAATGCTCGCGGCGCAGGCGCTGGCCGATCACCGACACCGCGTCCTCGAAGCCGAGGTTGATCTGCTCGATGCGCGCGCGGCGGTCGAATTCGGGAATGACATCCCCGAGCAGGCCGGTCAGGCGCGAGACGCTGACCGTCCAGATCACCGGGCGGCCCGGGTCGGCATCGGCGTGGCGCAGCGGGGAGCGGGGCAGGTACATGGCGGCAGGGGTGGGAGCGATGTTTCATGATACATCTGTTTCAATGTTTCATTCGTTTCAGTGTTGCGCGCCGGTCATCCCCGTGAAATCAACGGCTTGCAGCTTGGCATGGTGCTTGCGCCTACCTACCCGTTCTCCAACCTGGATTGCCGCATGACCGCTTCCACTCCTTTCTCTGCCGGTGCCCGCTTCCGTGAGGCGCTGGCTGCCGAATCGCCGCTGCAGGTGATCGGCGCGATCAACGCCAACCACGCCCTGCTGGCCAAGCGCGCCGGTTTCCGCGCCATCTATCTGTCCGGTGGTGGTGTCGCTGCCGGTTCGCTGGGCCTGCCGGACCTGGGCATCAACACCCTGGAAGACGTGCTGATCGACGTGCGCCGCATCACCGATGTCTGCGACCTGCCGCTGATGGTGGACATCGACACCGGCTTCGGCCCGAGCGCGTTCAACATCGCGCGCACCGTGAAGTCGCTGATCAAGGCCGGCGCGGCCGCCTGCCACATCGAAGACCAGGTCGGCGCCAAGCGCTGCGGTCATCGCCCGGGCAAGGAAATCGTCTCGCAGGGTGAAATGGTCGACCGCGTGAAGGCCGCCGCCGATGCCAAGACCGATCCGGACTTCTTCCTGATCGCGCGCACCGACGCCATCCAGGTGGACGGCGTGGACAAGGCCATCGAGCGTGCCATCGCCTGCGTCGAGGCGGGTGCCGACGGCATCTTCGCCGAGGCCGCCTACGACCTGGATACCTACCGTCGCTTTGTCGACGCGGTGAAGGTGCCGGTGCTGGCCAACATCACCGAATTCGGTGCCACCCCGCTGTTCAGCCGCGATGAACTGGCCTCGGCCGGCGTCGCCATCCAGTTGTTCCCGCTGTCGGCATTCCGTGCGGCCAACAAGGCGGCCGAGAACGTCTACCAGGCGGTGCGCCGCGATGGCCACCAGCGCAACGTGGTGGAGACCATGCAGACCCGCGAAGAACTCTACGACCGCATCGGCTACCACGCCTTCGAGCAGCAGCTCGATGCACTGTTCGCCGCCAAGAAATAAGCAGTACCCTGCACCATCAAGTTTTCGGAGGGAAACATGAACGATACGACCGCAACCCCGACCTTCAAGCCGAAGAAGTCCGTCGCCCTGTCCGGCACCGCCGCCGGCAACACCGCGCTGTGCAGCGTGGGCCGCAGTGGTAACGACCTGCACTACCGCGGCTATGACATCCTGGACCTGGCCAACACCAGCGAATTCGAGGAAATCGCCTACCTGCTGGTGCACGGCAAGCTGCCGACCCGCGCCGAGCTGGTCTCGTACAAGGCCAAGCTGAAGTCGCTGCGTGGCATTCCGGCCGCAGTGAAGGCCGCACTGGAAGAACTGCCGCCGTCGGCGCACCCGATGGACGTGATGCGCACCGGCGTATCCGTGCTCGGCTGCGTGGCCCCGGAGAAGGACGACCACAACCATCCGGGCGCGCGCGACATCGCCGACAAGCTGATGGCCTGCCTCGGTTCGATGCTGCTGTACTGGTACCACTGGAGCCACAACGGCCGCGCCATCGACGTGGAGACCGACGACGACTCGATCGGCGGCCACTTCCTGCACCTGCTGCACGGCGAAAAGCCGCAGGATTCGTGGGTGAAGGCGATGCACACCTCGCTGATCCTGTACGCCGAGCACGAGTTCAACGCCTCCACCTTCACCTGCCGCGTCATCGCCGGCACCGGCAGCGACATGTACAGCGCGATCTGCGGTGGCATCGGCGCGCTGCGTGGCCCGAAGCATGGCGGCGCCAACGAAGTGGCGTTCGAAGTGCAGAAGCGCTACGACAACCCCGATGAGGCCGAGGAAGACATCAAGGCCCGCGTCGAGCGCAAGGAAGTGGTGATCGGTTTCGGCCACCCGGTCTACACCGTCTCTGATCCGCGCAACAAGGTGATCAAGGATGTGGCCCGCGAGCTGTCCGAAGAACAGTCCAGCATGAAGATGTACGACATTGCCGAGCGCCTGGAGTCGGTGATGTGGGACATCAAGAAGATGTTCCCGAACCTGGACTGGTTCAGCGCCGTCAGCTACCACATGATGGGCGTGCCGACCGCGATGTTCACCCCGCTGTTCGTGATCGCCCGCACCGCCGGCTGGAGCGCGCACATCGTCGAGCAGCGCATCGACGGCAAGATCATCCGCCCGAGCGCCAACTACATCGGCCCGGAAGATCGCGACTTCGTCGCCATCGACAAGCGCGTCTGATCCACCCGCTGTACCCATCCGGCCGGCCCTGCGCCGGCCGGATGCATTCGCCGCCGCATTGCCGGCACCCGGCCCGCCCCAAGTACTCCGCCAGCCCATGAATACCGATTACCGCAAGAACCTCCCCGGCAGCACGCTGGACTATTTCGATGCGCGTGCCGCCGTCGATGCGATCCAGCCCGGCGCCTACGCCACGCTGCCGTACACCTCGCGCGTGCTGGCCGAGAACCTGGTACGCCGCTGCGATCCGGCCACGCTGGCCGCTTCGCTGACGCAGCTGATCGAGCGCCGTCGCGACCTCGATTTCCCGTGGTTCCCGGCGCGTGTGGTCTGCCATGACATCCTCGGCCAGACCGCGCTGGTTGACCTGGCCGGCCTGCGTGATGCGATCGCCGACAAGGGCGGCGACCCGGCCAAGGTGAATCCGGTGGTGCCGGTGCAGCTGATCGTCGATCACTCGCTGGCGGTGGAGTGCGGTGGTTTCGATCCGCAGGCGTTCGAGAAGAACCGCGCCATTGAAGACCGCCGCAACGAAGACCGTTTCCACTTCATCGACTGGACCAAGCTGGCGTTCCAGAACGTGGATGTGATTCCGCCGGGCAACGGCATCATGCACCAGATCAACCTGGAGAAGATGTCGCCGGTGGTCTACGTGCAGGACGGCGTGGCGTTCCCGGATACCTGCGTCGGTACCGACAGCCATACCCCGCACGTGGACGCGCTGGGCGTGATCGCCATTGGTGTGGGCGGCCTGGAAGCGGAGAACGTGATGCTGGGCCGCGCCTCGTGGATGCGCCTGCCGGACATCATCGGCGTGGAACTGAGCGGCCGGCCGCAGCCGGGCATCACTGCCACCGACGTGGTGCTGGCGCTGACCGAGTTCCTGCGCAAGGAACGCGTGGTCGGCGCTTGGCTTGAATTCTATGGCGAAGGCGCTGCGGCACTGACCATTGGTGACCGCGCCACCATTTCCAACATGTGCCCCGAGTACGGTGCTACCGCGGCGATGTTCTACATCGATGCGCAGACCACCGATTACCTGCGCCTGACCGGTCGCGAGGAATCGCAGGTAGCACTGGTGGAGAACTACGCACGCACCACCGGCCTGTGGGCCGATGATCTGGCCACCGCGCAGTACGAGCGCGTGCTGCGCTTCGACCTGTCCAGCGTGGTGCGCAACATGGCCGGCCCGAGCAATCCGCACCGCCGCCTGCCGGTGTCCGAGCTGGCCGAGCGCGGCATCGCCGATGAAGCCAAGCTGGAGGCCGGCAAGGCCGAACAGGCCCAGGGCCTGATGCCCGATGGCGCGGTGATCATCGCCGCCATCACCAGCTGCACCAACACCTCCAACCCGCGCAACGTGATCGCTGCCGGCCTGCTGGCGCGCAAGGCCAATGAACGTGGCCTGCTGCGCAAGCCGTGGGTGAAGTCGTCGCTGGCGCCGGGCTCGAAGGCGGTGCAGCTGTACCTGGAAGAAGCCGGCCTGCTGCCGGACCTGGAAAAGCTCGGCTTCGGCATCGTCGCCTTCGCCTGCACCACCTGCAACGGCATGAGCGGCGCGCTGGACCCGGCGATCCAGCAGGAGATCATCGACCGCGACCTGTATTCGACGGCCGTGCTGTCGGGCAACCGCAACTTCGACGGCCGCATCCACCCGTATGCGAAGCAGGCCTTCCTGGCCTCGCCGCCGCTGGTGATCGCCTACGCCATTGCCGGCACCGTGCGCTTCGACATCGAAAAGGACGTGCTGGGTGTGGACGCCGACGGCAACGAGGTGCGCCTGAAAGACATCTGGCCGAGCGACGCCGAGATCGACGCCGTGGTGAAGGCGGCGGTGAAGCCGGAGCAGTTCCGCAAGGTCTACAACCCGATGTTCAACGTGCGCGTGGAGCACGGCGCGGCGGTCAGCCCGCTGTACGACTGGCGCCCGCAGAGCACCTACATCCGCCGCCCGCCGTACTGGGAGGGCGCACTGGCCGGTGAGCGCACGCTGGCCGGCATGCGCGCGCTGGCGGTGCTGCCGGACAACATCACCACCGATCATCTGTCGCCGTCCAACGCGATCCTGGCCTCCAGCGCCGCCGGCGAATACCTGGCGAAGATGGGCCTGCCGGAAGAGGACTTCAATTCCTACGCCACGCATCGCGGCGACCATCTGACCGCGCAGCGCGCCACCTTCGCCAATCCGAAACTGTTCAACGAGATGGTGCGCAACGACGACGGCAGCGTGAAGCAGGGTTCGCTGGCGCGCGTGGAGCCGGAAGGCAAGGTGATGCGCATGTGGGAAGCGATCGAGACCTACATGGAGCGCAAACAGCCGCTGATCATCATTGCCGGTGCCGATTATGGCCAGGGCAGCTCGCGCGACTGGGCCGCCAAGGGCGTGCGCCTGGCCGGCGTGGAAGCGATCGTGGCCGAAGGCTTCGAACGCATCCACCGCACCAACCTGATCGGCATGGGCGTGCTGCCGCTGGAGTTCAAGCCGGGCACCACCCGCCTGACCCTGGGCATCGACGGCACCGAGACCTTCGATGTGGTCGGCGAGCGCACCCCGCGCGCCGACCTGACCCTGGTCATCCACCGCCGCGATGGCCAGGACGTGATCGTGCCGGTCACCTGCCGCCTGGACAGCGACGAGGAAGTGGCCATCTACGAGGCCGGCGGCGTGTTGCAGCGCTTCGCGCAGGACTTCCTGGAAGGCGCCAAGGTGGCGTGAGGCAGTGGTGGCTACCTTGTGTCGAGTTACCGCCATGCTGGCTTCGGCCCGCATGGCGGTGGTTACAGAGGAGAGGGGCGTTGCCCCATCTGCATGGGAACGGCGTTCTACAACATCGCAGGCACGGTCAACACGGCCTTCATTTTTCTGAGCCTGTTGGGTGTGGGCGCGCAGTTGCGACTGGTGCGCAGCCGCCGGGAACGTGCGGGCGCGACTGACAGCGCCACTTCAGTGCTGTCGCTGAACCAGTTCACGGTCAGCTTCCTGGCGTACCTTTCGTTCTTCATATACGGCTACAGCGTCACACCATTCAATCACTTCATTGTCTGGCCGCGCTTGCTCGCATCGATACTGGTCATGAGCATCCTGGTGGAGATCTGGCGTGACCGCCGAAGTGGCTCCGCAACGATCAGCCTGCTGGCAGCCGTGCTGCTGTTGATCTGCGCGCTGGCCGGTCTGGCTTGGGGCAACCGTCATGTGGATGAGGGCAGGGTAGTGGCCAGCGCGATGATTGTGGTGATCACCGCCTTGCTGGCGCAGGGCTACCTGCACCAGATTCTGCTGATCCTGCGCAATGGCCACACCGGTGCCGTGTCGCTGCGGATGAGTCAGTTGATTCTGCTGATGGACCTGTCCACGATCGTATTTGCCTTCGCCATGGGCCTGCGGATGGGATGGCCTTTGCTGCTGCTGGCCGCGGTGAGCGCAAGCACCAAACTGGCCATCCTGTATCTGTTCCGTTGGCAGCAAGGGACGTCAGCGCGGGCGCGGCGAAGTCATGCTGAGGCGCCTGCCTGATGGCAAAGACTTCTTTATGCAAAGGCTGGCGCTTTCTGCACTTGTCGTTGCCTTTGGTGCCTCGCAGACTGTCGCGTGACAGTTCCGCAGTGGAGGTTTGCATGGTCAATATCAAAGTGGTATTGACAGATGAGCTCAGACAATTCGTGGACCAGGACGTTCGTGAAGGCGACTATGTCAGCGCTTCTGAGTACGTTCGTGACCTTGTCCGTCAGCGTCGGCGAAGCAAGGCTGAAGACCTGCTGCGCCAATTGATCGCGGAAGGCGTCGCTTCGGGGCTTCCTGCCCCTCTGCCCCCGGGGCACTTCCAGAATCTGCTTGAACGCGCATCGAATCGAGAATGAAGCCAGTACATCCGGCCCACCCCAAGTCGGTGCACGGCTCCCCAGGAATTGTTTCACTGCACACAGGAACCCGATCCATGACCTTCCTCCCGCAACTCCGTATTCCCGCCACCTACATGCGCGGTGGCACCAGCAAGGGCGTGTTCTTCCGCCTGCAGGACCTGCCCGAAGCCGCGCAGGTGCCGGGCGCTGCTCGCGATGCGCTGCTGATGCGCGTGATCGGCTCGCCCGATCCGTATGGCAAGCAGACTGACGGCATGGGCGGTGCAACGTCCAGCACCAGCAAGTGCGTGATCATCTCCACCTCTTCTGTGCCGGACCACGATGTGGACTATCTGTACGGGCAGGTCTCGATCGACACCGCCTTCGTCGACTGGAGTGGCAACTGCGGCAATCTCAGTACTGCGGTTGGCCCGTTCGCCATCGCCAATGGCCTGATCGATCCCGCGCGCGTGCCGCGCGACGGCCTGTGCACGGTGCGTATCTGGCAGGCCAACATCGGCAAGACCATCATCGCCCACGTGCCGATGCGCGATGGCGAAGTGCAGGAGATCGGCGATTTCGAGCTGGATGGCGTGACCTTCCCGGCCGCCGAGATCCAGCTCGAATTCATCGATCCGTCCGATGACGGCGACGCCGGCGCGATGTTCCCGACTGGCAATCTGGTGGACACCCTGGAGGTGCCCGGCGTGGGCAGCTTCGAGGTGACCATGATCACCGCCGGCATCCCGACCATCTTCCTCAATGCCGCCGACCTGGGCTACACCGGCACCGAGCTGCAGCCGGCGATCAACGAAGACAAGGCAGCGCTGGAGCGCTTCGAGACGATCCGCGCCTACGGTGCCTTGCGCATGGGCCTGATCAAGAACCTGGAAGACGCGGCGACCCGCCAGCACACGCCGAAGGTCGCCTTCGTGGCGCCGGCGCAGGACTACGTGTCGTCCAGTGGCAAGTCAATCCCGGCCTCGGCCATCGACCTGCACGCGCGTGCGTTGTCGATGGGCAAGCTGCACCACGCGATGATGGGTACCGCCGCCGTGGCGATCGGCACCGCAGCCGCGATTCCGGGCACGCTGGTCAATCGCGCGGCCGGTGGTGGTGAACGCGAAGCGGTGACCTTCGGTCACCCCTCCGGCACGCTGCGCGTGGGCGCACAGGCCGGGCTCGTTGACGGCCAGTGGACGGTGACCAAGGCCATCATGAGCCGCAGCGCCCGTGTGCTGATGGAAGGCAAGGTGCGGGTGCCGGCCGAATGATGTGCTGGTAAACGCCAACCAAGGTTGGCGACTACCGGGCCGCAGAGACAGATTGCTTTGGTAGATGCCAACCTTGGTTGGCATGGTGCGCGGGGAACCGCGTACCGCAACGAGGAGATCACGATGTCCGACAACCACACCCCATCCAACGAGCGTGCAGCGTGGGATGCGCTGCTGGTGGACATCGTCGATTACGTGCGTGATGCCCGCATCGACTCGCCGCTGGCGTTCCAGACCGCGCACCACTGCCTGCTCGACACGCTGGGGTGCGGGCTGGAGGCACTGTCCTTCCCGGCCTGCAGCAAGCTGCTCGGGCCGCTGGTCCCCGGTATCAGCGTGGTGAACGGCGCGCGCGTGCCGGGCACGCACTACGTGCTGGATCCGGTGCAGGCCGCCTTCAACCTGGGCGCGATGGTGCGCTGGCTGGATTTCAACGACACCTGGCTGGCCGCCGAGTGGGGCCATCCTTCCGATAATCTCGGCGGCATCCTGGCCGTCTGCGATTGGCTGGGGCGCAACGCGCAGGCGCTGCTCCGCCCGCCCCCGACCGTACACGACGTGCTGCTGGCGATGATCAAGGCGCACGAGATCCAGGGCGTGCTGGCGCTGCGCAATGCCTTCAACCGGGTCGGGCTGGACCATGTGCTGCTGGTCAAGGTCGCCACCACGGCGGTGGTGGCGCAGCTGCTCGGGCTGGATCGCGAACGCATGCTCAATGCACTGTCGCTGGCCTGGGTCGATGGCCAGGCGCTGCGCACCTACCGGCACGCGCCCAACACCGGCTCGCGCAAGAGCTGGGCGGCGGGTGATGCGACCAGCCGGGGCGTGCGCCTGGCGCTGATGGCGGCCAGCGGCGAGATGGGCTACCCCAGCGTGTTGAGTGCGCCGACCTGGGGTTTCGAGGCCGTATCCATGCATGGCGAGCGTGTGACGTTGGGGCGTCCGCTGGGCAGCTACGTCATGGAGAACGTGCTGTTCAAGATCAGCTATCCGGCCGAATTCCATGGCCAGACCGCGGTGGAGGCGGCGATCACGCTGCACCAGCAGCTGCGCGCGATGGGGCGGCGGGTCGAGGACATCGCGCATATCACCATCCGCACCCAGGAAGCCTGCATCCGCATCATCGACAAGCAGGGGCCGCTGCATAATCCGGCCGACCGCGACCACTGCGTGCAGTACATGGTTGCCATCGCGTTGCTGCACGGGCGGCTGGTGGCCGAGGACTACGAGGATGACGTGGCCGCCGATCCACGCATCGACCCACTGCGCGCGAAGATGGCCTGCCATGAAGACCCGCAGCTCAGCGCCGACTACCTGGACCCGGACAAGCGCAGCATCGGCAACGGCCTGAGCGTGCGCTTCACCGATGGCACTGAACTGCCCGAGGTGCGGGTGGAGTATCCGCTCGGCCACGCCCGTCGCCGCGCCGAAGGCATTCCGCTGCTGATGGACAAGTTCCGCCGGCACCTGGCCCACCGCTTCCCGACCGTCCAGCAGCAGCGCATCCTGGCCGCATCGCTGGACCCGGTGGCGCTGGCGGCGATGCCGGTGACCGACTACGTGGACCTGTACCTGCCGGGGTAGGGCGATCGGTAGTGCCGGCCGCTGGCCGGCAATTCCACCCAACCTGCCATGCCGGTTGCCGGCCAGCGGCCGGCACTACCTGCGTGCGGGGCACTTGCCGAATCCGCGTCAACACCTTGACGCGGCGCGCCTATAATGGCCGCCTCGATCAAGGAGTGACGACATGAGCGGTCCGGCACAGCGGAAGCGGTGGGGATGGACGGCGGCTGTACTGGCAGGAGGCCTGTTGCTGGGCCTGGCCGGCTGCCGCAATGACAGCGGGCAGCTGCCCAAGGCCAGCGGTGAAGCCATCACCACCCAGGCCGAGCAGGTGAAGGAGTTCACCCTGCTGCGCGCCTACCCGGACCAGAAGAATGACGGCCTGTCGCTGGCGCTGGAGTTCTCGCGCCCGCTGGTCGGCACCCAGGACTTCGACAAACTGGTGCGCTTCGAAGAGAAGGTCGGTACCGATGACAGCAGCTGGACCCTGTCCGATGACGGCCTGACCCTGCGCTACCCGTTCGTCGAGGCCGGCAAGGAGTTCAGCCTGGTGGTCTCGGCTGACCTGCTGGCCGCCGATGGCAGCCGCCTGGGCAAGGAGCTGAAGCAGAAGGTGTTCAGCGGCGAGCTGAAACCGGTGGTCGGTTTCGCCTCGCAGGGCAGTGTGCTACCGGCCAAGGACAGCCGCGGCCTGCCGGTGGTCTCGGTGAACGTGCCGGAGGTCGACGTCGAGTTCCTGCGCGTGCGCGAGAAGGACCTGCCGACCTTCTTCAGCCAGTACCAGCGCGGCGGCCGCCGCGGCAGCTGGGAACTGAGCAGCGATTACGAGCGCAGCCCGATCAACAAGCTGGCCGAGCCGGTCTACGTCAACCGCTTCATCCTCGGCGGCAAGCAGAACGAGCGGGTGCTGACCTACCTGCCGACCCAGGACATCAAGGAACTGCAGGAGCCGGGCCTGTACTTCGCACTGCTCAAGCGCACCGGCGACTACGAGGGCGAGTTCGATACCGCGTTCTTCTCGGTCAGCGACATCGGCCTGCATACCCGTGCCTACAAGGACAAGCTGTTCGTGCACACCGCCGGCCTGAAGGACGGTGCGCCGCTGAAGGGCATCGACCTGCGCGTGCTCGATGCCAAGGGCGAAGTGGTGCTGAAGGGCAGCACCGACGGCAACGGCAATGCGCTGCTGAACTACACCCTGGACGCTACCCACGTGCTGGTCGCCAGCAGCGGCAAGGACACCAGCTTCCTGCCGTTCAACCAGCCGGCGCTGGACCTGAGCGAGTTCGCCGTGGCCGGCCGTGACAACGCCTGGTTCGATGTCTATGCCTGGTCCGGCCGCGACCTGTACCGCCCCGGCGAAACCGTGCGCCTGTCCGCGCTGCTGCGCGACAACGATGGCAAGCCGGTCAAGGCGCAGCCGGTGTTCCTGCGCCTGAAGCAGCCCGACGGCAAGACCTTCCGTGAGACCCGACTGCAACCGGGCGAGCAAGGCTACATCAACTTCGAGCAGGTCATCCCCGCTGAGGCGCCGACCGGGCGCTGGCAGGTGGAATTCCGTACCGACCCGGCCAGCAAGGAAGCGATCCAGGGCATGACCCTGCGCATCGAAGAGTTCCTGCCCGAGCGCATGAAGCTGGACCTGGACAGCGCGCAGAAGACGCTGAAGCCGGGCGAGGAACTGCGCCTGCAGGCCAATGGCGCCTATCTGTATGGTGCGCCGGCCGATGGCAACCGCTTCACCGCGCGCATGGCCGTGGCCGCCGAGCAGCAGCCGGTGGAAGGCCTGCCGGGCTACTTCTTCGGTGACCCGACCCTGCAGCTGCCGCGCGAAGCCAAGGATGTGATCGATACCACGCTGCCGGCCAATGGCCAGCTGCGTGAGGATGTGGCGTTGCCGGAAGAGGCGGCCAAGGCCAAGGCTCCGATTGCCGTGGTGCTGTCCGGCAGCCTGTACGAAACCGGTGGCCGCACCGTCACCCGCACCCTGAAGCGGGTGATGTGGCCGGCCAATGCACTGGTGGGCGTGCGTCCGCTGTTCAATCCCGAAGACGGTGCCGATGCCAACGGCAATGCGCGCTTCGAGCTGATGCGCGTGGATGCGGCGGGCAAGCCGCAGCCGGCCAAGGGCCTGAAGATCACCCTGGTGCGCGAACTGCGCGATTACCACTGGACCTTCAACGACAACCGTTGGGACTACGATTTCACCCGCCGCTTCGAGAACAAGGAAACCCGCACCGTCGATGCCGGCAGCAGCGCGGTCGCCTTCGATGTGCCGGTGGAGTGGGGCGAGTACCGGGTGGACGTGTTCGATCCGTCCACCGGCCTGACCAGCCGCTATCCGTTCCGCGCCGGCTGGAGCTGGGGCGATGACAACCGCGGCCTGGACGCACGCCCGGACAAGGTCAAGCTGGGCCTGGACAAGACCGGCTACAAGGCCGGAGACACGCTTGAGGTGACGGTGACCCCGCCGCACGCCGGCAAGGGCATCCTGATGGTCGAGACCGACCGCATGCTGTACGTGCAGGACATCGACGCCAAGCCGGGTTCGACCTTCAAGATCCCGGTCACCGCCGACTGGGAACGCCACGACGTCTACATCACCGCGCTGGTGTTCCGTGGTGGCAGTGCGCCGAGCAAGATCACCCCGGCCCGTGCCGTGGGTGTGGTGCATGTGCCGATGGACCGCAAGGGCCGCACCGTGGCGGTCGGCCTGGTGGCGCCCAAGCAGATGCGCCCGGAGCAGGACCTGCCGGTGACGGTCAGCGCACCGCAGCTGGCCGGCAAGATGGCGCACGTCACCGTCTCGGCGGTGGACGTGGGCATCCTCAACATCACCCGCTTCCCGGTGCCCGATGCCGGCGCGCACTTCTTCGCCCAGCGTCGTCTCGGCATCGATGCCTACGACATCTACAGCCGGGTGATCGAGAGCTTCGACGGCGGCGCCGGCAAGCTCAAGTTCGGTGGCGACATGGCCCTGCAGGCGCTGCCGCAGGCCAAGCGCCCGACCGCGCGCGTGCAGACCGTGGACCTGTTCTCCGGCCCGGTGCAGCTCGACGCCAAGGGCATTGCCCGGATCCGCCTGAAGGTGCCGGATTTCAACGGCACCCTGCGCGTGTCGGCGCTGGTCTACAGCGATGACCAGTACGGCAAGCGCGATGTGGAAACCGTGGTGCGTGCGCCGATCCTGGCCGAAGCCAGCATGCCGCGCGTGCTCGCCCCGGGCGACCGCAGCACCGTCACCCTGGACGTGCAGAACTTCACCGGCAAGCCGGGTGCGTTCAACGTGCGGGTGGAAACCGAGGGTCCGCTGGCACTGGCCGAAGGCACGCGCAGCGTGCAGTTGAACGCCGATGCCAAGAGCACGCTCAGCTTCCCGCTGTCGGCGCGCGAGGGCCACAGCGTGGCCAAGGTGCGCGTGCGGGTGGACGGCAACGGCTTCAAGGCCGACCGTCGCTATGATCTGCCAGTGCGCGCGGCATGGCCGCAGGTGCTGCGTTCGCAGGTGCGCACGCTCGACCCGCTGGCGGCGGTCAGCCTCGACAACAGCCTGACCGAGGGCCTGATGTCCGAGTCGGTGAATGCCCGGCTGCTGGTCAGCCCGCTGCCGCCGATCCCGTTTGCCAGTGCACTGCAGGGCGCGTTGAACTATCCGTATGGCTGTGCCGAGCAGACCACCAGCAAGGGCTACGCCGCGCTGATCCTGGACCAGGCCACCTCGTCGATGCTCGGCGCCGATGGCCTGGATGCCAAGACCCGCCGCGAACGCATGGAAGGCGCGTTCGGCCGCCTGGCGTCGATGCAGGTGGCCAATGGCAACTTCTCGATGTGGGGTGACGACGGCTACGTGAACCCGTGGCTGACCCCTTACATCACCGAGTTCCTGCTCGATGCCAAGGACGCTGGTTTTGCAGTGCCCGACAACGTGCTGCAGAAGGCGCTCAACCGCCTCAGCGAGGACCTGCTGTCCGGTGGCAATCAGTTCTACGGCCAGGATGACCGCGAGAAGCTGAAGTTCGCCAACCAGGCCTACTCCGGCTACGTGCTGGCGCGGGTCAACCGTGCCCCGCTGGGCACCCTGCGCACGCTGTACGACAACGAGCGCAGCAAGGCGGTCGGTGGCCTGTCGCTGGTCCACCTGGGTGTGGCGCTGTCGCTGCAGGGCGATGCCAAGCGTGGCCAGGCGGCGCTGGCGGCGGCGTTCGCCAAGTCCAGCAGTGAACGCCCGTCGTACTTCGGCGATTACGGCAGCGCGATCCGCGATGACGCGCTGATGATCGCGCTGACCCATGAAAACAAGCTGGCCAAGCCGGCCTGGGACGCGCGCGCGGTCGATCTCGGCCGTGGCCTGGATGCGCGCCGCAATGCCGGCTGGATGTGGCTGAGCACGCAGGAGCAGGTGGCCATCGCCCGCCTCGGCAAGGCACTGGCCGCCAACCAGAAGGCACTGGTGGCCGGTGAACTGGTGATCGGTGGCAGCACTGAAGCGATCGGTGAGCGCAAGCTGTTCGGCCGCAACTTCAGCGCCAGCGAACTGGCCAGCGGCGTGCGCTTCACCCCGCAGGGTCAGCCGCCGATGTTCGCCAGCATCGATGTGGCCGGCATCCCGCGCACGGCACCGGCACCGGACAACAGCGTGCTGGGCGTGGAGCGCAGCTACTACGGCACCGACGGCAAGCCGTGGACGCCGCGTCCGCTGAAGGAAGGCGAGGCGCTGATCGTGCGCGTCACCGTCACCGCCGACACCACGATGCCCGATGCACTGCTGACCGACCTGCTGCCGGCCGGCCTGGAGATCGAGAACTTCAACCTGGGCGATGCCAAGCAGTGGGCCGACGTGGTGGTCGATGGCATCACCATCAGCGACCGTGGTGAAGCGGCCGACACCAAGCACGAGGAGTTCCGCGACGACCGCTACGTGGCCGCGCTCAAGCTCTCGCGCGGCAGCAAGGCCAACGTGTTCTACCTGGTGCGTGCGGTGACCCCGGGCACCTACTCGGTACCGCCGCCGCTGGTGGAGGACATGTACCGCCCGCAGCTGCGGGGCGTCGGCCGCAGCAACCCGACCACGATCACGGTGGTGCAGCCGTGATCCCACGGATGGGCCGCGACGGCGCGGCCCGTCCTGCGGGCACTACGCAATGAAAGACGCAATGAAGACCCGGCTGGCGGCCCTGCGCCGCCGGCTGCAGCCGCTGTGGCCGTGGCTGCGCTGGGGCACCGCAGCGCTGCTGGCGCTGCTGCTGGTGCTGGATTTCGCCTTCCCGCCACCGCTGCCGAAGCAGCGCGACACCAGCACCCTGGTGGTGGCCGCCGACGGCACGCCGCTGCGCGCGTTCGCCGATGCCGAGGGTGTGTGGCGCTATCCGGCCTCGATCGACAGCGTTTCGCCGCTGTATCTGCAGGCGCTGCTGACCTACGAAGACCGCTGGTTCTGGAACCACCCGGGCATCAACCCGCTGGCGATCCTGCGGGCCAGCGGTCAGCTGCTGCGCGGCGGCCGCATCGTGTCCGGTGGCTCGACCCTGACCATGCAGGTGGCGCGCATCCTCGACCCGCATACGCGCACACCGTGGGGCAAGCTCAAGCAGATGCTGCGCGCGGTGCAGCTGGAAGTGCACCTGAGCAAGCCGCAGATCCTGGCCCTGTACCTGGAGCGCGCGCCCTACGGTGGCACCATCGAAGGCGTGGAAGCGGCCAGCTGGGCCTACCTGGGCAAGCCGGCGGCGCAGCTGTCGCACGCCGAGGCCGCGTTGCTGGCGGTGCTGCCGCAGGCACCGAGCCGGCTGCGCCCGGATCGTCACCCGGAAGCGGCGCAGAAGGCGCGCGACAAGGTGCTGACCCGCATGGCCGAACTGGGCGCGTGGACGCCGGAAGAGGTGGACGACGCGCGCATCGAGAACGTGGTGGCACGCTCGCTGCGGCCGCCGCTGCATGCCGCGCTGCTGGCGCAGCGCCTGCATTCGGCGCATCCGGGCCAGGCGCGCATCCAGAGCAGCATCGACATCGGCCTGCAGCGCACGCTGGAAGAGCGCGTGGCCAGTTACTTCTCCACACTGCCCGAGCGTACCTCGGCGGCGCTGCTGGTGGTCGACAACCAGACCCTGCAGGCACGTGCCTACGTCGGCACGCTGGCGTTCGGCGACCGCCAGCGGCTGGGTCACGTCGACATGGTGCAGGCCTGGCGTTCGCCCGGCTCCACGCTCAAGCCGTTCCTGTATGCGATGGCGCTCGATGATGGGCTGATCCATTCGGAAAGCCTGCTGGTGGATGCGCCGCAGAGTTTCGGCAGCTACCGGCCCGGCAATTTCGACATGGCATTCAACGGACCGGTGGGCGCCTCCAGTGCGCTGCGGCTGTCACTCAACGTGCCCTCGGTGGATCTGCTGCAGCGGGTCGGTGCGGCGCGCTTTGCCGCGCGCCTGTCGCATGCCGGCATCCAGCTGCGCTTTCCGCCGGGCAGTTCGCCCAACCTGTCGTTGATACTGGGCGGTACCGGCGCGCGGCTGGAAGATCTGGTCGGCGCGTTCGCCGCGCTCAACCGCAACGGCATCGCCGGCCGCGTGCGTTACACCGATGACGAACCGATGATCGAGCGGCGATTGGCCTCGCCCGGCGCCAGCTGGATCGTGCGCGAGATGCTGGAGTCGAATCCGCGGCCGGGCTACGGCGTCGGCACCTTCGACGTCGGCGGGCGACCGCGCGTGGCCTGGAAGACCGGCACCAGCTACGGCTACCGCGATGCCTGGGCGATCGGCAGCACCCGCCACTACACGGTGGGGGTGTGGGTGGGGCGCCCGGATGGCACGCCGTTGCCGGGACAGTACGGCGCGGTCACTGCGCTGCCGCTGATGTTCGAGGTGGTGGACAGCCTGCCGCGCCAGCGTGGTGACTCGGCGGCTGCGCCGATGCCGACCAGCGTCAGCCAGGAAGACATCTGCTGGCCAACCGGCGAGCGTGCCGAGGGCCTGCCGACTGCGCTCTGCCAGCGCAGGATGCCGGCCTACCTGCTTGATGGCGCCGCACCGCCAACGTTCCCCGAGCGCGAGGCGCGGCGCTGGCAGCCGGGCCGGCAACGCTATCTGGCCGATGCCCGCAGCGGACTGCGGGTGTCGGCCGATTGCCGCCTGCCGCATGAGGAAGTGGCGCGCGAGATCGCGCGCTGGCCGGCGTTGCTGTCGCCGTGGCTGCCCAAGGCCACACGTGAGGCCTCGCAGCTGCCGCCGTTGTCGCCGGACTGCCGTGACGATGGCCGCGAAGCCAGCGTCGCACTGCACATCGATGGGCTCAACGACGGCGCCGCATTGGCACGCGCGCCCAACGCCGAGCATGGCGTGCGCCTGCAGCTGCGCGCGCTGGGCAGCGAGCAGGCGGTGGACTGGCTGCTGGATGGCCGCTGGATCGCGCAGACGCAGGGCGCGCAGTTGATGCAGCGCGAGTTCGCCGATCCCGGCACGCACACCCTGACCGCGCTGGCCGCCGATGGCGCGTGGACGCAGGTGCGCTTCACCGTCCTCCGGTAGGTGCCAACCTTGGTTGGCACGTCCCGTATGTTTGCCACGCTGTTGTAGAGCCGAGCCCATGCTCGGCTGACCGCTGCACGCACGTCGCAGGAGCAGCCGAGCATGGGCTCGGCTCTACAGGGAGCGCCAGGCCGTCACTCCCCGATCCACCCATCCAGCAGGTCGGCGAACTCGTCGGCGTGTTCCTCTTCCTGCGCCAGGATTTCCTCAAGGATGCGCTTGGTGGTGGTATCGCGGTCGCCGATGACGTTGATCATCTCCCGATAGCTGTCGATGGCGATGCGCTCGGCCACCAGGTTCTCGCGGACCATGTCGCGCAGGTCGCTGCCTTCCTTGTACTCGGCATGCGAGCGCGCGGTCAGCGTATCGGGGTTGAAATCGGGTTCGCCACCGAGCTGGACGATGCGCTCGGCCAGCTTGCCGGCGTGTGCCTGTTCCTGCTGTGCATGCTCCAGGAACTCGGCTTTCACCGCGTCGGCCAGCATGCCCTTGGCCATGAAGTAGTGCCGGTAGTAGCGCAGCACGCAGACGTACTCGGTGGCCAGGGCGTCGTTGAGCAGCTTGATCACCACCTTGCGGTCGGCGCTGTAGCTGTCGGTGATCGCGCCGTCCTCGATGTTGCGCCGGGCACGCTCGCGCAGGGTCTTGCGGTCGCTGATGCCGGGAATCTTCGCGGCGGGCTTGGGGGCTTTGGCTGGCTTGCTGGACATGGCTGGCCGTTTCCTCTTGCGGTGGACAATCAGGTAGGCAGGTGCTCCAGCACGTACTCGGCCGAAGACACTTCGAACTGGCCGGGCTGTTCGACCCACGCCGCGCGCACCACGCCATCGACCACGTACAGGGCGAAGCGGCGCGAGCGGATGCCCATGCCCGAGGCGCTGGCGTCGAGTTCCAGGCCGAGCGCGCGGGTCAGTTCGGCGTTTCCGTCGGACAGCATCAGCAGGCCGTCGGGCACGTTCTGTTCGGCGGCCCAGGCCTTCATCACGAACGGATCGTTGACGGCCATGCAATAGACGTCGATGCCGCGCTGGCGGAAGTCCTGGAATTTTTCGACGAAGCCGGGCAGGTGGCGCGCCGAGCAGGTGGGGGTGAACGCACCGGGCACGGCGAACAGCACCACCTTGCTCGCATCGAACAGCGAATGCGTATCGAGCGTTTCGATGCCCTCGCGGATGCGCTTGAGGGTCACTTCCGGAATGCGGTCGCCGACGTGGATGGTCATGGGGAACTCCTTGCAGGGGCAGGCTAGGGGGCCGGATGGGACAGGGGCGTCAAGACATTGGAAACCCGGTGTGCAGGCCCCATCTTCAGGCTTTGCGGCGCAGGCATCCAGCTACAGTCTGGGGCCGGACGATGGCCGCCGCATTGCGCAGGATCAGTCGGCCTCACCGGGGCCGCACGAGGGGCGGCGTAGCATCGCCGGCGCGTAGAATGAACCCGGGGCGGCGCCACCGGCGCGGCCGAAGCGAATCGAGGTAGCTGGATGGAATTCAAGGATTACTACGCCACCCTGGGGGTGGAACCGAGCGCGGGCGAGGCGGAGATCAAGACCGCCTACCGCCGGCTGGCACGCAAATACCACCCGGACGTCAGCAAGGAGGCCGGGGCCGAAGACAAGTTCAAGGCGGTCAACGAGGCCTACGAGGCACTGCGTGACCCGGAGAAGCGCGCGGCCTACGACCAGTTGCGCGCACAGGGCTATCGTCCGGGCGAGGAGTTCAACGTGCCGCCGAACTACGGCGGTGCCGGCGGCTTCAACTTCGAGGAAGTGTTCGGCGGCGGTGGCGCCAATGGCGGCTTCAGCGACTTCTTCGAGAGCCTGTTCGCCCGCCAGCGCGGCGGTGCCGGCCCGGGTCCGGGCTTCAGCAGCCAGGGCCATGCGCCCAACCGCGATACCCGCGCCAAGCTGTCGGTACCGCTGGAGGCGGCCTACAGCGGCGACAGCCTGCGCATCACCGTCAACGGCAAGCAGCTGGACGTGCGCGTGCCCAAGGGCATCCGCCCGGGCCAGGTGATCCGGCTGGCCGGGCAGGGCAACCACGGCGGCAATCTGCTGCTGGAAGTGGAGTACGCCGCGCACCCGCAGTTCGAGGTCGACGGCCGCAACATCCTCTACACACTGCCGGTCACACCTTGGCAGGCGGCGCTGGGTACCAGCATCAGCGTGCCGACCCTGGGCGGGGCGGTGGAGCTGAAGATCCCGGCCGATTCCGATGCCGGTCGCAAGCTGCGCCTGCGCGGGCGCGGCCTGCCGGGCAGCCCGGACGGCGACCAGATCGTTGAACTCGAGATCGTGGCTCCGGCGGCGACCGACGAGGCGCAGAAGAAGGCCTACCGCAACCTGGCCAAGGCGTTCGGCGAGTCAATCTGACAGGCCGGAGGAGCGCCGGCGGCGTGCGCCGTCGGCGAGACGATCTGAGCACGTCCTGCGGTAGTGCCGGCCGCTGGCCGGCAGAGCAAAAGCGTGCCAACCAAGGTTGGCACCTACCGGGGCAGCCTCAGCCCTGGCCGGCGAACACGCGCTCCAGCACCTCGGACAGTTCGTCTTCCGAGAACGGCTTGGTGATGTAGGCCTTGGCGCCCTGGCGCATGCCCCACATGCGGTCGGTGTCCTGGTCCTTGGTGGTCACCAGGATTACCGGGATGTGGCGGGTCGCCTCGTCGCGGGCCAGCGTGCGGGTGGCCTGGAAGCCGTTGAGGTTGGGCATCACCACGTCCATCAGGACCAGGTCGGGCAGCTCGGCCTTGGCGGTCTCGACCCCGGCGGCGCCATCGGTGGCGGTCAGGATCTGGTGCCCGAGCTTCTCGACGATGCGCTGTATCCCCAACAGCTGCGACGGTGAGTCGTCGACGATCAGAATGCGTGCCATGTTGTTCCCCAGGTAATGCCCGCAGTGTAGTGCGGGCACATTACCGGCGGGAGGGGCGCGTGTGCCGTCCGTCGCCTGCCTGCGACGTTCAGTCGATCCGCACCACGGTACGGCCCAGCGAACCGCCAGCCAGCATCCGCTCGAAGACGGCCGGCAGGCCATCCAGGCCGACTTCGGCGGTGCAGATGCGCTGCAGGTGCTGCGGCTTCCATTCGTTGCCCAACCGCGCCCAGACTTCTTCGCGCAGTCCGCGCGGCGCGTTGGCCGAGGACACACCCAGCAGCGACACGCCGCGCAGGATGAACGGCATCACCGTCATGTCCAGCTTCGGGCTGGCGGCCAGGCCGGCACTGACCACGCTGCCGTAGGGCACGGTCTGCGCCAGCAGGCTGGCCAGCATGTCGCCGCCGGCATTGTCCAGGCCACCGCTGAAACGCGCCGACTGCAGCGGACCGGTATCGGCCAGCGCTTCGCGCGGCAGCACCTCGGCGGCACCGATGGCGCGCAGGAAGTCGGCCTGGTCGGGCTTGCCGCTGACCGCATGCACCGTGTAGCCGGCACGGCTGAAGATCGACAGGGCCAGCGCACCGACGCCGCCGCTGGCGCCGGTGACCGCCAGCGGGCCCAGTTCCGGGGTCTGCCGGTTGTCCTGCATGCGCAGCAGGGCCAGCGCCGCAGTGAAGCCGGCGGTACCCAGCACCATCGCCTCGCGCGGGCTCAGCCCGGCCGGCTGTGCGATCACCGCGCTCGATTCCAGCCGCACGTACTGGCTGTAGCCGCCATCGCGGGTCTCGCTGAGGCCGCAGCCGGTGGCCAGCACCGCGTCGCCTTCACGCCAGGCCGGGTCGGTGCTGGCAACCACGGTACCGGCCACGTCGATGCCCCCCACCAGCGGAAAGCGGCGCAGGATCCTGCCCTTGCCGGTACCGGCCAGCGCGTCCTTGTAATTGACCGAAGACCACTGCGCGCGGATCAGCACCTGCCCCGGGTTGAGATCGTCGACATTGAGCTGGGCCAGGCCGCTGCGGTAGCCGGCGTCGTCGTTTTCGATGCGGAAGGCGGTGAACGGGGCGGTGGGGACCATCGGCGCTGCCTGACTTCGAGGAAAACGCCACCTTACCCCGTCGGGCCCCTTTCGATCCTGCCGATCCGCCCCATCTTGTATGATCGGTAATGGTTTCACGGCTGGTGGTGCGGGAAGGGCCCGCGCCGCAGCCCAAATCTTGATGGAGCGTGCATGGCCTGGAATACACCCGGCGGCAACAAGGGCGGACAAGGCCCCGAGGACAATCGACGCGGGCCGTTCGGCTCCCGCGGCGGTGGCAATGGTGGTGGCTGGGGCGGTCTGCCCGGGCCGCTGAAGGATCTGTTCGACGGCGGCATCGTGCGTTGGGTGGTGGCGGCCGTGGTGCTGCTGGTGCTGTTCTCCAGCTTCCAGCTGATCGGCGAACAGCAGCGTGGCGTGGTGCTGCGCTTCGGCCAGTTCTCGCGCATCCTGCAGCCCGGACCGAACTTCAAGCTGCCGTGGCCGATCGAATCGGTTACCAAGGTCAACGCCACCGAGATCAAGACCTTCTCGATCCAGGTGCCGGTGCTGACCCGCGACGAGAACATCGTCAACGTCTCGCTGAACGTCCAGTACCGCATCGATGATCCGCAGCAGTATCTGTTCGGCACCGTGGATGCCAACCAGGTGCTGGAACAGTCGGCGCAGAGCGCGGTGCGCGAGGAAGTCGGTCGCGCCGACCTCAATGCCGTACTGAACAACCGTGGCCCGCTGGCCGCGGCCGCCGAGGAGCGCCTGCAGGCGCTGCTGAAGGCGTTCAAGACCGGCCTGACCGTGACCGGCCTGACCCTGCAGGACGCCCGTCCGCCGGAAGAAGTGAAGCCGGCCTTCGACGAGGTCAACGGCGCCCAGCAGGTCAAGGAACGCCTGATCAACGAAGCCCAGGCCTACGCCGCCAAGGTCGTGCCGGAAGCCCGAGGCCAGGCCTCGCGTGCCCGTACCACCGCCGAAGGCTACAAGCAGGCCGTGGTGTCCAAGGCCGAGGGTGACGCGCAGCGCTTCAGCCTGTTGCAGGCCCAGTACAAGGACGCCCCGGAAGTGACCCGCAAGCGCCTGTGGCTGGAGACCGTGCAGCAGGTGCTGAGCGAGAACCGCAAGGTGATCGGTGGCGATGGCCGCCAGCTGATCTACGTGCCGATGACCGGCGATACCCGTCCGGCCACGTCGGCCCCGCCGGGGGTGACCAACCCGGAGGTGGTGATGCCGTCGCTGCCGGGCGCAGCGGTGGAACAGTCCCGTGATCCGGGCCGGCCGGTGGGCCGCCCGACCGGGCGACCGAGCGGCCGTGAGGAGGGCAGCCGATGAAGAGTCCAATCTGGATCGCCGTGATCGTGGCGGTGGTGCTGGGCCTGCTCGGCTCGGTGTACGTGGTCCGTGAGGACCAGACCGCCATGGTGCTCAACCTGGGCAAGGTGGTGCGTTCGGACATCAAGCCGGGCCTGCACTTCAAGGTGCCGGTGGTGGAAACGGTGAAGGTCTTCGACCGCCGTTTCCAGGTGCTCGATACCGCCCCGGCGCGCTACTTCACCGCCGAGCAGAAGGACGTCAGCGTCGACTTCTTCGCCATCGGCTACATCTCCAACGTGGGTGACTACTTCCGTGCCACCGGCGGCGATCCGCGCATCGCCAATGCCCGCCTGGCACCGATCATCACCGACTCGCTGCGCAACCAGATCAACTCGCGCACCCTGCAGCAGCTGGTGTCCGGCGACCGCAGCGAGCTGATCGCCGAGCAGCTGAAGGGGATCAACGAAGCGGTGGCCGGGCTGGGCATGCAGATGATCGACCTGCGCATCAAGCAGGTGGACCTGCCGACCGACAGCCAGGTGATCAACGACGTGTACGAGCGCATGCGCGCCCAGCGCAAGCAGGAAGCCGCCAAGCTGCGTGCGGAGGGCGAGGAGCAGTCGCTGACCATCCGCGCCCAGGCCGACCGTGACAGCACCGTGCTGATCGCCGAAGCCGAGCGTGATGCGCAGCGCCTGCGCGGTGAAGGCGATGCCGATGCCGCCCGCATCTACGGCAAGGCCGGCTCGGCCGACCCGTCGTTCTATGCGTTCTACCGCAGCCTGGAGGCCTACCGTGGCTCCATGACCGACGGCAACGGGGTGATCGTGCTGGACAAGAACGACCCGTTCCTGCAGTACCTGAAGAACGACCGCTGAGGTCGCAGGGCATTACCCCACGGGGCCCGGCCAGATGCCGGGCCCCGTGTTTTTTCCGGAGTCCCCCATGAAAGATCTGTTCGCTGCCGTCTGCCTGGTGGCGGTGCTGGAAGGCCTGTTCCTGTTTGTTGCGCCGATCGCCTGGAAACGCATGGCCGAGCGCCTGCTGGATCTGCCCAGCCCGGCCCTGCGCAGCTTCGGCGGGCTGGTGCTGCTGGCTGGCCTGAGCCTGCTGTGGTGGGCCCGCCACTAGACGCCCCGGCGCGGCGGCCTGCGTTCACATGCGTGGCCCGGCTCTGGTAGATGCCAACCTTGGTTGGCATTGCCGGCCAGCGGCCGGCACTACCGGATCACGAGCCGGGGTCAGATCCCTTTCCGCAGGAAAGGGATCTGACCCCGTTTCGGGCGGCTGACCGGCCGGTGAAGCCGCCCGTCGGAAAGGTGGCACCCGACCCCGGAAACCCGGATAATGCACAAAAGCCGGACGGGCCTCCCCGTTCGGCTTTTTCCGTGTCTGGGCCATCCATCGCCGGCCGCTCCCCGTTTGGAGCCGCCTTGCAGGTGCTGGCCAGCCCCGCCACGGTTTACCCGTCCGCGGCCCCGATGGCCGCAACAAATCGAGGAGCCCGTCATGGGTCAGTCTGTCGTAGTGTTGGGTGCCCAGTGGGGCGATGAAGGCAAGGGCAAGATCGTCGACCTGCTCACTGAGGAAATCGGCGCCGTCGTGCGCTTCCAGGGCGGCCACAATGCCGGCCACACGCTGGTCATCAACGGCAAGAAGACCGTTCTGCACCTGATCCCGTCGGGCATCCTGCGTGACGATGCGCTGTGCCTGATCGGCAACGGCGTTGTGATCTCGCCGGCCGCACTGCAGAAGGAAATCGCCGAGCTGGAAGCCTCCGGCGTGGAAGTGCGTTCGCGCCTGAAGATCTCCCCGGCTGCGCCGCTGATCATGCCGTACCACATCGCCTTGGACCAGGCGCGCGAGCGCGCTGCCGGCGGCAAGGCGATCGGCACCACCGGCCGTGGCATCGGCCCGGCCTACGAAGACAAGGTGGCGCGCCGCGGCATCCGCATCGCCGACCTGCATTACCCGAAGCAGCTGGAAGAACTCCTGCGCACCGCGCTGGATTACCACAACTTCGTGCTGACAAAATACCTCAACACCGATGCGGTCGACTTCCAGAAGACCTTCGACGAAGCACTGGCCTTCGGCGAATACGTGCAGCCGATGAAGTCCGACGTGGCCGGCATCCTGCACGACCTGCGCAAGCAGGGTAAGCGCGTGCTGTTCGAAGGCGCGCAGGGTGCGCTGCTGGACATCGACCACGGCACCTACCCGTACGTCACCAGCTCCAACACCACCGTCGGTGGCGCGCTGGCCGGTTCCGGCGTCGGCGCCGATTCGATCGACTACGTGCTGGGTATTGCCAAGGCCTACGCGACCCGCGTCGGCGGCGGCCCGTTCCCGACCGAACTGGACGACGAAATCGGCCAGGGCATCCGTGACCGCGGCGCCGAGTACGGTGCCTCGACCGGTCGCCCGCGTCGTTGCGGCTGGATGGATATCGTGGCGCTGAAGCGCGCCGTGGCCATCAACGGCATCAGCGGCCTGTGCATCACCAAGCTGGACGTGCTCGATGGCATGGAAAAGCTGAAGGTCTGCATCGCCTACGAATACAACGGCAAGCGCACCGAGTACGCGCCGCTGGACGCGCAGGGCTGGGAAGACTGCACCCCGGTGTACCTGGAGTTCCCGGGCTGGAGCGAGAACACCCACGGCATCACCCAGTGGGACGAGCTGCCGCCGGCCGCACGCGCCTACCTGCGTTCGCTGGAGGAGCTGGCCGGCTGCCCGATCAGCATCGTCTCCACCGGCCCGGACCGCGACCACACCATGGTCCTGCAGGACCCGTTCGCCTGAGGTAGCGCCGGGCCATGCCCGGCGTCGCGACCAACCGGTAGCGCCGGGCGCTGCCCGGCGTCGCTGAAAGAAGAAGCCCCGCGAAAGCGGGGCTTTTTCGTTACTGTGTCGACACCGCCAGGACGGAAGCGACGTGATGACCCGGATGTCAGCGTGAAAGGCGAGACTGTGGTGCGCATCACCCTGTGGGTGCTGTGGAGCCTGTGGGGTATTGCCTGCGTGGTGCTGGCGCTGGGCGCCGCTGCCAACACTCTAGCCTCGCGTACGCAGACGATATCGTTGCCGCTGAGTCCGGGCGCCACGGCCGAGCTCACGGTCTACCGCTTCATGGACGACCGTCTGCGTCTTCGTTTGCGCTATGCCGACGACGGCAGCCTGGAAGACCCCGAGGTGCTGCTGCGTATCGAAACCCCCACCGATCGTGCGGACTTCCGCGCCGGTACGCGTTCGGGCGTGGCCGGGCAGGGCATCAATCGCGCGCTGGCATCGGTTGAGTCCAGCGGCCTTACCGCGTTCTACTTTGGCTATGGCCGCGGCGATGCACTGCCGCGCGGACGGTCCTCATTGCAGGTGACCGTGCTCGAGGTGGCCCCGGCGCTGGCGGGTCGTGCGGCCACCATCGAGTTGCAGCCACCGCTGGATCTGCTGAAGCTGACCGACCTGGATTATGTCTGGCTGTGGCCGTTTTTCTTCTGGCAGCCGGTGGCGATGTTGCTTCTGGTATTCGGTGTCGGGCTGGCGGTGGCCAGCATCGCCCTGCGCCGTTGGCAGCGCCGTATCCCCGCCGGGTAGCGCCAGGCCACGCCTGGCGAAGCCACTTGCAGAATACCCAATATGGGCACAATAATGCCCAGTATGGGTAGCCCTGTTGCCAGTTCATCTTCCACCCGTGCCATCGGCCTGGCCGACGCGCTGTTCACCCAGACCCAGCAGCGTGTGCTGGCGCTGCTGTTCGGCCAGGACCGTCGAGATTTCAGCATCTCCGAACTGATCAGTGGCAGCGGTGCCGGCTCTGGCGCCGTGCAGCGGGAAGTGGCCAAGCTGGTCGCAAGTGGCCTGGTGGAGCAACGAAAAGTCGGTAACCAGAAGCGCTATCGGGCATTTGCCGGTTCCCCCATCCATGCCGAACTGGTGGCGCTGGTGCACAAGACCATCGGCCTGGCCCAGCCGCTGCGCGAGGCGTTGCAGCCCTTGCGGGACAAGATCAGCTTCGCCTTCGTCTACGGCTCGGTGGCCAAGCGCACCGACAGCGCACATAGCGACATCGATCTGATGCTGGTGTCCGATACGCTGGGCTATGCTGAGTTGATGGCCGCGCTGGATCCTCTCGAGGGTCAGCTGGGGCGGCCGGTGAATCCGACGCTGTACACGCATGACGAACTGAAGGATCGCCTGCGCAAGGGCAATGCTTTCCTGCGGCGAGTACTGGAACAGCCCAAGGTATGGGTGATTGGAGGAATGGATGACCTCACCGTTGCAGAACCTGGTCGGGCCGGGTAAACCGCTCACCGTCGAACCTGCCGAAGCGAGCGAGATCGAGGGGCTGCAGCGCTCCGGTCTGGCGCGCCTGCGCGACGCGCGTAATGCCACGCTCTCGCTGGAGAGCCGGTTCGATCTTGCCTACAACGCCGCGCACGCATTGAGCCTGGCCGCGCTTCGTGCGCAGGGATTCCGACCCAGCAACCGCTACATCGTGTTCCAGTCGCTCAAGCACACCTTGGGCGTCGGCCCGGACGTATGGCGTGTGCTCGACAAATGCCATCAGCAGCGCAATCTCGCCGAGTACGAGGGCGAACTGGATGTGAGCGGGCGCCTGGTAGAAGACCTTATCGCCGCCTGCGAAGCGGTGCGCATTGCTTCCGCCCTCTGAATGGAGCGCGTGCAGACGAGCTAGCGCCCTGGTTGCAACAGCGGGTACGGATTGATCGATTCCCCCTTCCACCACTGCTTCTCCGGCCCCAGCACGTGCACTTCGAAATGCAGGTGCGGGGCCTCAGCGCTGGCGTTGCCGGTGCTGCCTACATAACCGATCACCTCGCCGCGCCTGATCACCTGCTTTTCGGCCAGGCCATCGGCATAGCGCTGCAGGTGCGCGTAGTAGTAGCACCAGCGTCCGCTGGGCTCGAACTGGTAGATCGTCAGCCCACCGCGCTTGCTGTCGAACAGTTTCTCCACCGTGCCGTCGGCCGCGGCCAGCACCGGCGTTCCGGCATCGGCCATGATGTCGATCGCATCATGCACGCGTCCTTCGCTGCGGGCATCGCTGAAGGTGTCGCGCAGCTGCGAGGGCAGCACGCCCTGCACCGGCAACAGCAGTCTGTCCGCTGCCGCGTCGACGCTGGTCGGCTTCGGCGCCGGCGCCGGTGCTCGCGCGGTGGCCGCTTCCAGAGCCTGCGCTGTCATCTCGGTGGACGGCGTTGCAGGCGTGGGCGCCGCCGTGGGTTCAGCGGCATCGCGGCGCAGCCACCAGCCCATCCCCACACCCAGCAGCACGCCCAGCACGATCAGCTGCGAAAGACGCATCGGCTCACTCCTGCATCAGCACGGGGACGGAGGTATCCACCGCATCGGCCACGCGCAGCGCGTCCCAGTTGGTCATGCGTACGCAGCCATGCGATTCGGTCTTGCCGACATGGCTGGGCACCGGCGTTCCGTGCAGGCCATAGTGGGGCTTGGACAGATCGATCCAGACCCGGCCGACCGGATTGTTTGGACCGGGCGGCAGTGTGGCCTTCCTGTCGCCCTTGCGCGCATCCCAGAACAGCTTGGGGTTGTAGTGGAACGGCGGGTCGCGATACACGCCGAGAATCTTCCAGTCACCGATCGGCAGCGGATCGTGCTGGCTGCCGGACGACACCGGAACCTGTGCGATCACCTTGCCCTGCGCATCCAGCAACTGCAGGGTGGAATCGGATTTGTCGACCACGATCTTCGCCGCCTTCGGCAAGGCCGCCGCTGCGATGTTGGGCACCTGGATGCGATTGCCGGCCTTGGCCAGATCGATGCCAGGATTGAGTGCCTTCAGCAGCGCAGGCGAGGCATGGAAGCGCTCGCCCAGTGATTCCTCCACGCTGCTGTAGCCCAGCGCCTTCAGCTTTGCCTGCGCAGCGGGCGTCTTCGGAACGGCGACGAACGGCCCGGCCACGTCCTCGGCGGTCAGCGTGTAGCTGGCCAGTGGCACGACCGTATCGGCCTGCAGGGCCTTCCAGGTGCTGTCGTCCAGCTCTCCGCTGACCGTCAGGCCGTGGGCGGCCTGGAAGCCGGCCACGGCGCGGCGCTGGTTGCTGCCGACTTCACCGTCGATCTCGCCGGGGGAGAAATTGGCGCGATCCAGCAGCACCTGGGCGTGCAACGGTGAGCGCGCTGCGGTATCGGGTCCGGCCTTCTCGGCAATGGGCTCCGGCAACGGGGCCGGCGGCGGCACCTGCGCGAAGGCGGGCGAGACCAGCAGGGACAAGGCGAGCAGGGCGGGGCGGTGTACGCGCATGGAGGTCTCCGGCAGATGGCTGCTCCACCCTGCCCGCAGTGGCTGCGCAGCCCCCGTGAAAGCAACCTGATGCCGGCATGAGCAGGTCCGCCCCTGCGCGGGGCAGGCCCTTGTCGCAGAAGCGCGGCGCGCGGCCTCACCAAGGTGAACGGCTGCCGACGGGTGTGCGTGTGGCCGATCAAGAATGCCGGTGGGCCGGCCGATACGGGCGCATCCCCCCGTTTTGGATGTACCGATGAATTTCTTGAGGAATGTCAGGGTTGCCTGGCGTCTTGGGCTGGGCTTTGGCCTGTTGCTGCTGCTGGTTGCCGCCGTGGTGGCCACCGGCGCCACCGCCAGCGTGGTGCAGAAGCGTGCGATGCAGCAGGTGGTCGATGTCAGCGTGGCCAAGGTGCGGCTGCTGTCGCAGATGCTCGATGCCAACAACCAGATGATGGTGGTGCGCCGCGAGATGCTGATCCGCCAGGGCGAAGACCGCGGCCACGACGAGCAGCGCATCGCCGACCTGGTCAAGCGCTACGAAGCCAGCTGGAGTGCCTACCAGGCGTTGCCCAGCGATGCCGAAGGCAAGGCGTTCGCTGAAACCATTGCCGCCAAGCGTGCCATCGCACGCCCGCTCAACAAGCAGACCAGCGACCTGATGGAGCAGGGCGACTATCCGGGCGCGGTGGCACTGACCCTGGGCCCGGTGCAGGAGGCGGCCAATGGCTGGAACAAGGCGCTGTCCGATGGCGTGGACTTCGAAGAGAAGGAAAGCCGTACTGCCGCCGCCGAGGCGATCCGTCTGGGCGAGCGCAGCCTGCTGCAGCTGCTGGTGCTGGGCGGTGTTGCGCTGCTGCTCGGCATCGCAGCCTCGGTGATGATCGGGCGCAGCCTGACCGGCCCGCTGGCACGCGCGGTGAATCTGGCCGAGCGGCTGTCCAAGGGCCAGCTGGACCAGGAATTCCGCCTGGGCGGGCGTGACGAACTGACCCAGCTGGGCGAGGCGATGGCCAGCGTGCGGCAGAGCGTGCAGGCGGCGATCGGCGCGCAGCTGCAGATGGCCGAACAGCACGAGGCCGGCGCGATCCGCTACCGCATGGATGCCAGCGCCTTCCCCGGTGACTTCGGGCGCATGGTGCAGGCCACCAACAGCCTGGTCGAATCGCACGTGCAGGTGGAGCTGCTGATGGCCGAGGTGATGCAGCGCTACGCCATCGGTGATCTCAGTCGCGACCTGCCGGAGTACCCGGGTGAGAAGGGCGCGCTGACCCGCACCCTGGCCGCGGTGAAGCAGAGCCTGATGGCGATCAACGCGCAGATCGATGAACTGGCCCGCGCCGCGCGTGCCGGTGATTTCAGCATGCGTGGCGATGCCGCTGCGTTCCAGTTCCAGTTCAAGGCGATGGTCGAGCACCTCAACGGCATGATGGCCAGTTCGCAGGCCAGCATCGCCGATGTCTCCGACGTGCTGCGCGCGATTTCGCATGGCGACCTGACCGCACGCATGGACGGCGACTACGAGGGCGTGTTCGCGCGCATGCGCGATGATGCCAACACCACCACCGCACAGCTGACCGGTATCGTGCGTGGCATCCAGGTGGCCGCCGACAGCATCAACAACGCGGCGCAGGAATTGGCCGCCGGCAACAATGACCTGTCGCGCCGCACCGAGCAGCAGGCCGCCAATCTGGAAGAAGCGGCTGCATCGATGGAAGAGCTGACCTCCACCGTGCGCCAGAATGCCGAGCTGGCCCGCCAGGCTGACAGCGAAGCGCATGCGGCCGGTGCCGCGGTGCGCGAAACCGAGCAGGCGATGGCACAGATGGCGTCGGTGATGGGTGAGATCGACCAGTCCTCGGCACGCATCTCGGAGATCTCCACGGTGATCGACGGCATCGCGTTCCAGACCAACATCCTGGCGCTGAACGCCGCAGTGGAGGCCGCACGTGCCGGTGAGCAGGGCCGTGGCTTCGCCGTGGTTGCCAGCGAAGTGCGCACGCTCGCACAGCGTGCCGGTGTGGCCGCCAAGGAGATCAAGGAATTGATCGAAGACGCCGCTGCGAAGGTGAAAAGTGGCCTGGCGGTGACCGTTGAATCCGAAGCGGCGATCGCCCGCGTGGCCCAGGCCAGTTCGCGCACCACCCAGCTGATGAGCGATATCGCCGCAGCCAGCAAGGAGCAGGCGGCTGGCATCGAGCAGGTCAACCAGGTGGTGGTGCAGATGGATCAGGTGACCCAGCAGAACGCTGCGCTGGTGGAAGAAGCCACCGCCGCCAGCCGCGCGCTGGAAGAGCAGGCGCATGCGCTGACCACCTCGGTGTCGGTGTTTCAGCTGGAGCAGGGCGCTGCTGCCCGCGCCGCAGTAGCGCGCGCGGCCTGACCGGTAGGCAACGGTAGCGTCGAGCTTGCTCGACGGCCTTGGTACATGGATCGAGAGCAGTCGAGCGAGCTCGACTCTACCGCACGCCCCCTTTTTCGGCGATGCTCGCCGGAAAAGGGGGCGATATGGACAGCAGGGAACCGGAAGGCACCTATGGCGACGTGCCGAGGGTGCAGGGCATGGAGGTGGCCGCTGTCGCGCCACCGGAAGGACCGACCGACTGGTCGATGCTGCCGCTGACCGGCGGCGATGATGATTCGGCAGTGATGCAGATGGTGCGCCGCATGCGCCGCGAACCTGCGCTGCTGTTCAGCGTGGCCTATCTGCTGGTGTCAGCACTGGGACTGTGGTCCAGCTTCTGGTTCTACCGCGGGTTCGAGCTGTCGATCCTGGACTACATGCAGCCCAGCGATTTCCTGGTTGCCGGTATCCGCGACCCCGCCTATGTGCTGCTGCTGGCGCTGGGGCTGCTGGTGGTGCTGGTGGCGAGCTGGCCGGAAACGCTGCGCATGCGCAATGCCGCCAAGCTGGAGCAGCTGCGTGGACGCAGCTGGATCTGGCGGGTGCTGCTGCGGCGTTCGTTCCTGACCAGCTGGGAGGGCATCGGGCTGCGGCCCCTGACGGCGATGACCCTGGCCGTGGCCGCTTTCATGGCCATCGGCGCGGCCAACTACGTGCAGGTGCGCGGGCAGCAGATCCGAAGTCATGGCAAGGGCGAGGTGATCCGCCTGCAACTCAACGGCGACCCGGCGCCGCTGCCGGGCAGTGCCCGCCTTCTGGGCTCCAGCAGCGCTTTCCTGTTCGTCTGGTGGCCGCAGCAGCGGCGTGCCGAGGCCATTCCGATCGCAGCGGTGCGCACGTTGCAGGCGGCAAGCGTGCCGCCAGTGGTGGCAAAGAGCGGCGCAGGCCGTTGACGGTGCCGTTGCGCCGTTGCACAGCACAGACACCACCACACAGTGATCACCCTGCGCGTGTGCGGGTTCGTGTGGCCTTCTGCGCTGCCTTCTTCTTCACCGCCTTGCGCCCACTGCCACTGCGCTTGCCACCGCCATCCTGCTTGTTGACGGTCGCCCAGGCGATGCGCTCGGCTGTGCTTTCACTCGCACCGCGCGCACGCTCGCTGTCCTCGATATGCTCGGCCTGGCGCTTCTGCTTGTCGGTGTAGGCGGATTTGTCACCACGGGGCATGGCGGTTCTCCTGTTGTTTCAATCAGGCCAGCAGGCGCAGTTTGGGTTCGCGCGCCCATTGGCGGGTCGCGGCGGCGGTGAGGAACGCCCTGGTGTCCTCGGCCTCCACGATGCCGGCATCGTTGCCCACGCGTGCGGCCTTCAACAGCGACTGGCCGCCCGCATCGCTGGCAATGGCTTTCAGATGCGCCCAGGCATGGCTGACGAACTCGACCGCCGCCGCGTCCTTGGCCAGTGCCTTGGCTGCGTCTGCACCGAGCACCACGGCCACCGCATCGAACACCACCGACGGCGTGCCTGCCAGTTGGCCATCGGCGGCCTGTGCCTTGCCGTTGCTGAGCGTGGCCCCACCGACCTTGGGCGCGACCAGCTTCACCTCGGCGCCGGCTTTGCGCGCGGCTTTCTGCAGGGCGGCAAGCACACCTGCGTCCGAACCCTCGTCGAACAGGATGCCGATGCAACGGCCCTGCAGCGTGTCCCTGCTGCGGCCGATCACCCGCACTTCGGGCACGGCCGGCAGGTCACGCGCCGGCACCGCGGTCGGCGCAGGCTCGGGCAACGCGGCCAGCGCCAGGCCGTCGGCCACGCGCTGGGCCAGCGCCTCGTCGATGTTGCGCAGGTGGCTGACGGTACGCACGCGCACCTTCAGCGTTTCCACTTTCGACAACTCGAACACCAGCGCCGAGGCGAGGTGCGCCTGCTCAGGCTTTTCCAGGCTGCGGAAGAACGCGCGCGCCTGGCTGTAGTGGTCGGCGAAGCTCTCCGCACGCGTGCGTCCCTTGCGTCCATCGTCGGCGCTGGGGTGGCTGCGGAACCCCGCCGGCGTCTCGCGCGGGCTGTCGTCTTCCAGCGAACTGGGGTCGTAGGCCACGCGCCCCTTGGGCACCTGCATCTGCATGTGCCCGTCGCGCTGGTGGTTGGCGAAGGGGCAGCGGGGGGCATTGACCGGAATCTGGTGGAAGTTCGGTCCGCCCAGGCGGATCAGCTGCGTGTCCAGGTAGGAGAACAGCCGCACCTGCAGCAGCGGGTCGTTGCTGAAGTCGATGCCCGGCGGCACATTGGCCGGGCAGAACGCCACCTGTTCGGTTTCGGCGAAGAAGTTGTCCGGCCAACGGTCCAGCACCATCTTCCCGATCACCTGCAAGGGCACCAGTGATTCGGGAATGATCTTGGTCGGGTCCAGATGGTCGAAGGGGAAGGCCTCGGCCTCGGCTTCGGTGAACAACTGCACCGCCAGTTCCCATTCGGGGAAGTCGCCGCGCTGGATCGCCTCGAACAGGTCGCGGCGGTGGAAATCATTGTCGGCCGCCTGCAGTTTCAGCGCCTCGTCCCAGACCGTGGACTGGATGCCCAGCGTCGGGCGCCAGTGGAATTTGACGAACGTCGAATCGCCGGCCTCGTTCAACAGGCGGAAGCTGTGCACGCCGAAGCCTTCGATCATGCGCAGCGAGCGGGGAATGGCGCGGTCGCTCATTGCCCACATGATCATGTGCATCGACTCGGGCATCAGCGAGATGAAGTCCCAGAACGTGTCATGGGCGCTGGCCGCCTGCGGGAACGCGCGGTCCGGTTCCATCTTCACCGCATGTACCAGGTCCGGGAACTTCATCGCATCCTGGATGAAGAACACCGGGATGTTGTTGCCCACCAGGTCCCAGTTGCCTTCCGGCGTGTAGAACTTCACTGCGAAGCCGCGCACGTCGCGCGGGGTGTCGACCGAGCCGGCGCCGCCGGCCACGGTGGAAAAGCGTGTGAACACCGGCGTCTTCGTGCCCACCTCGGTGAGCACGCGGGCGCGGGTGTACTTGCCCAGCGACCGGGTCAACTGGAAGTAGCCATGGGCGGCGCTGCCGCGCGCGTGCACGATGCGCTCGGGAATGCGCTCATGGTCGAAGTGGGTGATCTTCTCGCGCAGGATGAAATCTTCCAGCAGGGTGGGGCCGCGTGGCCCCTGGCGCAGCGAGTTCTGGTTGTCAGCAACCGGGATGCCCTGGGCGGTGGTCATGGGCGGGTGCGTGCCGCCGGCGTGCAGGTGCAGTTCGTCGCCTTCGCCGCGGCGCTGGCTGGGGGACGGGGTGGGTGCGCGCTTGCCGGTCGGCTTGCTGGCGGCCATCGGGAGCTCCGGGATCGAAGGACAAAGAAGGACTGACAGTCGCCCCATGGCCGTTAACCCCGGGTCCGCCACGGGTGAACGTACGGGCAAAAGCAGGCTCGGGTATGCTTGCCGCATGCGAGTCGAGCCCACCGACATCGAAGCCCTGTTCGACGCCATCCCGGACGTGCTGTTCTTCATGAAGGACCGCCAGGGGCGTTACACCCACGTCAACCAGACCATGCTGCGGCGGCTGGGCCTGCGCGCGCGCAAGGACGTGATCGGGCGTACCGCGGCGGAGATCTACCCGACCGGGTTGAGCGCGGACTACGTGGACCAGGACGCCCGCGTGCTGTCCGGCGAGGTCATCGAGAACCTGATGGAACTGCATCTGTTCGCCAACCGCGAACCGGGCTGGTGCCTGACCTGCAAGCGTCCGCTGGTGGTCGATGGGGCCATCGAGGGCCTGATCGGCATTTCCCGCGACCTCGGCCAGAAGGACAGCCTGGGCAGCCAGTACGAGCAGCTGCGGCTGGCTCTGGCCCATCTCAACGCGCACTACGCCGAGAACGTGCGCATGCAGACCCTGCTGGACATCACCGGCTTTTCGCTGTCCAAGCTGGAGCGCAGCTTCCGCAAGGTATTCCAGATGACCCCGCAGCAGGTGCTGACCCGGCTGCGGATCCAGATGGCCATGCACCTGCTGCATGGCGACGACAGCATCGCCTGCATCGGCCAGGCCTGCGGTTTCAGCGACCAGAGCGCCTTCACCCGCAAGTTCAAGGCTGAAACCGGTTTCTCGCCGCGCGCCTACCGGGCCCGTATCGGTGGCAACGTCGGCGAGCCTGCGCTGGCCTGAGCCACCTGCTGCGCTGCGCCTATCCGTGCAGGCGCGGGACAGGGTAAGGTGTCGCCCCTGTAGCCGCCGCCAGCCCCGCCGATGCCCAATTCGACTCCGACCGCTTCACCGTCCCGCCTCGGGCATTCGCTCAAGCCGCGCCAGCTGATCATGATGGGGCTGGGCAGCGCCATCGGCGCCGGCCTGTTCCTCGGCTCGGGCGTGGGGGTGCAGGCGGCCGGTCCGGCGGTATTGGTCTCCTACCTGGTCGCCGGCGCGCTGGTGATCATCGTGATGAACGCCCTGGGCGAGATGGCGGCGGCCAAACCCACCAGCGGCGCGTTCTCGGTGTATGCCGCCGATGCCATGGGCGCCACTGCGGGCGCCACCGTCGGCTGGTTGTGGTGGGTGCAGCTGGTGATCGTGATCGCCGCCGAGGCGGTGGGGGCGGCCGGGCTGCTGGCCACCGTCTGGCCGGCCATACCGGTGCCGATGGCGGCGCTGGCCTTCATGCTGTTCTTCACCGCCATCAACCTGCTCGGGGTGAAGAACTTCGGCGAGTTCGAATTCTGGTTCGCCATCCTCAAGGTGGTGGCGATCCTGGCCTTCATTGCCATCGGCGTGGCGCTGCTGATGGGCTGGCTGCCGCAGGTCACCTCACCGGGCCTGAGCAACTTCACCGAACACGGCGGTTTCGCGCCGAAGGGCCTGGCCGGTATCGGCGCGGCGCTGCTGGTGGTGGTGTTCGCCTTCGGCGGCACCGAGATCGTGGCGGTGGCGGCGGCCGAAACCGAAGACCCCGAACGCAGCATCGCCCGTGCCATCCGCACTGTGGCCTGGCGCATCCTGGTGTTCTACATCGGCTCGCTGAGCGTGATCATCGCGGTGGTGCCGTGGACCAGCGAGGCGCTGAAGTCGCCGTTCGCCGCCGTGCTGGATATCGCCCGCATCCCGGGCGCCGGTACCGCCATCACACTGATTGCGGTGATCGCGCTGCTGTCGGCGCTCAACGCCAACCTCTACGGCGCTTCGCGCATGATGTATTCGCTGGCGCAGCGCCGCGAAGCACCGGCGGTGCTGGGCTGGACCGATCCGCGCCAGGTGCCGGTGATTGCCGTGCTGGCCAGCGTGCTGTTCGGTTTCGCCGCCACCGTGATGGAACTGCTGTTCCCGGACCGGGTGCTGCCGGTCCTGCTCAACATCGTCGGTTCCACCTGCCTGCTGGTGTGGACGCTGTCGCTGGTCTCGCAGCTGGTGCTGCGCCGCCGTGCCGACCGCCTGGGCACCCGCCTGCCGTTCCGCATGGCCGGCTTCCCGTGGCTGACGGTGTGCGCGCTGGGCATCCTGGCGCTGATCTTCGGCCTGCTGCTGAGCGAGGCCCACACCCGCCTGCAGTTCCTGTCGATGGTGGCGCTGACCGCCACGATCGCTGCGGGCAGCGCCATCGCCCGGCGCATGCGCGAGGCGTGACGAGGCTGCCGGCCAGCGGCCGGCACTACCACGGGGGCTGCACATCGGCCGTGCGATGCTGATCGCGTAGGCCGTCATCGGCCCGTCGACCGGGAGTACCGCATGCTGCGCAGCCGTCCGTTCCTGATGTTCACCGGCCAGGCCGAGGCCGCTCTGGCCCTGTACGCCGAGGCCTTTGCCGATTTCCGCCTGCTGGCCCTGCAACGCCACCCGGAGGGGCCCGGTGCCGGCGTGCCCGGGCAGGTGCGCCAGGCGATCTTCCTGCTCGGTGGCACCCACTACCTGTGCTTCGACAGCCTGGATGTGCACGACTTCACTTTCAGCCCGTCGATCTCATTGTTCGTCGAGTGCTCCGGCGCCGAACAGTTCGAACGCGCCGCGCGCGTGCTGGGCGAGGGCGGGCACTGGCTGATGCCGGTGGGCGACTACGATTTCAGCAACCGCTATGGCTGGGTGCAGGACCGCTACGGCGTGTCGTGGCAGCTGAGCCTGGGACAGATGCCGGACCCGTGATCGATTTTTTGTGGGTGTGGACCTTGGTCCACACGCCCTTATGAAAACGGCCCGCTCGCGCGGGCCGTTTTCATTTCCGACGGGTCGAAGGATTACGCCTCGACTTCATCATCCTTGTAGGCATCGACCGGGATGCAGGCGCACATCACGTTCTTGTCGCCGTAGACGTTGTCCACACGTGCCACCGGCGGCCAGTACTTGCTCTGCTTCAGGCTGGCCAGCGGGAAGGCGGCCAGTTCGCGCGGGTAGGCGTGGGTCCACTCGCTGGCGGTCACTGCGGTGGCAGTGTGCGGCGCGTTCTTCAGCGGGTTGTCCTCGCGGTCCAGGCGGCCGTCTTCGATCGCGCTGATTTCCTCGCGGATCTGGATCATCGCGTCGATGAAGCGGTCCAGCTCGTGCAGCGATTCGCTCTCGGTCGGCTCGACCATCAGCGTGCCGGCCACCGGGAAGCTCAGGGTCGGGGCGTGGAAGCCGAAGTCGATCAGGCGCTTGGCCACGTCTTCGGCGCCGATGCCGCTGGTCTTCTCCAGCGGGCGCACGTCCAGGATGCACTCATGCGCGACCAGACCGTTGCGGCCGGTGTACAGGGTCTTGAAGTGCGGGGCCAGGCGCTTGGCGATGTAGTTGGCATTGAGCTGCGCGACCTGGGTGGCCTTGCGCAGGCCTTCGCTGCCCATCATGGCGATGTACATCCAGCTGATCGGCAGGATCGAGGCGCTGCCGAAGCTGGCCGCGCTGACCATGCCGACCGGGCCGTTGTCACCCAGCTTGCCCGGCAGGAACGGTGCCAGGTGCTCCTTGACCGCGCACGGGCCGACGCCCGGGCCGCCGCCGCCATGCGGAATGCAGAAGGTCTTGTGCAGGTTCAGGTGCGAAACGTCCGAACCCCACTTGCCCGGCTTGGCCACGCCGACCAGGGCGTTCATGTTGGCGCCGTCGGTGTACACCTGGCCGCCGTGCTGGTGGATGATCTCGCAGATCTCGACCACTTCTTCCTCGAACACGCCGTGCGTGGACGGGTAGGTGATCATGATCGCGGCCAGACGGTCGCTGTACTTCTCGGCGTTGACGCGGATGTCTTCGACATCGACGTTGCCGTTGGCATCGGTCTTGGTGACCACCACCTTCATGCCGCACATCTGTGCCGAAGCCGGGTTGGTGCCGTGCGCCGAATCCGGAATCAGGCAGATATCGCGGTGGCCTTCGCCGCGCGAGCGGTGGTAGGCGCGGATCGCCAGCAGGCCGGCGTACTCGCCCTGCGCGCCGGAGTTCGGCTGCAGGCTCACCGCGTCGTAGCCGGTGCATTCGACCAGCATCGCTTCCAGCGTATCGATCAGTTCCTTGTAGCCCAGCGCCTGGTCGGCCGGCACCAGCGGATGGATCTGCGAGAACTCCGGCCAGGTCACCGGGATCATCTCGGCGGTGGCGTTGAGCTTCATGGTGCACGAACCCAGCGGGATCATCGTGCGGTCCATCGCCAGGTCCTTGTCGGCCAGCGAACGCAGATAGCGCAGCAGTTCGTGCTCGCTGTGGTGGGTGTTGAACACCGGGTGGGTCAGGAACGCGGACTGGCGCAGCAGGCCGGCCGGCAGTGCATCGGCGGTGCTGGCATCGAGCGCGTCGACGTCAGCCTGGGCACCGAACACCGCAGCCAGCGCAACCACGTCGGCGCGGGTGGTGGTTTCGTCCAGGCTGATGCCGACCGAGTCGCTGTCGATCGCGCGCAGGTTGTAGCCGGCGGCGCGCGCCTTGGCATGGATCTCATCGGCATGCACGCCGGTGATGTGCAGGGTGTCGAAGAAGTCGCCACCGACCTGCACGCCGGCATTGCGCAGCGCCGTGGCCAGGATCGAGGCCAGGCGGTGGGTGCGGCGGGCGATGCGGGTCAGGCCGTCCGGGCCGTGGTAGACGGCATACATCGAGGCCATCACCGCCAGCAGCACCTGCGCGGTGCAGATGTTGGAGGTGGCCTTCTCGCGGCGGATGTGCTGCTCGCGGGTCTGCAGGGTCAGGCGGTAGGCCGGGTTGCCCTGCGCGTCGATCGACACGCCGATCAGGCGGCCCGGCATCGAGCGCTTGTAGGCGTCACGGCAGGCCATGAAGGCGGCGTGCGGGCCACCGAAGCCGAACGGCACGCCGAAACGCTGGCTGTTGCCGACTACGATGTCCGCACCCCATTCGCCCGGGGCGGCCAGCAGGGTCAGCGCCAGCAGGTCGGTGGCCACGGCCACCAGGCCGCCGCGTGCGTGCACGGCATCAACCAGCGCCTTGTAGTCGCCGACCTGGCCGAAGGTGTCCGGGTACTGCAGCAGCAGGCCGAACGCTTCCGCTTCCAGCGCTTCGGCCGGAGTGCCGACGCGCAGCACGATGCCCATCGGCTCGGCGCGCGTGCGCAGCAGTTCCAGGGTCTGCGGGTGCACGGCGTCGTGCACGAAGAAGGTGTCCGACTTCGACTTGGCCGAACGCTTGGCCAGGGTCATCGCTTCGGCGGCGGCGGTGGCTTCGTCCAGCAGCGAGGCGTTGGCGATCTCCATGCCGGTCAGGTCGGCGCACAGGGTCTGGAAGTTGATCAGCGCTTCCATGCGGCCCTGCGAGATTTCCGCCTGGTACGGGGTGTAGGCGGTGTACCAGGCCGGGTTTTCCAGGATGTTGCGCAGGATCACGTTCGGCGTGTGGGTACCGTAGTAGCCCTGGCCGATGAAGCTGCGCAGCACGGTGTTCTTGTCGGCGATCGCACGGATCTTCGCCAGTGCCTGCACTTCGGTCATCGACTGCGGCAGTGCCAGTGGCGCCGGCGACTTGATCTTGGCCGGCACGATGGCATCGGTCATCGCATCCAGCGACGCGTGGCCGACGACGTCGAGCATCTGCGCGATCTCGGCATCGTTGGGGCCGATGTGGCGCTCGACGAACGCGGAATGATGCTCGAGCTCACGCAGGGAAGGGGTGTTCTGGGACATGGCGAAGGATCCGTCAGGAAAGGGCACACGCACGGGCACAAGCCGCCGGTCGGCGGTCTGCGGGGCGCCCCTCTGTCCTTTTGCCTGAGAGTTTAAAAGCGCGGCTGGCCGCAGCTTCGTGCCCCTTCGGCGCCGGATCGAACCGGTCTCTCCAGAGTTGTGTTACGGGTGGTATCGGGCCTGAGCGATTACGGGCGTTGCGCCTTCGGCAGCGGTGTTCCGCTTCTCCCACCGTGTTGCCCGCCGATTATAGCCCGTTGCGGGCCCGCCGGCGGCCGCCGGTCGGTGCGGCCGGGCCTGAATGGCCGATGGCCCGGTCGTGCGTTTTGTGCAGCGCTGCATGGCATCGCGTGCAATCCCCACCTATGATGGCCGTATTCTCGTATTCATCTGGCGCCGTCCCTGCCGCAAGGGGACCGGCGCCGGCCGTGCGTGCCGCGCATGGCCCTGCCGGACACTTTTTCCATGACCGCCGCTGTTGCTCCTTCCACCCGCCGCATGGCCCTGCTGCTCGCCGGCCTGGCCATGTTCGGTCCGTTCTCGATCGACACCATTTTCCCGGCCTTCCCGCAGCTGGCCCAGCGCCTGGCGGTGGACGAGGTGGCGGTGCAGCAGACCATCAGCGTGTACCTGCTGTTCTACGGCCTGATGAGCCTGGCGCACGGCCCGCTGTCCGACGCCTGGGGGCGCAAGCGGGTGATCCTCGGTGGCCTGGTGGTGTTCGTCGGCGCCTCGGTCGGTTGCGCGCTCTCCACCGACCTGAGCACGCTGCTGGCCTTCCGCGCGCTGCAGGGCCTGTCGGCGGGCGTGGGCATGATCGTCGGCCGCGCGGTGATCCGCGACCTGTACCACGGTCATGACGCGCAGCGGCTGATGAGTCAGGTGTCGATGCTGTTCGGCATCGCGCCAGCGATCGCGCCGATCATCGGTGGCTGGATCCTGCTCAGCGGCGCCGGCTGGCCGCTGATCTTCTGGTTCCTGGTGGTGTTCGGGCTGGTGCTGCTGGCGGCCACCGCGCGCTACCTGCCGGAAACCCATCCGGTCGAGGCACGCGTACCGTTGTCGCCGCGCGTGCTGCTGCGCGATTACGTGCGCATCGGCTTCAATCCGCGCTTCCTGCGCTTGGCGCTGGCCGGCAGCATCGGTTTCGGCGGCATCTTCCTGTACATCTCCTCGGCGCCGGTGTTCGTGATGCAGCACCTGCATCTGGGCGAGGGCGGCTTCGCCTGGCTGTTCATTCCCACCATTGGTGGCATGACCACCGGCTCGTTCCTGTCCGGGCGCATGGCCGGCCACACCACGCCGACGCGCCAGGTCGCCATCGGTTTTGGCCTGTGCGCGCTGTCGGTGCTGCTCAACGTCGGCTATGTGGCACTGGCGCCGCAGTTCGTGCTGCCGTGGGCGGTGCTGCCGATCTTCCTGGGTGGCATGGGCATGGCGTTGATCTTCCCGATCCTGGCGCTGGCGGTGCTGGACATGTACCCGCACCAGCGTGGCCTGGCCTCGTCGCTGCAGGCCTTCGTGCAGCTGATGATCAGCACCGTGGTGGCCGGCGTGGTGTCGCCGCTGCTCAGTGCCAGCCCGCTGCACTTGGCATTGGGTCAGGCCGCGTTCTTCGCCGCCGGCTTCGTGTTCTGGTACTGGGAACACCAGCGTGAACGCGCGGCACAGGCAGCCTGCACGGGCCATTGAGCAGCGCGCAGGGGTAGGGCGGGCCGTGATGCCCGCAACGCTTGCGACGACCGGTGACCGGACTAGGCTGGGGACTCCAGCCAGCCAGTGCGTGGATGCACGACCGCCAGCCGATCCGATGTCGTCGCATGAGGTTCCCCCATGGCTGCGCAGCAGACCTACCGCCTGTTCGAGGTGGCGCTGAAGGAGCGCCGCGTTCTTTCCCCTTCCCTGGACCGCATGGTGTTCACCGGTGCCGACGTGGCGCGGATGAAGACCGAAGGCCCGGACCAGCGCATCAAGGTGTTCTTCCCCTTGCCCGGCCAGGACCTACCGCAGGTGCCCAGCGGCGAGGACTGGTATCCGCGCTACCGGGCGTTGCCGGACGATCAGCGCCCGCCGATGCGGACCTACACCATCCGCCAGCTGCGCGCGGAACAGGGCGAGGTAGACGTGGATTTCGTCCTGCATGGCGAGACCGGGCCGGCTTCGCGCTGGGCCATCCACGCCCGCCCGGGCGACCGCGTGGTGCTGCTGGCCCCCGATGCCGACTGTGCCGACAGCAGCGAGGGCTGGGAATGGAAGCCACCGGCGGGTGTCGGCCAGGTGCTGCTGGTGGCCGATGAAACCGCGCTGCCGGCGGTGGCCGGCATCCTCGAGGAACTGGCCGCGCTGGCCGATCCGCCGCGCACGCTGGCGCTGCTGGAGGTCGCCCAGGCCGGCGATGCGGTACCGCTGAAGGCGCCGGCCACGGCCGAGCTGGTCTGGTTGCCGCGTGGTCAGGCGGCCCACGGCCAGCCGCTGCTGCACGCGGTCCAGGCCCGGCTGGCGGCGGCCTCGGCGGTGTCCGCCGGTGACGATCTGGAGGACATCGATGTGGATGCGCAGATCCTGTGGGAACAGGCCGACGCCAGCGTGGCGGGGCCGCTGTATGCGTGGGTGGCGGGCGAGGCGGGGGCGGTGATGGCGATCCGTCGCCATCTGGTCCGCGACTGCGGCCTGGACCGTCGTGCGATCACCTTCATGGGCTACTGGCGGCACGGCAAAGTGCTGGACTGAGCGGGTGTGAAACGGTCAGGCGGGCGGGGTGCGCTATCCTTGCGCCCCCCTTCGCAGCGGTACCGCACCATGTCCACCAGCTCCAAGACCCGCCGCGACCAGCGCCGTCGCCAGGAAAAGCAGGCCGCTAACAAGGCCGCCGCGCAGGCCTCGCCGGTGGAGCCGCATGCCGAACTGCGCGATGCACAGCGCACCCTGCTGGCCGGGGTCGTGCGCCGCGACGGCGAATGGGTGCTGGGCATGGATGGCCGCATTGCCGGCCACAGCGAGAGCGCTGCGCAGGTACTGGCGCTGATCATGCAGGCCGGTGAACTGCACGAACGCAAGGGCACGCCGGTGCGCCTGATGTATTCGGACGCGTTGCGCGATGCCGCACAGGCGGAGGCGAAGGAGAAGGGCCAGACCTTCGAGGAGTTCAAGGCCGAGCTGGCCGCGGCGATGGCGGCGAAGAAGAACAGCTGACCCACCTCGCGGTAGTGCCGGCCGCTGGCCGGCTGCCTGACGATCATCTATCTCGCGCTTGCCGGCCAGCGGCCGGCACTACCGGAAAGGGGCGGATCCTTGCGGATCCGCCCCTTCTTTCATTTCGCCGCCGGCGCTGCGTTGGCCTGCCAGCCGCACATCTGGCCTTCGTTCTGCTGCTTCAGCCACTCGTTGACCGGGGTGAAGTACTCGATCATCGGGCCGGCATCGAGCTTGTCGGTGCCGGTCAGTTCCTTCAGCGTGGCCTGCCATGGCTGGCTGGCACCCTTGCTCAGCATCGCCCAGTACTTCTGGCCGGCTTCCTTGTTGCCGTAGAAGGTGCACTCATGCAGCGGTCCCTTGTAGCCGGACGCGTCGCACAGGCCCTTGTAGAACTGGAACTGCAGGATGCGCGCCAGGAAGTAGCGGGTGTACGGGGTGTTGCCTGGCACGTGGTACTTCGCGCCCGGGTCGAAGAATTCTTCGCCACGGGTGCTGGCCGGGGCCACGCCCTGGTACTTGGCCTTCAGGTCCCACCAGGCCTTGTTGTAGTTGTCGGCAGTGATCGAACCGTCGAACACGCCCCAGCGCCAGCGATCGATCATCAGCCCGAACGGCAGGAACGACACGCCCGACAGCGCCATGCGCATCTGGTTGTTGATCACCGCCTCACGGCTTTCGGTCGGTGCGTCGACCAGACCGATCGAGCTGAGGTACTTGGGCGTCATCGCCAGCACGATGGTGTCGCCGATCGCTTCGTGGAAGCCATCGTTGGCACCGCCCTGGAACAGCGGCGGCAGCGGGTTGTAGGCCAGGTCGTAATAGATGTGGCCCAGCTCGTGGTAGATGGTGGTGAAGTTTTCTTCGTTGGGCTTGATGCACATCTTGGTGCGCACGTCGCCTTCCATGTTCATGTCCCAGGCGCTGGCGTGGCAGACCACGTCGCGGTCATCGGGCTTGATGAACTGGGTCTTGTCCCAGTACGACTGCGGCAGCGACGGCATGCCCAGCGACACGTAGAAGTCCTGCGCGCGCTCGGTCATCTGCTTGGCGGTACGCAGTTCGGCCTCGCGCTGTGCCTTGTACTGCGCGGCGACGTTGGCGTCCTTGCCGGCCTTGGCCAGCGCGGCGCTCAGGTTGGTCTGGTACTGCTTCTCAAGCGCGGCGGTGATGTCCAGGCTGCCTGCGCCCGGGTACGGTTCCAGCTGGTCCCACAGGTTCGACCAGTCCTGCTGCCACATGTTGCCGAGCAGGTGCGCGGCAATCAGGCCGTTGCCCACTTCGGCCTTGTCCTTGCCGTAGGTCTTGTCCAGCTTGCCGCGTGCGTAGCAGTGCAGCTGCTCGTACATCGGCTTGACCTGATCCCACAGGCGGTCGGTTTCCGGACCGATCTGCTCCGGCGGCATGTCGTAGCCACTGCGCCACATCTGCCCGGCATCGGTGAAGCCCATGCCCTTGGCGCCTTCGTTCACCAGGCTGACGAAGGTCTGGTAGTCGCCGCGCATGCTCTTTGTGGTGCTGTGCCAGCCCTGCCAGGCATCGAGCTGCTTGTCGTAGTCGCGGCTGCGCGCCAGCACCTGCTCCAGTTCGCCCAGCTGGCGGCAGGAGTTCGGATCGTTGGCGTCGGTGCAGTACTTGCCGGCACCGTAGCTGCCTTCCATGCGGGTGGCGATCTGGGTCAGCTGGGCCAGCTTGGCCGGGTCGCGCGGCGCCGGCATCGAGGACATCAGCTTCAGCAGGTGAATCGCGCGCTTGCTGTCCTCGCTCATCGGCTTGCCATCGAACCTGGCGGCCTGTTCGATCCAGCTGTTGAGCTGGGTCAGCGAGCGCTCGTTGGCCTTGGCCGCGATGCGTTCCGAATCACTGTTGATGTAGGTGGAGGACAGCCACTGGGCCGAGGTCATCTCCGGGTAGGCGGCCTTGAATTCGGCATTGATGCGGGCCACGAACTGGTCGGCGGTTTCGCCGGCCGGGGTGCTGCTGCTGGCGGTGTCGGTGCCTGGAGTGGGTTCCTTCTTGCAGGCGACCAGGGCCAGCGTGGCGGTGGCGATTGCCGAGGCCAGCAGGAGATGACGGTGTTTCACGGGCGGTCCTTGGGTGGTGAACGACGGCCGAAGGCTAGTGGGCAGCCGCTGCCACCGCAAGTGGCGGAAGTCGGCCGGGCCGCGCCCGGCACCCGCAGAGGCCGGAGCACAAGCAAGAGCAACAGCGTGCTATCCGTGGGATGGCGGGGCGGTGTGGGCTTGCAGGACACGCCGTAAACCCATCCATGGGGGCTCGATGGCGCCATCCATGGCGCCAACGGTCCTGCAAGCCCACACCGCCCCACCTCTGACAGATTCCGGCGGCTGTTGGTAGGTGTCGACCTTGGTCGACACATCTGTCAGGTATCGAAAATCAGAATGGGGTCAGATCCGTTTTCCTTTGGAAAACGGATCTGACCCCATCGGCATTCCCAACAGCTCGCGGAAAACCGTCGAAGGCGGGGTGGGTCCGGTGGCGGGAGTGTCCGCGGCATGGATGCCGCGGCCAAGCCCCCATGGATGGGTTTACGGCGTCTCCCGCCACCGGACCCACCCCGCCTACCCACAGGAAGCCAGCTTCTGCTGTTGCTTCGGCCGTTGCCTCTGCAGGTGCAGGGCGGCAAGCCCTGCCGAACAACCCTCAACGCTCGCAGTTGGCGAACACGTCGCGGTCGCGTTCGTACAGCGACGTCTTCACCTGCATCAGCCCCAGCACCGACGGGAACAGGTTGTCGTGGTCGGTATACGCCGCCGAGCGCTTGCGCACGCACTGCAGATCCAGCCCACGACTGCTGGCAAAGCCGGGCGAGAACCACATCGTCATCGGCACCCGGGTCTGCTCGGCCGGGGCGATCGCATACGGCACACCGTGCAGGAACAGGCCCTTCTCGCCCAGCGACTCGCCGTGGTCGGACAGGTAGATCATCGCCGTGTCGTAATCCTGCATGCCCTGCAGCGTGCCGATGGTCTTGGTCAGGAAGTGATCGGTATACAGCACCGCGTTGTCGTAGCTGTTGGTGATCTCTTCGCGCGAGCAGCGGCCGATATCACGGGTGTCGCAGGTTGGCTTGAAGCGGGCGAAGGCGGCCGGGTAGCGCTCGAAATAGGCTGGGCCGTGGTTGCCCAGCTGGTGCAGCACCACCACCCGGTCACCGGGACGGGCGCGCACCTGGGTGGCCAGATCCTGCAGCAGGATCTCGTCCATGCAACGGCCATCCGCGCACAGGCCCGGCGTGGTCGCATCGGACAGCGACTGGAAATCCAGGTTCTCGCACACGCCCTTGCAGCCGGACTGGTTGTCACGCCACAGCGGCGAGATGCCGGCGCGGTTCAGTACGTGCAGCAGCGACTGGTGCGCACGGATCTTCTTCTCGTCGTAGTCGTGACGGCCCCACGGTGAGAACAGGCACGGCAGCGAGACCTCGGTGCTGGTGCCGCACGAGTGCATGTCCGGGAAATTGATCACACTGGCCTGGGCCAGCTCCGGCGTGGTGTTGCGGCCGCCATTGAGGCCCCAGTTTTGCGCACGCACGGTCTCGCCCATCACGATCACCAGCAGGCGCGGCTTGCTGGCCGGCGCACGCGGGGTGGCCTTGGCATCGGTGCCGATCGGCAGCTTCGGCGCGCGCTGCACCGGGTTGTCGCCACGCAGTGCGCGCGGCATGCCCAGCAGCACGTTGGCCGGTGTAGCCAGGTAACGCACTTCGCGCTGGTTGCGCATCAGCGCCGAGACGTCCTGGAACGAGATCAGCGCGCCGCCCACGGCGGTCACCGCTGCCACCACCAGGAAGCCGAGGCGCCACAGCAGACTACGGCCCCAGCTGCGTCGACGCAGCTGCACCCGCCACAGCACCGCCATCGGCAGCACCGCCAGCAGCAACACCGGCCATACCAGCGACACGGTCATCAGCTCGCGGCTTTCCTTGGGGTCGGTCGCCAGCACATTGCGCAGCATGTCCGCATCCAGGTAGATGTGGTAGCGGCTCATGTAGTGCGCGGCGAACGCGGTCACCAGCAGCAACAGGCTGATCACCACCTTGGCATTCCAGCGCCAGACCAGGATGCCGAGCAGCACGCCGTGCGCGCCCAGCAGCAACAGCAGCAGCGACAGTGCGTAGCGCAGGCTGCCCGGATGGCTGGCCATGGCGTTGTGCCAGAACAGCCCGTTGCCGGCGACCGCGAAGAACAGGCTGGTCAGCGCGATCAGTGCCTCAGTGGAAAGCTGCGGCCGCCAGCGGCGCAGGCCCGCCAATGCGGGAAGGCGGGCGGGGCGTTGGACCGATGCACTCATGCGTTTGCCTCCTGGCGGTGAGGACGGTCCGGCTGACGGTGGATCAGGACGCGTTTTACGATCAGGTACAGGCCCAGCGACAGCAGCCAACATATCAACGCGGTGGCAACGTCATGCGAAAGGAAATGGGCGCCCCGCAGCTGCTGACTGATGCCGAACACCAGGCCGGTGCTCAGGCCGATCCACAGCCCGACCCAGCGCCAGGACGGCCGCCACAGCAGCGCGAAGAAGTACAGGCAGAGCCAGGCGTAGCCGGCACTGGCATGGCCGGCCGGGAAACAGGCCTGCGCCGCCATGCCGGCAGGACGTGCGGTGAACAGACCGATGAAAGGCTGGTGGCCGCCGTAACGCAGCAGGTCCCAGGGGCATTCCATCGGCACCAGCGACTTCAGCAGGGAGATCACGCCGGTGCCCAGGGCCATGGCAATCACGACATAAAGCAGCGCCCAGCGCAGGGTGCGATCACGTCCTTTGCGCCAGTGGTGGAAGCACAGCAGGATCGCCACCAGCGCGGCGGCGGTGCTGAGCCATTTGCCGGCCTTGTGCACCATGGTGCGGGTGAGCCACGCATCCTGCAGCGCCCAGCGGCCCCCTTCGAGGCGGAACAGGTGATCGGCCACCCATTGGTCGCCGCCGAAACCCATCAGCAGGGTAAACACCGGCAGGGCGATCGCGACAGGCAGCCAGAGGTGAGTTACGGCAAATTTTGACGCCAGTGGCGATGTTGCAAGCGGCGCTACCGAATCAAGGGGACGGACGGGCATGCTGGGCAGGGGCGGTTCGGGAATCCGCGCCCATGCTCGTCACCGGCATGTCGGAGAAGGGTCGGACACGCGTTCGCGCCGGGTTAAGGATTGCCCGGCGCGTGCCAACGTTCAGTCTTCTTCGGCGTTCGCACCGGCCCGTTCGGCGTGGCACTGCGCGTCCCAGGCCGTACCGGGAAGCAGCTGCCAACGATTCCTGTTGGCAATACCGATATCGATCACCTTGGCCGGATCCACGCAGGGGCTCATCGCATCATCCAGCACCAGCAGCCAGCGCTTGTCAGGCGCCTCGGCCAGCCACGGGCCGGCGTCGTGCCATTGCTCGGCCCAGGGCCGCTTGAAACCGAACTCGCGTGCCGGGCGGTCGGCCTGCAGCAGGTTCTGCTCACGCCAGGCGACCAGCGCCAACTCGGCGTCCGGGCCGATCCGCGCACCGACCCGGCGCATCAACGCCGAGGCCGAGGCATAGGGGTCCAGCGCCGGGATCAGCACCAGGCCGTAGAGCATCCACAGCAGGCCGTGGGTCAGCAGCACCAGCGTCGCTGCACGACGCACCCGCAGCCAGACGATCAGGGTGGCCAGGGCGATGGCGAAGGTCAGCAGCCCATCGCCCAGTACCGGCAGCAGCGTGTCAGGCATCGCCCGCCGCTCCAGCTGCGCCAGCGCCCAGGGGTGCTCGGTCATCAGCATCACGCCCAGCGTGCCGGTGGCCAGCATCAGCATCACGCTGTAGCCGAACAGGTAGCGGCGTACGCACAGCCGGCGCAGCAGGCCGGGCAGCAGCGGCGCCACGGCCAGCGCCATCGCCGGCAGCATCGGCAGCAGGTACACCTCACGCTTGCCCGGGCTGGCGCTGAAGAACACCAGCACCAGCAGCGCCCAGCCCAACAGCAACCACTGGCGGCGGTCGCCACGGCGCAGGCGGCGCCACCAGGGCTTGAACAGCATCGGCAGCAGCAGGCTGCCAGGCAGCCACAGCGTGAGGATCACCTGCAGGTAGTACCAGGCCGGTTGGCGGTGGTGCCAGGCGTTGGCATAACGGGTGCCAGTCTGCTTGAACAACAGTTCATGCGCGTAGGCCTGCAGTTCGGCGCTGGGCGAGTGCAGCAGGGCCCAGCCCAGCGGCGCCAGCCACACACCTACGCCCAGCAGGAAGGCCGGGATCAGCCACAGCAGGGTGGCCGGATGCGGGCCCTCCACCGTGTAGCCGCGACGGCGCTGGTACAGACACCAGCCGAGCCACGGCAGCACCATCAACAGCGGCAGGAAGCCCACGCCCTTGGTGACCGTGCCGAGGCCGGCGGCGAAGCCGGCCAGCCACAGGGCCGGCAGGTTGCGACGCTCGCACAGGTGTCGCAACAGGCCCCACAGGGCCACGGTGGTCATGCCCACCAGCACCATGTCGATCTGCGCACGCTTGGCCATCAGCCCGAACTGCAGGGTGCAGAACAGCGCGGCCAGGGCATAGACCGCGTGTCGTGGCGACCACAGCCGGCGTGCCAGGTCCGATACCAGCCACAGGCTGAGCAGGGCGCCCAGCAGCGAGGGCAGCAGGAACGACCATTGCCAGCTGCCCACCACCTCGTAGGCGGCCGCCTGCAGCCACATGAACACCGGCGGCTTTTCCGCATACAGCTCGATGCCCCGGTGCGGCAGCAACCACTGGCCACTTTCGACCATGGTGCGGGCGGCCAGCACGAAGCGCGGCTCGTCCGGCGGCTGCGGTTGGCGCAGGCCGATACCGGCTGCCAGCGCAGCGATGATCAGCAGCCACAACAGGGGCAGGCGCCAGCGGTGGGGCAGGGCTACGGGCACGGCAGGCTCCGGGAGCAAAACGGCCACTCTGACGTGGCAGGGGTAGGAAAGGCGTCGGAACCGGCGCAGGGCGACCGCATTCCGACATGCGCAGCGCTACCATGGTACGAACTTCCGTGGATGTTTCGTGCATGCGTCTGTTGGTGATCGAGGACAACCGCCAGCTGGTGGCCAACCTGTTCGACTATTTCGAGTCGCGCGGGCACGTGCTGGACGTGGCCCCGGATGGCATCACCGGCCTGCACCTGGCCGGCAGTCATCCCTACGATGCGGTGATCCTGGACTGGATGCTGCCGCGCATGGAGGGCCCGGAGGTGCTGCGCCGGCTGCGCGCCGAGCATGCCTCGGAGGTGCCGGTGATCATGCTCACCGCGCGCGACGAACTGCCGGACAAGATCGCCGGTTTCCGCGCCGGCGCCGATGACTATCTGACCAAGCCGTTCGCCCTGCCGGAACTGGAAGTACGCCTGGAGGCGCTGCTGCTGCGCGCGCAGGGCCGCAACCCGCGCAAGCGCCTGCAGGTGGGCGACCTGGTGCTGGACCTGGCAACCCTGGAAGCCCAGCGGGGCGGCCAGGTGCTGCACTTGTACCCGGCCTGCCGCAAGTTGCTGGAAGTGCTGATGCGCGCCAGCCCCGGCGCGGTCACCCGCCAGCAGCTGGAATTCGCGCTGTGGGGGGACGAGCCGCCGGACGGCGATCTGCTGCGTTCGCATGTCTACGAGCTGCGCCGCAGTGTCGACGGTCCGTTCGGCGAGAAGCTGATCCATACCCTGCCGCGGGTCGGCTATCGCCTGGCCGAGGCCCCCCCCGGCGCCGCCGGCAAGGACGATGATGAAGGCGCGTAAGCCGGGGCCGCTGTATCGGCGCGTGGTGTGGTGGTTGCTGGGCTACCTGGCGCTGATTTCGCTGGCCGTGTTCAGTGTCGGCAACTATGTGCATGAGCATGCCGAGCACGCGGCCTGGCGCGCGCTGCTCAATTCCGAGCTGGACAGCATCGTCGAGCACGTCGAGCACGAGCCGCACTACCGCTGGCAGGATTCGGACACGCTCAGCCTGTACCGCTTCGATGCGGTCAACCTGCCTGACAGCCTGCGCACGCTGCATCCGGGGCTGCACGACGGGGTGATGATCAAGGGGCGGGAGACGGCGGTGATGGTGCGCGAGACCCGGTCCATGGGCCGCGTCGCGCTGGCGCTGGACATCTCCGACTTCCATGATCTGGAGCAGTTCGCCACGCGCTGGGTGATGCTGGCCGGGGTGATCATGATCTTCGTCACCGTGCTGATGGCGTCCTTCGGCATGGAGCGCATGGTGCGCCCGTTGAGCCTGCTGGCGCAGCGCATTGGTGCACTGCGCCCGGGCGTGCAGGGGCAGCGCATCGAGGTCGATCCGCGCGGCAGTTCCGAGCTGCATACCATCGCCGATGCGCTGAACGACTACCTGGATCGCAACGAGCAGTTTGTCGAGCGCGAGCGGGTGTTCATCAGCACCGCCAGCCACGAACTGCGCACGCCGATCGCGGTGATGACCGGTGCGGCCGAGCTGGCACTGGAACAGCCGGGCCTGCCCGAGCGCGCGCGCCAGCAGGTGCAGCGGGTGCTGCGTACCGCGCAGAGCGTGGAGCAGCTGATCGAGCTGCTGCTGGTGCTGGCACGTGATCCGGCGCGGCTGGCCGCGCGCGCCGAGCGCATCGCGTTGGACCAGCTGCTGCCGGAGATCGTCGATGACCATCGCCACCTGCTCGGCGACAAGGACCTGAGCATCGGCATCGACGCCGCGCCGGTGGATATCGTCGCGCCGCTGGCGGTGGTGCAGGCGGCCATCGGCAACCTGCTGCGCAATGCCATCGAGAACAGCGGGCGTGGCCATATCGAGCTGCGGCTGAGCGCGTCGGCGGTGCTGACCCTGCAGGATCCTGGGCATGGCATGAGCCCGGAGGAGATCGCCGCGATCCACGCGCGGATGGCCCGTGGCGAGCGCGCCGACCGTGGCGGCGGCATCGGCCTGGACCTGATCGCGCGGCTGTGCGAACACCTGGGCTGGACCCTGCAGCTGGACCCCTGCGAGCCGCGCGGCACGCGCGCCACCCTCGACTTCGGTGCTTCGCGCCCCGGCTGACCCGGGGTCGCCCCGGTAGATGCCAACTTTGGTTGGCATCCGTCGACCAAGGTCGACGCCTACCGGTAGATGCCAACCTGGGGTGGCATGCCGTACGCGTCACTGCCCGTTGGGTCGTGCCACATGCTGGTCGATCAGGATCACATTGCCATCCGGATCGGCCAGCTGCACATACCCGGTGCCCTGGCCGTCAGGGTCGGTGCGCACCGCCAGCTCGATGCCCCGGGCATCGAGTTCGGCCTGCAGTTCACGCACGTCCTGGAACTGGGGCAGTTCCTGCTTGTGCTGGTCCCAGCCCGGGTTGAAGGTCAGCAGGTTGCCCTCGAACATGCCCTGGAACAGGCCGATGACGATGCCGTTGTTGCGCATCACCAGCCAGTTCTGCGCCGGCTCGCCACCGGTCACCGAAAACCCGAGGGCTTCGTAGAAGTCACGGGAGGCCTGCAGGTCTTTGACCGAGAGACTGACCGAGAAGGCACCAAGCTGCATGGGACGGGCTCCAGGAAGGACAGCCGGCACTGCAGCATGACCCGGCGTGAAGACAATGTTAATCTCGAGGTGCGCCGCTTTATGCGGCGCTTTTTTTTCCCGCTCTTTCGATCGACAGAGGATCCCATGCCGACCGAACCCGCTACTGCCCTGATCAGCAACGACATCGTTGGCCTGGGCCTGATTGCCGCCACCCTGGCCCTGATCTTCTGGGCTGCCAGTGGCCCGACCCCCCTGCTGAAGAAGATCTTCGCCTGGGTGCCGGCGCTGCTGCTGTGCTACTTCATCCCGGCCATCTACAACACCGCCGGTGTCATCGATGGCCACAACACCTCGCTCTACAACCCTGTCGCGCGTGACGTGCTGCTGCCGGCCGCGCTGGTCCTGCTGACCCTGTCGATCGACCTCAAAGGGGTCATCAAGCTCGGCCCGAAGCTGCTGCTCGTGTTCTGCGCCGGTACCGCCGGCATCATGCTCGGCGCCATTGTCTCGTTCCAGCTGATGAAGCTGATCCATCCGGAAACCGTGGCCGGTGATACCTGGGCCGGCATGGCCGCATTGGCCGGCAGCTGGATCGGTGGCGGCGCCAACATGGTTGCGATGCGCGAAGTGTTCGGTACCGATGCGACCACGTTCGGCCAGTTCGCCGTGGTCGACGTGGCCTGCGCCAGCCTGTGGATGGCGATCCTGCTGTTCCTGGCCAACCGCGCGCAGCAGATCGATACCCGCAACGGGGCCGATACCCGTGCCATCGACGAGATGAAGGCGCGCATCAGTGCCTACGAGGCGCAGAACGCACGCATCCCCAGCATGACCGACCTGATGGTCATCGTCGGTGTGGCCCTGGGCGGTGTCGGACTGGCGCATGCGATCGCCGCGCCACTGTCGGGCTGGTTCAAGGCCAACGTCAGCTGGGCCAGCCAGTTCAGCCTGGACAGCCAGTTCGTGTGGGTGATCCTGCTGTCCACCGCGATGGGTCTGGGCCTGAGCTTCACCCGTGCGCGGCAGCTGGAAGCGGCCGGTGCCTCGCGGCTGGGCACGGTGTTCCTGTACTTCCTGATCGCCTGCATCGGCATGCAGATGAATCTGTTGTCGCTGCTGGATCGGCCGTGGCTGTTCCTGCTTGGTGCGATCTGGATGGCCACCCACGTACTGGTGCTGTGGATTGTCGCCAAGCTGCTGCGTGCACCGCTGTTCTTCTTCGCGATCGGTTCGCAGGGCAACATCGGTGCGGCGGCGTCGGCACCGGTGGTGGCGGCGGCGTTCCATCCGACGCTGGCGCCGGTGGGCGTATTGCTCGGCACGGTGGGCTATGCCACCGGTACCGGGCTGGCCTATGTCACCGGCCTGATCCTGAAGTGGATGGCCAACGGCTGAGTGGGGGGCGCCATGGCGGCGCTCGAAAAACAGGGGTCAGCTCCGTTTCCCGGAGGAAACGGAGCTGACCCCGGACTCAATGCGATAGCTGGCAGATTCCATCCACGCACGGTGTGGATCTACAACACGCCCGACTCAACAGCAGCGGCCGCCGTTGCGTCCGCCGTAGCGCGCTTCCTGGCGCTCGCGGAAGAACGTCTTGTAGTCCATCGGCTCCTGATCCGGATGCTTCTCCAGCATGTGCCGGACATAGTTGTCGTAATCAGGAATGCCACAGCACAGCCGTGCGGTCTGCACCAGGCGCCGCCAGATGCGGCGGTGCGCCTGGTACTGTCCAACGGGAACCAGTTGCGTGCTCATCACAGATCCACCATTTCATGCGGCTTCAGCGCCACGTACGGGGTCTCGCGGTCGCTGCGCTGCGGGTTGCGGCGAGCGGCCAGGATGGTCTTGATCGCATATACCAGCACCGAGGCCACCACCAGCAGGAACAGCGCGGTCAGGCCGGTGTTGACGTAGGCGTTGACCACGATCTGCTGCATCTGTGCCACCGACTTGGCCGGTGCGGTGATGGTGTCGCTGGCGATGGCGGCCTGGAACTTGTGCGCCTGTGCCAGGAAGCCCTGCGCCGGGTTGCTGTCGAAGATCTTGATGAAGCCGGCGTAGGTGGTGCAGATCAGCAGCCAGATGGCCGGCACCGCCGTCACCCATGCGTAGCGGTCACGCTTCATCTTGAACAGCACCACGGTACCGAGCATCAACGCGATGCCGGCCAGCATCTGGTTGGAGATGCCGAACAGCGGCCACAGCGTCTGGATGCCGCCGAACGGGTCAACCACGCCGGTGTACAGCAGGTAGCCCCACAGCGCCACGCAGCCGGCGGTGCCGATGATGTTGGCGGTCCACGATTCGGTCTTCTTCAGCGCCGGCACGAAGTTGCCCAGCAGGTCCTGCAGCATGAAGCGGCCGGCACGGGTACCGGCGTCCACCGCAGTCAGGATGAACAGCGCTTCGAACAGGATCGCGAAGTGGTACCAGAACGCCATCATCGCGTCGCTGCCACTGGGAATCGCTTCATGCAGGATCTGCGCGATGCCCACCGCCAGCGTGGGCGCACCACCGGCACGATGCAGGATGGTCGGTTCACCAATCGCCGCTGCCGTTGCAGTCAACTGCTCGGGGGTGATGGTGAAGCCCCAGGTGTTGGTGATGTAGTGCGCGGCCGATGCGGCATCGGCACCGATCACCGCGGCGGGGCTGTTCATGGCGAAGTAGATGCCCGGATCGATGATCGAGGCCGCCACCAGTGCCATCACCGCCACGAACGATTCCATCAGCATGCCGCCGTAGCCGATGTAGCGCATGTGCGCTTCATTGGCCAGCAGCTTCGGCGTGGTGCCCGAGGAAATCAATGCGTGGAAACCAGACACCGCACCACAGGCGATGGTGATGAACAGGAACGGGAACATGCCGCCCTTCCACACCGGGCCATCGCCGCTGGCGGCGAACTGGGTCAGTGCCGGCATCTTCAGTTCCGGCATCACCACCAGGATGCCGATCGCCAGGGCGATGATGGTGCCGATCTTCAGGAAGGTCGACAGGTAGTCGCGCGGGGCCAGCAGCAGCCACACCGGCAGCACCGAGGCGACGAAGCCGTAGCCGATCAGCATCCAGGTGATCTGGGTGCCGGTGAAGGTGAACGCCGGGCCCCACACCGGATCGGCGGCGACCTTGCCGCCGTACCAGATCGCAGCCAGCAGCAGGATCAGGCCGACCACCGAGATCTCGCCGATCTTGCCGGGGCGGATGTAACGCATGTACACGCCCATCAGGATCGCGATGGGCATCGTCGCGATCACCGTGAACATGCCCCACGGGCTTTCGGCCAGCGCCTTGACCACCACCATCGCCAGCACCGCCAGGATGATGATCATGATCAGGAATGCGCCGAACAAAGCGATCGTTCCGGGCACCTGGCCCATCTCCTCGCGCACCAGGTCACCCAGCGAGCGGCCGTTGCGGCGGCTGGACAGGAACAGGACCACGAAGTCCTGCACCGCACCGGCCAGCACCACGCCCACCACCAGCCACAGCAGGCCGGGCAGGTAGCCCATCTGCGCGGCCAGCACCGGCCCGACCAGCGGGCCAGCGCCGGCGATGGCGGCGAAGTGGTGGCCGAACAGCACGTGCTTGTTGGTGGGCACGTAGTCCAGGCCATCGTTGTTGATCACCGCCGGGGTGGCCCGGGTCGGATCGAGCTGCATCACCTTGTTGGCGATGAACAGGCTGTAGAAGCGGTAGGCCACCAGATACAACGACACCGCGGCGACGACGATCCACAGCGCATTGATGTGTTCGCCACGGCGCAGGGCCACGGTGCCCAGACAGAACGCGCCGAGCAGCGCGAGTGCGGCCCAGCCTATTTTGGAAAACCCTTTCATGAGGTGCTCTCTCCCGGAAAGACAGGCAAAGAGTCCCGCGTGCCCCTGGCAGGGTCAATGTGCACGGGACCATTCTGCGGTAGTACTTTGGTCGTACGCAGGTTGCGTGGATGTGTGCGCCGGTGCGGGCCTGCGCCCTGCGTGCGCCGGACATGACGCGCGGCGAACACCGGCAATGGAACAATCGGTTGCGGCGCCGTCCATTGGCCAGACGCGGTATGGCGTCCATCTTCACTGGCATCCATCCAACAGGAGTCGCCATGAGCCTTCCCGAACCGGCGCGCGTGCTGCGCACCATCCGTGGCATGCCCACCTCCGACGGTGCCGGCGTGCGCCTGACCCGTGTCATCGGCGGCCCGACGCTGCCCGACCTGGACCCGTTCCTGCTGCTCGACGAATTCGGCACCGACCGCGCCGAGGACTACATCGCCGGCTTCCCGGAACATCCGCACCGGGGCTTTGAGACCGTCACCTACATGCTCGACGGGCGCATGCGCCATCGCGACAACCACGGCAACGAAGGGCTGTTGACCCCGGGCAGCGTGCAGTGGATGACCGCCGGCCGCGGCTTGGTGCATTCGGAGATGCCCGAGCAGGAAAGCGGGCAGATGCGCGGTTTCCAGCTGTGGGTGAACCTGCCGGCGAAGGAAAAAATGACCGACCCGAAGTACCAGGAATTCGCGCCCGAGCGCATTCCGGTGGTACGGCCGGAAACCGGCGTGGAAGTGAAGGTGATCGCCGGCACGGTCGACGGTACCCGTGGGCCGATCGTGCAGCCGGCCACCGACCCGTTGTACCTGGACATCACCCTGGCGCCCGATCGCGCCTGGACGTACCCGTTGCCGGACGGCCACAACGCGTTCGCCTATGTGTTCGAAGGGGCACTGACGGTGGGCGAGCAGGATGCCGCGCGCGATGTCGCCCGCCAGGAGCTGGCGGTGCTCGGCGGCGGCGAGCAGCTGCATCTGTCGGCCGGCAGCGAAGGTGCGAGGCTGATCCTGGTGGCGGGTCGTCCGTTGCGCGAGCCGGTGATGCGGCACGGTCCGTTCGTGATGAACACGCGGCAGGAACTGATGCAGGCCTTCGTTGATTTCCAGGAAGGCAAGTTCTGAGGGATTGCGCCGGGCCATGCCCGGCGAAAGAAACCGGTAGCGCCGGGCCATGCCCGGCGGACGTCCCGCGTGTTGGAGGCTGCGGGGACGCTGCCAGGCAGTCATCCCCGCCACCTTCAGCGACCGGCTGCCACGGCCGACGGGGTCAGGCTCATGCCCTGCGCCAGCTGCTGCAGCGAGCCCAGTTCCTGCGCGCTGTCCGGATACAGCGAAATCTGCGCGTAACGCCCTTTGTCGAGCTTGACCACGCTGATGCGGCGCTCGGCGTAGCCGGGCGGCTGCTGGCCGCCCAGATCGGGCTGATACCAGTACAGCGATTCACCGCCGAAGCTGCCTTTTTCCTGGCGCAGCGAACGGTTCAGTGGGATGGCCGGGTCACGTGTGCTGAGCATCAGGCTCAGTACTTCACGGCCCTCTGCGGTGGCGGCGCGGCAGACCAGGAAATCGGCCTGCGCCTGCTGCTGCCATTGCAGGCCGCTGCTGGCCGGCAGCGAAGGGCATTCGGTGGGCGCCTGTGCGGCGGCCTGGGCCGCAGCGAACAGCAGGCTCGACAACACGACAGGCACGAACTTCATGCATCCCCCAAGGTGACGAGTAGGTTGGCTCGGCCCCCTGTGACCGGCGGCCTTGGCATCCCATCCCCGGATGCCGCCCCGCCCGGCATGTGCACGGGCGGTCAACTCAACCTTAACGGAACGTGAGCGATCGCACAATTCGCGGTTACAGACGTAACCATTGCGGCCGAGGGTCGGCCGCAACGGTCCCGTTGCAGATCAGCGGTCGTTGCCGATCCACTTGTAGATGATGCCGCCGATCGCGCCGCCCAGCAGCGGGGCGACCCAGAACAGCCACAGCTGGCTGACCGCGCCGCTGCCGGCGAAGAAGGCCACGGCGGTGGAGCGGGCCGGGTTCACCGAGGTGTTGGTGACCGGGATGCTGATCAGGTGGATCAGGGTCAGCGACAGGCCGATGGCCAGCGGTGCGAAGCCGGCCGGCGCCTTGCCATGGGTGGCGCCCATGATCACGATCAGGAACACTGCGATCAGCACCACTTCGCACAGGAAGGCCGCCGCCACGCTGTAGCCACCGGGCGACAGGGCACCATAGCCGTTGCTGGCGAATGCGCCGGCCTGGCTGCCGTCGATGGCAAAACCACTGGCCCCCGATGCGATCTGCAGCAGGATGAAGCCGGCCAGCAGGCCGCCGGCGACCTGGGCAATGATGTACGGCACCAGGTCCTTGGTGGGGAAGCGGCCGCCGGCCCACAGGCCGACGCTGACCGCCGGGTTGAAGTGGGCGCCGGAGATATGGCCGAACGCATAGGCGCCGGTGACCACGGTCAGACCGAAGGCCAGCGCCACGCCGAGAAAACCAATACCCAGGGGATTGCTGTCACCGCCGAACTTGGCGGCCAGCACCGCGCTGCCACAACCACCCAGAACCAGCCAGAACGTGCCGAGGAACTCGGCGGACAAGCGTTTACCCATGCTCATGTGTTGCACTCCTTTGACGGTGAAAGTGTGATTTATGTCACATTTCAGTGATCAGCGGGTGACTGTAGCGTCAACGCCGGGTGCAGGGATACACCTTCGGATGTGTGCAACACGCGATGTTCAGTACTGCGGCAGCGGGATGAACTCCTTGTCGTCGCCGGGGATGGTGCCGAAGCGGCCGGCTTCCCAGTCGTGCTTGGCCTGCTCGATGCGCTCTTTCGAGCTGGACACGAAGTTCCACCACAGGTGACGCGGGCCATCCAGCGGCTCGCCGCCGAACAGCATCGCCTTCACCGGCGTCTTCGCGCGCAGGCGGCCGACCGCGCCGGCTTCGGGAATGATCAGATGCTGGGCGGGCACATCCACGCCATCCAGCTGCGCCTGGCCTTCGAGGATGTACAGCGCACGCTCGCGATGGCCGTTGTCGATGTCGATCTCCGCATCCGGGTCGAGGTCGATCGCCACGTTGAGGGTGTCGGCGAACACCTTCACCGGCGATTCCTCGCCATAGGCACGGCCGGCGATCACCCGCAGCCACGCGCCATTGCGGCGCTGCTCGGGCAGGGTGGCAGCGGCGTGGTGATAGAACGCCGGTTCGATCTCTTCATGCGATTTCGGCAGCGCGACCCAGGTCTGCATGCCGTGGATCGGGTTGTCGTGATTGCGGTCCGGTTGCGGGGTGCGTTCGGAATGGGCGATGCCACGGCCGGCGGTCATCCAGTTCACATCGCCGGGGCGGATCACCTGGTCCGAGCCGAGCGTATCTCGGTGGCCGATCGCACCGGACCACAGGTAGGTGACGGTGGCCAGGCCGATATGCGGATGCGGGCGCACGTCGATGGCCGTACCGGGGTGCATCAGGGCCGGGCCCATCTGGTCGACGAACACGAACGAGCCGATGCTGCGGGCCTGCAGGGTGGGGACGGCGCGACGGACTTCCAGGCCGCCGATATCGTGCACGCGCGGGGCGATGATGGTGGTCATGCGGGCGTTCTCGCTGGCAGGGATCAGGTGATCAGCATCGCATGCAGCTGTGACGGGGACATTCCCCGTATGGGTAACAGCCTGTTCCGTAGCGTCGAGCTTGCTCGACGGTGAGGTGCCAGCCAACGGCGCAGCCCCTCGTGGCTGTGCGGTCGGTAGAGTCGACTGTCAGTCGACTTGCGCCTTGCCGGGCGGGGTGGGTTCGCGGGGGACGCCGTGAATCCGTCCCTGGAGGCTTGGCCGCGGCATCCATGCCGCGGACACCCCCGCGAACCCACCCCGCCCGGCCTCTGACAGTTTCCGTGTGCGTCCAGCCACGGAGAAGAAAAAAGAAAATCAACATCAAACGCCGGTTGCTTCGCTCGCATCCACGCATGGCGTGGATCTACCAGACCCTTGCTTCCGTAGAGTCGAGCTTGCTCGACTGGCGTCCCTCAACATCAAACGCCATTCGCTTCGCTCTTGGTGGCAACCAAGGTAGCAAGCCACCAGTCCGTAGCGATCCCCACCGGAATCGCAGTTGACCCACCGTCAACGGAAATCTGTCAGGGGTGGGGCGGTGTGGGCAGGCAGGACCGTTGGCGCCATGGATGGCGCCATCGAGCCCCCATGAATGGGTTTACGGCGTGTCCTGCCTGCCCACATCGCCCCGCCCAACAAACAGAAAAGCCAGAGCCGCTTGGGCTCTGGCTTTTGAGGTTGCCGGCCAGCGGCCGGCACTACCGCGGGTGCCGGGCCGCAGGCCCGGCCGATGAACTCACACCACCGGTTCGCGCAGGGTCGGGTTGTCCCAGCCCGGGCGCGGGGCGAAGCGGTCGCCGTGGCGCTGCTGCAGCGCCTTCAGTCGTTCGACGATGGCGTCGGCACCGACCGCACGGATGTGCTGGATCGGGCCGCCACGGAACGGGGCAAAGCCGGTGCCGAAGATCACGCCGGCATCCAGCAGGTCCGCATCGGCCACCACGCCTTCGTGCAGGCAGGCCACCGCTTCGTTCAGCAGCGGCAGGATCAGGCGATCCTCCAGATCGGCCGGGGCCTGGTAGTCGCGGGCCACGTCCGGCTTCTTCGGCTTGCCGTTCTCCCAGGTGTAGATGCCCTGGCCATCCTTCTTGCCGCGCTTGTCCGGTTCCACCGTCTGCAGCGCAGCCGGAATCTGCAGGCCCAGGAACGGCGCCAGCTCGCGGCCGACGCCGGCAGCCACGTCCAGGCCCACGGTATCGATCAGTTCGATCGGCCCCATCGGCATGCCGAACTTCACCGCCGCCTTGTCGATCACCGGGCCCGGAATGCCTTCGGCGTAGGCGGTGGCGGCCTCCAGCATGTACGGGAACAGCACGCGGTTGACCAGGAAGCCGGGGCTGCCGGCCACCGGTACCGGGAACTTGCCCAGCGCCTTGCAGAACGCGGCCAGGCGTCGCTCGGTCTCCGGCGCCATGCCGTCGTGGTGGATGATTTCCACCAGCGGCATCTGTGCCACCGGGTTGAAGTAGTGCAGGCCGGCGAACTGCGCCGGGCGCTGGATGTGGTCACGCAGTTCCACCAGCGGAATCGACGAGGTGTTGGTGGTCAGCAGTGCGTCCACCTTCATCTTCGGTTCCAGCGTCTGGTACAGCGCACGCTTGGCTTCCGGGTTCTCGATGATCGCTTCGATCACCAGGTCGGCCTCGGCCACGCCGTTGCCTTCCAGGTCGGCACGCAGGCGTGCGGCCACCGCCGGGCGCTTGGCCTCATCGCGCACCTTCTTGGCGAACAGCGCCTGGGCGCGTTCCATGGCCGGGTCGATGAAGCGCTGCTCGCGGTCCTGCAGGGTCACCTCGAAGCCCTTGTAGGCGGCCCAGGCGGCGATGTCGCCGCCCATCACGCCGGCGCCGACCACGTGCACGTGGCGGATGCCCGAATCACCGCCGCCCAGGCCCTTCAGGCGCTCGGTGAGGAAGAAGATGCGGATCAGGTTGCGCGCGGTCGGCGTGCTGGCCAGCTTCACCACCGCACGCCGCTCGGCATCCAGGCGGGCCTGGATCGGCTTGCCGCCGCTGCGCTGCCAGGTGCTGATCAGTGCGTACGGCGCCGGGTACTGGTCCTTCTTCGCCTTGCGCGCCACCTGCTTGACCATCTGCGGCGCCAGCAGCGTGCGCGCCAGCCAGGTGTTGGTCGCCCAGGCCGTCGCGCGCTGCTTGAACGGGCGGGTGGTGCCGGACAGGGCCAGTGCCACGGCGGTGTCGAGCACCACCGCCGGTGCCACCACCTTGTCCACCAGGCCGATGCCACGCGCGGCCGAGGCGGACAGGGTTCGGCCGGTCAGCATCAGGTCCATCGCCGCCGGTGCGCCCACCAGCTGCGGCAGGCGCGCGCTGCCGCCCCAACCCGGGAAGATGCCCAGCTGGGTTTCGGGCAGGCCGATGCGGGTACTGCTGTCATTGGAGGCGACCCGGTAACGGCAGGCCAGCGCCAGCTCGGTACCGCCGCCCAGGCAGTGGCCGTGAATGGCGGCCACGGTCGGGCAGGGCAGCTCGGCCAGCTTCTGGTAGGTCGACTGGCCACGGCGGATGGCGTCGTTGACGGTACCGCGGCGGTCGAACTCCTGGAACTCCTTCAGGTCGGCGCCGGCAATGAAGCCGGCCTTCTTCAGCGACTGGATCACCACGCCCCTGGGCGGGTCCAGCGCGATGCGTTCCAGCAGGTCCCCCAGTTCCAGCAGCACATCCTGCGACATTGCGTTGACGCTGCTGTCCTGACGATCCAGGGAGAGAACCACCACGCCGTCGTCGCGGATCTCGGGGTGCCAGTGGCTGAAGCGGAGACCATCGAAGCCTGAGAGCATGGACGTTCCATCCGGTTGTGTATGGAGAAGCAGCTATGATCCAGAGGTTGTTTCCCCCGCGTCAAATCCCAATAGCAGGGAAGTGGCGACCCCGGATCCATGGCCGTGGACCGGGACGTTAACGGAACGGTGGTTAAAAGCTGGTGCGGCGCCAGGTGATCGGCGACTGAACTTTTCCCGGGATTGGCAGTCTCATTGCCCGACGTCGGTTGGGCTGACAGGAGTGCGGCCCCTCATGGCCGAGGTTGATACACCACAGGAGCTGGACCTGGAGCTGGTCCGGCGCGTGCAGCACGGCGAGAGCGCCGCGTTCGATGTTCTGGTGCGCAAGTACCAGCATCGCGTGGTGGCCCTTGTCGGTCGCTACATCGCCGACTGGAGTGAATGTCAGGACGTCGCCCAGGACACTTTCATCCGCGCCTACCGCGCGATCGGAAGTTTCCGTGGCGATGCCCAGTTCTCAACCTGGTTGCATCGAATCGCCGTGAATACCGCCAAAAACTACCTGGCTTCACACAATCGACGGCCGCCGACCGATGACATCGACATCGGCGATGCCGAACAGTTCGACAGCGGTACGCGCCTGCGCGACACCGACACGCCCGAACGCGAGTTGATGCGCCAGGAGCTGGAACAGACGGTGATGAAGGCCGTCAACGCGCTGCCGGAAGAACTCCGGTCAGCGATCACCCTGCGCGAGGTGGAAGGCCTGAGCTACGAGGATATCGCGCAGAAGATGGGGTGCCCGATCGGCACCGTGCGTTCACGGATCTTCCGGGCGCGCGAGGCGATCGACACCGAACTCCGGCCGCTGTTGGACATCGGCAGCGCCACCCGTGAGAAGAGCCGCGTATGACCAGCAAACCGTTCAACGAATCGCAGAACCATCAATCACCGGCCGGGCAGCGTCTGGACCAGCGCCACCGCGAGCAGCTGTCGGCCCTGGTCGATGGCGAGCTGGGCGCCGATGAAGCGCGCTTCCTGCTGCGCCGGATGGAGCACGACCCCGAGCTGGCCGGCTGCCAGGAACGCTGGCAGCTGCTGGGCGATGTGATGCGCGGGCAGGCCTCGGTGCTGGCGCCCGCCGGCTTCAGTGCTGCCGTCGCCGCCGCCATTGCCAGCGAACCCGCCCCGCAGGCCGAGCCGCGCCGGCAGGTGCGCCGCAGTGGCTGGCGGGCCTGGGGTGGCGGTGCCGCATTGGCGGCATCGGTGGCCGCGGTGGCCCTGTTCATGGGCGCCGAGAAGCTCAATGAAGCCGCCCCCGGCGAGCCACTGGCCCCGCAGGTGATCGCCAGCCAGGCCGAACTGCCGCCGGCACCGGCCAACCCGACCACGGTTACCGAAGCCTCGGTGGATACTGCGGCGATGGCCGTGGCGGCCGCGCCGGCCGTGGCGATGGCCGCTGCCGGTCGCCGCCAGGAGACCCGTCGGGCCAGTGCGACCCGCAGCCAGCAGGCCGCCCGTGCTGCCCAGCGCGACGACGTGCCGCAACGCGCCATCGCCGCCGCGCAGGCGCCGTTGACCCCGACCGTGCCCGCCAGTGCCAACCGCAACCTGCCGTTCGGTGAGGTCAGTGGGCTGCAGGCCCGGCCGTGGCCGCGCTCCAGCCTGGCCCCGGCCGCAGGCGGCGCGCTCAACGCCAGCTTCCCGGCCCACGCCGGAGGCGCTGCGTTCTACCCGTTCGAGCCGCGCCTGCAGGATGACCTGCCGGTGCCGCCGCGCCCGCGCGACTGAGCCGGGCGCCTTCACGCCCCGCCGTCGGCGGGGCCCGTATTCCTCTTTCCATCCGACCCGGAGGTTGCCGTCCGATGACTCCCCGACTCCGCACGCAGGCGATCGGCCTGCTGGCCCTGACCCTTCCCCTGATGGCCTGCGCACAGGCCCCGGCGCCTGCCGCCCCGGCCCAGCCTGCGCCGGCCGCCGCGCCCAGGGCGCCGGCACAGCCGCTGGTCAGCGGCCTGCCCGATTTCACCAACCTTGTCGAACAGGTCGGGCCGGGCGTGGTCAACGTCGACACCACCATCGTCCGCAACAACCGCCAGGCCGCGCGTGGCCCGATGGGCGACGATGACATGCCGGAGTTCTTCCGCCGCTTCTTCGGGCCGGACTTCCCGATGCCGGGGCAGGGCCCGGGTGGGCAGGATGGCGGCCCCAGCATCAAGGGCCGTGGCATGGGCTCGGGCTTCATCATTTCGCCCGATGGCTACGTGCTGACCAACTACCACGTCGTGGCCGACGCCAGCGATGTGAAGGTCAAGCTGGGCGACAGCCGCGAGTTCACCGCCAAGGTGGTGGGCAGTGACCAGCAGTACGACGTCGCCCTGCTGAAGATCGACGGCAAGAACCTGCCGACCGTGCGCGTGGGCGATTCCAACACGCTCAAGCCGGGTCAGTGGGTTGTCGCGATCGGCTCGCCGTTCGGCCTCGACCACTCGGTCACCGCCGGCATCGTCAGCGCGCTGGGCCGCAGCACCGGGGGCGCCGACCAGCGCTACGTGCCGTTCATCCAGACCGACGTGGCGATCAACCAGGGCAACTCCGGTGGCCCGCTGCTGAACACCCGCGGTGAGGTGGTCGGCATCAATTCGCAGATCTTCTCCGCGTCCGGCGGCTATATGGGCATCAGCTTTGCGATCCCGATCGACCTGGCGATGAGCGCGGTCGAGCAGATCAAGAAGAGCGGCAAGGTTACCCGTGGCCAGCTCGGCGCGGTGGTCGAACCGATCGATTCGCTGAAGGCGCAGGGCCTGGGCCTGCCGGACAGCCGTGGTGCGCTGGTCAACCAGATCGTGCCGGGCAGTGCGGCGGCCAAGGCCGGCGTGCAGGTGGGCGATGTCATCCGCTCGGTCAACGGCAGCGCGGTCAACAGCTGGTCCGACCTGCCGCCGCTGATCGGTGCGATGGCGCCGGGCAGCAAGGTGAACCTGGTCGTCTACCGCGACGGCAAGCCGCGTGAACTGGGGGCGACCCTGACCGCGCTGAGCGAAGACGGCCCGGGCAACGCGCGTGGTCCGGCGACGGCCAATGCCGATGCCGCGCCGCAGACCGGTGCGGTGGCCCTGCTGGGCCTGGACGTCAGCGAGCTGACCGCGCCGCAGCGCAAGCAGTTCGGTCTGGACGGCAACGAAGGCGTGCGCATCACCGGGGTCAAGGGCCAGGCGGCGCGTGACGCCGGCCTGTCTCCGGGCATGGTGATCCTGCAGGTCGGCCGCACCCCGGTCGGCAGCGTGGACGCCCTCAACCGCGCGCTGTCCAGCTTCAGGAAGGACGATGTGGTGATGCTGCTGGTGCGTACCGGCAACGGCAACAGCGCCTTCGTGGCGGTGAAGGCCGGCCAGTAAGGCCGGCACGGGCCGCCGGGGCGGCCCCGTGGTGCCCCCGAAGCCCCGCCCCTGGCGGGGCTTCGGCCATTCCGGGCCCGGCCCGATGAGGCCGTTTTCGCGGCGGGGCGCCGGGCATGCGATAATCGACCGTTACCCTGACGACGCCGCGCGCCGCCGCCACCTATGTCTTCTGATTCGATGCGGAACATCCGCAACTTCTCCATCATCGCCCATGTCGACCACGGCAAGTCCACGCTGGCCGACCGCATCATCCAGCTTTGTGGTGGCCTGCAGGCCCGCGAGATGGAAGCGCAGGTGCTCGACTCCAACCCGATCGAGCGCGAGCGCGGCATCACGATCAAGGCGCAGTCGGTGTCGTTGCCGTACCTGGCCAAGGATGGGCAGACCTACCATCTGAACTTCATCGACACCCCCGGCCACGTCGACTTCTCCTATGAGGTCAGCCGTTCGCTGGCCGCCTGTGAAGGCGCGCTGCTGGTGGTCGATGCCGCCCAGGGCGTGGAAGCGCAGTCGGTGGCCAACTGCTACACCGCCGTCGAACAGGGCCTGGAAGTGGTGCCGGTGATCAACAAGATCGACCTGCCCACCGCCGATATCGAGCGCGCCAAGGCCGAGATCGAGGCCGTGATCGGCATCGACGCCGCCGACGCGGTGCCGGTCAGTGCCAAGACCGGCCTGAACGTGCAGGACGTGCTGGAAGCGATCGTGCACCGCATTCCGCCGCCGCAGCCGCGCGATACCGACAAGCTGCAGGCGCTGATCATCGACTCCTGGTTCGACAACTACCTGGGCGTGGTCTCGCTGGTGCGCGTGATGCAGGGCGAGATCAAAGCCGGCGACAAGCTGCAGGTGATGTCCACCGGCCGCAACCATCAGGTCGACAACGTCGGCGTGTTCACGCCGAAGCGCAAAGTGCTGCCGGCACTGCGGGCCGGTGAAGTGGGCTGGGTGACGGCCAGCATCAAGGACGTGCACGGCGCCCCGGTCGGCGACACCCTGACCCTGGCTGGCGACCCGGCACCGAAGCCGCTGCCGGGCTTCCAGGAAATGCAGCCGCGCGTGTTCGCCGGCCTGTTCCCGGTCGATGCCGAGGACTACCCGGACCTGCGCGAAGCGCTGGACAAGCTGCGCCTGAACGACGCCGCGCTGCGTTTCGAGCCGGAAAGCTCCGAAGCCATGGGCTTCGGCTTCCGCTGCGGCTTCCTCGGCATGCTGCACATGGAAATCGTGCAGGAGCGCCTGGAGCGCGAATACAATCTGGACCTGATCAGCACCGCGCCCACGGTGGTCTACGAGGTCCTGAAGACCGACGGCTCGATCATCAACATGGACAACCCGGCCAAGCTGCCGGCAGTGAACCAGGTCGAGGAGATCCGCGAGCCGATCATCCGTGCCAACGTGCTCACCCCCGAGGAGTACATCGGCAACATCATCAAGCTGTGCGAGGAAAAGCGCGGCAGCCAGATCGGCATCAACTACCTGGGCAGCCAGGTGCAGATCAGCTACGAGCTGCCGATGGCCGAAGTGGTGCTGGACTTCTTCGACAAGCTGAAGTCGGTCAGCCGTGGCTATGCCTCGCTGGACTACCACTTCGTGCGTTTCGACGCCGGCCCGTTCGTGCGCGTGGATGTGCTGATCAACGGCGACAAGGTCGACGCGCTGTCGCTGATCGTGCACCGCAGCCACGCCGACCGTCGCGGCCGCGAACTGTGCGAGAAGATGAAGGACCTGATCCCACGCCAGATGTTCGACGTGGCCATCCAGGCCGCCGTCGGCTCGCAGATCATCGCCCGCACCACGGTCAAGGCCATGCGCAAGAACGTGCTGGCCAAGTGCTATGGTGGCGACGTTTCGCGCAAGAAAAAGCTTCTGGAAAAGCAGAAGGAAGGCAAGAAGCGCATGAAGCAGGTCGGCCGCGTGGAGATTCCGCAGGAAGCGTTCCTGGCCGTGCTGCAGATGGACAACAAGTAAGCCCGCACCGGCCCTGCGCGGCCGGTCGTCTGGTGACGTTGCAAAGGACCCTGAATGAAACTGTTTGAGATCCTCCTGGTCGTGCTGACCCTGGCCTCGGGCCTGATCCTGCTTGCCGACAAGCTGTACCTGGCCAAGCGCCGCGCCCAGCGCGCCGGCCTGCTCGATTCCGAGCCGGTGCTGGTGGACTACTCGCGCGCCTTCTTCCCGGTGCTGGCGATCGTGCTGATCGTGCGCAGCTTCATCGCCGAGCCGTACAAGATCCCGTCCAGCTCGATGATGCCGAACCTGCTGATCGGCGATTTCATCCTGGTCAACAAGTTCTCCTACGGCCTGCGCCTGCCGATCAGCAACACCAAGATCGTGCCGTTCGGCGAGCCCTCGCGGGGCGACGTGGTGGTGTTCCACTTCCCCGGCCACGGCGACAACGACCCGGCCAAGGGCGAGAACTTCATCAAGCGCGTCATCGGCGTGCCCGGTGATACCGTGGTCTTCGAGGGCGACGGTGTGGTCCTCAACGGCGAGCCGCTGAAGTACGACAACAAGGGCATCTACGCCGGCCACAAGGGCCAGGGCGAGGGCGCCAACCTGCTGGTCGAGCACCTGCCGGGCCGCACCCACACCGTGCTGGAGACCGATTACCCGCGCGGCCAGGGCCAGTGGACCGTGCCGGCCGGCAAGTACCTGGTGATGGGCGACAATCGCGACAACAGCGACGACGGCCGATTCTGGGGCCTGCTGCCGGAAGAGAACCTGCGCGGCAAGGCGTTCCTGATCTGGCTGAACTGCCAGGGCTGGTTCTGCAAGGATGGCTTCGAGCCGTCGCGGATCGGCTCGAGCATCAACTGAGCGGGCGTCAACCGAGTATTTTCACATCCAACGCGTATCTGGGGAGAACGCAATGAAGACGATGAACACGCAGCGTGGCATGACCCTGACCTCGTTCCTGATCGTCCTGATCGTGGTCGGCTTCTTCCTCTACATCGGCATGAAGCTGTTCCCGATGTACCAGGAGTACTACGCGGTGCGCTCGGCGATGAAGAGCCTGGCCAACGAGCCGGGCGTGGGCAGCATGGAGCCGGCGCGGATCCAGGAGCTGTTCTTCAAGCGCCTGTACATCAACTACTCGGACAACGTGAAGCCGGCCAATGTGAAGTTCGATCGGCGCGACAATGGCTGGACCCTCAAGGTCAACTACGAAGTGCGCCGTCCGCTGGTCGGCAACCTCGATGTGGTTGGCAAATTCGATTCAACCCAGGACCTGACCCGAAGCGGTGCCGAATAAACCTTTCCAACGTGGCGACCTGATCGGTCATCCCTTCCGCGACCCGGCGCTGCTGAAGCAGGCGTTGACCCATCGCAGTGCCGGTGCGCCGCACAACGAGCGGCTGGAATTCCTGGGCGACAGCATCGTCAACATGATGGTGGCCCAGGCCCTGTACCAGCGCTGGCCGAAGGCCGACGAAGGCGCGATGACCCGCGCCCGCGCCGAGCTGGTGCGTGAAGGCGCGCTGGCGGTGATCGCCCGCACCCTGGAACTGGGTGATCGGCTGATCCTGGGCGCGGGCGAGATGAAATCCGGCGGCCATCGCCGTGATTCGATCCTGGCCGATGCGGTGGAAGCGGTGGTGGCCGCGATCTATCTGGATGCCGGCTTCGAGACCTGCCGGGCAGTGGTGCTGCCCTGGTTCAGTGCCTCGATGGACGCGCTGCCGGCCACCGGCCGGCCGGAGAAGGACCCCAAGACCCGCCTGCAGGAATGGCTGCAGGCCCGACAGAAGGCGTTGCCGCAGTATGAACTGGTGTCAGAATCCGGTGACGACCACGCCAAGCACTTCCGGGTACGCTGCAACGTAGCCGACCCCGCCGCCAGCATCGAGGGCGAAGGCGCCTCGCGGCGGATTGCCGAACAACAGGCGGCTGCGGCCGTCCTTGAACAACTGGATTCCAAGTGAGCGAACAAACTCCCCATCACTGCGGCAGCGTGGCCGTCATCGGCCGCCCGAACGTGGGCAAGTCGACCCTGACCAATGCACTGGTCGGCGCCAAGGTCAGCATCGTTTCCAACCGCCCGCAGACCACGCGTCATCGCCTGCTGGGCATCGCCACCTACCCGGAAGGCCAGCTGGTGCTGGTCGACACCCCCGGCCTGCACAAGGTGCAGAAGCGGGCGATGAACCGGGTGATGAACCGCGCCGCGCGCGGCTCGCTGGAAGGCGTCGACGCCGGCCTGCTGGTGATCGAAGCCGGCCGCTGGGACGAAGAGGACAGCCTGGCCTTCAACGTGCTGCGCGACGCCGGCATCCCGGTGGTGCTGGTGGTCAACAAGATCGACCGCCTGAAGGAAAAGGGCGCGCTGCTGCCGTTCCTGCAGCAGGTGACCGAAGGCCGCGATTTCGCCGCCGTGCATCCGATCTCGGCGCAGAAGCGCAATGGTCTGGAGGCGCTGGTGCGCGATGTGCTGAAGCTGCTGCCGGAAGCGCCGCCGATGTTCGGTGAAGACGAGATCACCGACCGCAGCCAGCGTTTCCTGGCCGGTGAGCTGGTGCGCGAGCAGCTGATGCGCCAGCTCGGCGAAGAACTGCCGTACGCCACCACCGTGGAGATCGAGCGCTTCACCGAGGACGGCAACCTGCTGCGCATCGGTGCGGTGATCTGGGTCGAACGCGAAGGCCAGAAGGCCATCGTGATCGGCAAGGGCGGCGCCCGCCTGAAGGAGATCGGCGCCAAGTCGCGCCTGCAGATGGAGCGTCTGTTCGGGGCCAAGGTGTTCCTGGAAACCTGGGTGCGCGTGCGTGAAGGCTGGTCCGACGACGAGGCCGCACTGAAGGCCTTCGGTTACGAGTAAGCCGGTGCAGTCGCTTCGATGCTGATCGAGGACGACAGCGGGTTCGTGCTGCACGCACGGGCCTACCGCGAGACCAGCCTGCTGGTGGAGGTATTGAGCGCGCAGCATGGCCGCATCGGCCTGCTGGCGCGCGGTGTGTCCACCGCGAAAGGGCAGGTGCTGCGTGCTGCCCTGCAGCCGCTGCAATGGATCCGTTTCAGTGCGCAGCAGCGTGGTGAACTGGCGCAGCTGCGCGCTGCCGAGGCGCTGGATGCGGCGCCGCGGCTGGTCGGCCAGGCCATGCTGGCCGGCTTCTATCTGAGTGAACTGACCCTGCGCCTGGCACCGCGCCAGGACCCGCTGCCGGAGTTGTACCTGGCCTATGGCGAGGCGCGCGCGCGCCTGGCGGTGGGGGCCGGCCTGGCCTGGACGCTGCGTCGCTTCGAGCGTGAACTGCTGTCCGCGCTGGGCCTGGGCTTCGAGCTGGACAGCGCCAGCGACGGCCAGCCGATCGATCCGGCGGCGCGCTATGAACTGGACCCGCAGGAAGGCGCGCAACGGTTGCTGAGCGAGCGCGGCGGTGAGCGCCGGGCGGCTGCAACGGGTTCGGCGCTGCTGGCGCTGGCCGCCGATGAAGAGCCTGGCGCGGCCGATCTGGCCAGCCTGCGCCTGCCGATGCGGCGGGTGCTGGCCCATCATCTGGGAGCCAAGGGCCTGAAGTCCTGGGAACTGCTGGAGCAGCTGGCTCCCCGACGGTAGGGGGTGTTCGGCAGGGCTTGCAGCCCTGCACCTGCCGAATCAACGGCAACGTCAACGTCAAAAGCAAAAGCTGGTTATCCGTGGGTAGGCAGGGTGGGTCCGGTTGCGGGAGACGCCGTAAACCCGTCCTTGGGGGCTTGGCCGCGGCATCCATGCCGCGGACACTCCCGCAACCGGACCCACCCCGCCTTCGACAGATTCTTGCGAGCTGTTGGACATGCCGACGGGGTCAGATCCGTTTTCCGAAGGAAAACGGATCTGACCCCAGTTTGAATTTCGATATCTGACAGAGATTCATCCACGCATGGCGTGGATCTACCAGCCGTCACCGGGAATCTGTCGGGGGTGGGGCGGTGTGGGTTGGCAGGACCGTTGGCGCCATGGATGGCGCCATCGAGCCCCCAGGGACGGGTTTACGGCGTGTCCTGCCAATCCACACCGCCCCGCCCAACAAGCAGAAAGCCAGAGCCGCTCCCGCTCTGGCCTTTGACGTTGCCTGGCTTGAAAGCCTCTGCAGGTGCAGGGCGCAGCCCTGCCGAACACCCCTCAGTGCAGCAGCGCTGCCACCGCCGCCCGGAACCCAGCCTGGGCCTGCCCCGACTCCGGCGCGTGATGCAGTTGACGCACGGCACGCCCCAGCCGTGCCGCCCCGACGAAGCCACAACTGGCCTGCAGCCGGTGCAGCTGGCTGCGCAGTTGGCGTTCGTCATGCTGGTCCACGGCCTGCTCAACCGCATCGCGGACGCCCGGCAGTTCGGCCAGGAACAGCTCGCGCAGCGCGATCAGGTGGTTGCGCTGGCCATTGAGCGCGGCCAGGGCCGCGGTTTCATCCCAGTCCTCCACCTGCAGCTCGACGGCCGCTGGTGCCTGGGCCACGAAGATGCCCGCCGGGCTGTTGACCAGCGCCCGACGCACCGCCTTCAGCAGCTGGTCGCGGCCGAGCGGCTTGACCAGCGTGTCACTGAAACCGGCCTCGCGCAGGCGCGCGTGAATGGAGGTATCGCCGTCGGCGGTATGCGCCAGCGCGGGGGTGTCCGGATGTGAACGGCGCAGTTCGCGCAGCAGCTGGGCGCCATTGCCATCGGGCAGATTGACGTCGATCAGCCACAGATCGTGGGCGCCCGGTTCGGCACTGGCCAGCGCGCTGGCCAGCGAATCTGCGGTATCCACGTCCGCCGGTAACGTTTCCAACGCCGCTTTGAAAAAACCGCGGCTGATGATGTCGTCCTCGACAAGCAGGAAGCGGGGCCGGCTGGCCCGCGGGGTCATCTGCATCAGGGCTGCCTCCATGTCAGCTGGCTCAATCATCAAGCACGGCGGCCACGGGCGCAAGCGGCTTCGGACCCTGCCGGTCAGGATCTGCGACAATACGCCCCCATTTTTGCCCGCAGCCTGTTGCCACGTGGCCCGATCCCGCTCCCGCATCGACCGTACCCCGTTCCAGACCGAGATCCTCGACCTCAGCCATGATGGTCGTGGCGTTGCCCGCCGTGAAGGCGAGGGCGGCAAGGTCACCTTCGTCAGCGGCGCCCTGCCGGGCGAGGTGGTGATGGCTGAACAGACGGCCCGCAGCCGCCATTTCGACGAGGCCCGCACCGTCAAGGTGCTGCAGGCCTCGCCGCAGCGCGTGACCCCGAAGTGCCCGCACTTCGGCACCTGCGCCGGCTGCGTGCTGCAGCATCTGGACGAAGACCAGCAGATCGTCGCCAAGCAGCGCGTGCTGATGGACAACCTGGCGCGGATCGGCCATGTGAAGCCGGGCGCCGTGTTGCCGCCGCTGGTCGGCGAGAGCTGGGGCTACCGCCGCAAGGGCCGCTTCTCGGTGCGCCGGGTCGAAAAGAAGGACAAGACCCTGGTCGGCTTCCGTGAACAGGATCCTCGTTTCGTGGCCGACCTCAGCCAGTGCCTGACGGTGATTCCGGAAATCGGCACCAAGGTCGAGGCGCTGTCCCTGTTCATCGAATCGCTCGATGGCAAGCGCGACATTCCGCAGATCGAGTTCATCGCCGGCGATCAGGCCGTGGTGCTGACCGTGCGCCACCTGCAGCCGCTCAGCGAGGCCGACCGCGCCGCCTGGGCGGCCTTTGGCCAGCAGCATGGTTTCGTGATCTACCTGCAGTCCGGCGGCGTGGATACCGTGCAGCCGCTGGACGGGCAGGGCGTGCCGCTGTCGTTCCGGCTGGCGCCGTGGGATGTGGAACTGGCGTTCCGTCCTCTGGACTTCATCCAGGTCAACGCCAAGCTCAACGAGAAGATGATCGCCCACGCCCTGGACCTGCTGGAGCCGGGTGAGGACGAGCGCGTGCTGGACCTGTTCTGCGGCCTGGGCAACTTCACCCTGCCGCTGGCGCGCCGTGTGCGTGAAGTGGTGGGTGTGGAAGGCGACGCCGGGCTGGTGGCGCGTGCCCGCGAGAATGCCGAGCGCAACGGCCTGGCCAATGCGCAGTTCTTCAGCGCCGACCTGACCCAGGACCAGCGCAGCACCGCGTGGATGCGCCAGGGCTTTGACAAGCTGCTGCTGGACCCGCCGCGCTCGGGCGCGATCGAAGTGCTGCAACAGCTGCCGCTGAAGCAGTTCAAGCGCATCGTCTACGTCAGCTGCCACCCGGGTTCGCTGGCACGTGATGCCGGTTACCTGGTCAACGAGCAGGGCTTCACCCTGGTCAGTGCCGGTGCGATGGACATGTTCCCGCATACCGCGCATGTGGAAAGCATCGCGGTGTTCGAGAAGCGCTGATCGCCTGTCATGCCCATCGCGCATAATGGCGCGATGGGCATCGAAATCGAACGCAAATTCCTCGTCAGCAGTGACGACTGGCGTGCCGCCGCGCACCGGGTGATCCCGATGGCGCAGGGCTACATCAACGACATGGGCGCGCTGGATCGCGGCACCCAGAACGCCTCGGTGCGGGTGCGCATCGAGGGTGACCACGCCGCGCTGAACCTGAAGTCGCGCACCATCGGCCATACCCGCCAGGAGTTCGACTACCCGATCCCGGTCGAGGACGCGCGCGCGCTGCTGGCGCTGTGCGTGGGCGGCCTGATCGACAAGCGCCGGCATCTGGTCGAGCACGCCGGGCTGACCTGGGAAGTGGACGAGTTCCTGGGCGGCAACGCCGGCCTGGTGGTGGCCGAGGTCGAACTGGACAGCGCCGACCAGGCCATCGACCTGCCGGACTGGGTGGGCGCCGAAGTGACCGACGACGCCCGCTACTACAACGTCGCCCTCGCCAGTCACCCCTATTCACAGTGGTGAACCCCTGAAAAGGGGACGGAGGGGATTAAGTCGCATTCACCCCACCTGTGCGGAAAGCGACTTAATCCCCTCCGTCCCCTTTTTTCGGCAGGGGCGGGCCCCATGTCGGGGGGATGAGAATCGACATCTATTCCGACGTGGTCTGTCCCTGGTGCTGGATCGGCAAGCATCGTTTCCAGCAGGGCGTGCAGTTGCTGGGCGCCGACGCGCCTGATCTGGACATCCACTGGCAGCCGTTCCAGCTGGATCCCGATGCGGACGCCACTCCGGTTCCGCTGCGTGAGGCCTATGTGCGCAAGTTCGGTGGCGCAGAGCGTACCGAGCAGATCCTCAGCCAGACCCAGACCACCGCGCGTGCCGAAGGCCTGCCGATGGACTTCAGCCAGGGCCAGGTGCGGGTGACCACGCTGCCGGCCCATCGGGTGCTGTGGCTGGCCGGGGAGCATGGGGTGCAGGAGGCGGTCGGCGAGGCGTTGTTCCGCGCCCACTTCGAGCAGGGCCAGAACCTGGCTGACCCGGCGGTGCTGATCAAGGCCGGCGTGGCCGGCGGTCTGGACGCGGGCGAGATCGCGCAGATGCTGGCCTCAGACCGCGGCCTGGCCGAAGTGGAGGCCAGGCTGGCGCAGGCCCATGCGCTGGGCATTTCCTCGGTACCGACCTTCGTCATCGATGGGAAATGGGCCATTTCCGGGGCACAGCCGCCCGAGGCGTTCGCCAACGCCCTGCGCCAGATCGCCGCCGAGCAGGCCGCCCCGGCCGCTTCGGCCGACGGCGACGAGGCCTGCGGCGCGGACGGCTGCAAGGTCTGAGCAGATCGCGGTCAGAGCCCCTGCGGGGATCCGACCCCGGGGTCAGATCCGCGCTGCGGCTCTGACCCCACGCTTCCCTTTTAGCTTGACCACTGCGCCTGTCGGCCGGTTCTGCGACAATGCGGCACTGCGCCATGAGGGCGCGCGTTGTGGAGATCGACCATGCTGCTGATCGGCGTTGCCGGCACCGAACTGACCGCCCAGGAACGCGACTGGCTGCAGCACGATGCCGTGGCCGGGGTGGTGCTGTTCACGCGCAACTTTGCTTCGCGCCAGCAGGTGACCGATCTGAGCGCGGCCATCCGCGCCGCTGCGCCGCGCCCGCAGCTGATCTGCGTGGACCAGGAAGGCGGCCGCGTGCAGCGCTTCCGCGAGGGCTACAGCGCGCTGCCGCCGCTGCAGGAGATCGGCGCGATGTACGCCACCGATCCGCAGCAGGCGTTGGCCATGGCCGAGCAGCACGCCTGGCTGATGGCCAGCGAGGTGCGAGCCAGCGGCGTGGACCTGAGCTTCGCGCCGGTGGTCGATCTGGGCCGCGGCAATCGCGCCATCGGCAACCGTGCCTTCAGTGAAGACCCGCACGTGGTGGCCGCCTTCACCGCCGCCTACGTGCGTGGCATGCACGCGGTCGGCATGGCCGCCACCCTCAAGCATTTCCCCGGCCACGGCACCGTGCTGGAAGATACCCACGTCGATACTGCGATCGATCCGCGCGCGCTGGACGAACTGCGTGCGCAGGACCTGGTGCCGTTCCAGGCCGGCATCGCCGCCGGTGCCGACGCGGTGATGATGGCGCACGTGATCTACCCGCAGGTGGCGCCGGAGCCGGCCGGCTATTCGCCGCGCTGGATCCAGGACATCCTGCGTGGCGAGCTCGGCTTCCGTGGCGTGGTGTTCTCCGACGACATCGGCATGGCCGCCTCGCACAGCGCCGGCGGTGTGCCCGCGCGCGTGCACGCGCACCTGGACGCCGGCTGCGACGTGGTGCTGGTCTGCCACCCCGAGCTGGTCGATGAAGCCCTGCACGCGGTGCAGGGGCGCTCCCTCAATACTGCTGCGCTGCTGGGCCTGATCGGCCGCGGCGCGCTTGGCTGGGATGGCCTGTTGGCCGATGCCCGCCATGGCGACACCCAATCCCGTCTGCTTGAAACCCTTGGAAGAACCGTCTGATGCCCAACCTCACCATTTCCCAGGCCCTGGCCCAGGCTGACCTGCTGGTCGACCGCCCCACCATCGACAAGGCCATCGCCGGTATCGCCGACGCCATCGCGCGCGATTACAAGGGCGAGGTGCCGCTGTTCCTGTCGATCATGCACGGCGCACTGCCGTTCGCCGGCCAGCTGGCGCTGGAACTGGGCGCGCGCGGCCAGGACGTGCAGTTCGATTACCTGCACGCCACCCGCTACCGCGGTGAAACCACCGGTGGCGATCTGGTCTGGAAGCACAAGCCGGCCACCTCGCTGTTCGGCCGCCGCGTGCTGCTGGTCGACGACATCCTGGACGAGGGCTACACCCTGCAGGGCGTGCGCACCTGGTGCCTGGAGCAGGGCGCGACCGACGTGCGCATCGCCGCGATGACGGTGAAGAAGCACGATCGCGCGCTGCCGGACGTGACCGCCGACTACGCCGGCATCGAACTGCCGGATCGTTACGTGTTCGGCTTCGGCATGGACGTCAACGAAACCCTGCGCTGCGTGCCGGCCATCTACGCAATGAAGGAATAACGGCGCGGCCGCCCGCGGCGCACCGCTTCCACCGCCGGCATCCTCGGGTGCCGGCGTTCGTCTTTTCATGGAGTGCTTCGAATGCAACAGATCGCCCTGGCCGTGATCGGCGGTACCGGTGTCTACAACCTGGCCAAGCTCGACGACGTGCAGACCCACGAGGTCGACACCCGTTTCGGCCGTCCGTCCGGCCCGGTGCGGGTGGGCACGCTGCTTGGCCACCGCGTGGCGTTCCTGGCGCGCCATGGTGAAGGCCACTCGCTGCCGCCGCACAAGATCAACTACCGCGCCAACCTGGCCGCGCTGCAGCAGCTGGGCGCGCAGCGGGTGCTGGCGTTGAACACCGTGGGCGGCATCACCGAACACTTTGGCCCGCGCGTGCTGGCCTGCCCGGACCAGATCATCGACTACACCTGGGGCCGTATCAGCACGATCTGTGAAGAAGAGGGCACCGACGTGGTTCACGTCGATTTCGGCCATCCGTACACGCCGATGCTGCGCAGCAAGATCCTGGCGGCGGCCAAAGTGACCGGTGTCACGGTCCATGACGGTGGCTGCTACGGCGCCACCCAGGGCCCGCGCCTGGAAACCATCGCTGAAATCGCCCGCATGCGCCGCGACGGCTGTGACCTGGTGGGCATGACCGGCATGCCCGAAGCCGCGCTGGCACGGGAGCTGGGCCTGGATTACGCCTGCCTGGCGATCATCGCCAACTGGGCCGCCGGCTGCGGGGATGGCGAGGAGATCACGATGGCCGAAGTGCTGGCCAATGTGCAGGCCGCCAGCAACGGACTTCCGGAACTGGTGGGCGAATTGGCACGGGGGTGATTGTCTTCCCCGAGCAAGCTTTGCATACTCAGCTTGTGCGCGGGTTCAGCGTACACCACCCATTCATTGCATAAGGTCTCGCATCACCATGCCGAACGGTACCGTCAAGTGGTTCAACGACGCCAAGGGATTTGGCTTCATCTCGCCGGAGGATGGCAGCGCCGACGTGTTCGCGCACTTCTCCGCCATCAACTCCAAGGGCTTCCGCAGCCTGCAGGAAGGCCAGCGTGTCACCTATGACGTGACCCAGGGCCCGAAGGGTGCCCAGGCTTCGAACATCACGCCGGCCGAGTGATCCACTCGACAGTGCGTTGAAAACCCCGCTTCGGCGGGGTTTTTTTTGCGCAGTAGATCCGCGCCATGCGTGGATGCCGTGCGCGGCCTCCCTTCTCCATTCGCAACCCGCCTCGGGCACAATGCGGGCATGACGGAACGACTGCGCATCGCCGTGATCGGCTACGGCACCGCCGGCCAGGCATTGGCCATCCTGCTCACCCGTGACGGTCACCAGGTGGAGATCTTCGAACGGGTGCCGACGCCGGGGCCGGTCGGCGCCGGCTTCCTGCTGCAGCCCAGCGGCCTGCAGGTGCTGTGGCAGATGGGCCTGCTCGACGCAGTGCGCGCGCATGCCGCACCGGTGCACCGCCTGTACGGCGACACGCCGTGCGAACGTGCGGTGATGGACATGCGCTATGACGGCCTGGACGCACGGCTGCATGGCCTGGGCATGCAGCGCGGTGCCCTGTTCTCGCTGCTGGACGACGCACGTGGCGGTGCCGGCCAGCTGCACGCCGGCACCACCATCGTCGATGTGGACAGCGCGCAGGGCCGCGTGCGCGACAGCGAAGGTCGCCTGCACGGCCCGTTCGATCTGGTGGTGGCCGCCGACGGCGCAGCCTCGACCCTGCGCGGCACCCTTGGCGGTGGCACTGCGCTGGACCGTGTGTATCCGTGGGGCGCGCTGTGGTGCCTGCTGCCGGCCGAAGACTGGCCACACATGCAGGAACTGCGGCAGCGCTACGTGGCCGCGCGCAAGATGATCGGGCTGCTGCCGGTCGGCACCCGGCCCGGCGACGACACGCCGCGACTGAGCTTCTTCTGGAGCCTGCCGCGCAGCGACTTCGAGCGTTGGCAGGCCGATGGCATGGCGCCGTGGCTGGACGAGCTGCACGCGCTGTGGCCGCAGGCCAGCGCCCGCTTCGCGCATCTGCGCGAGACCGGCCAGCTGGCGCGCGCGGTCTACCGCGATGCGGCGATGACGCGTTGGCATCAGGGTCGCATGGTGCTGGCCGGTGATGCCGCCCATGCAATGAGCCCGCAGCTGGGGCAGGGTGTGAACATGGCGCTGCTGGATGCCGTGGCGCTGCGCGATGCGCTGCGCAGGCACGGCGCGGGCGCCGAAGCATTGCAGGCCTACCAGGCGCAGCGGCGCGCGCACGTGGCGGTGTACCAGCGCTGGAGCCGTTGGCTCACGCCGCTGTTCCAGTCCGAGCGCGACGCCTGGGCGAAGGCGCGTGATGTGCTGCTGGGGCCGATGGGAAAGCTGCCGGGCGGTCGTGGCCACATGCTGCGTGTGCTCAGCGGCACCCAGCATGGCTGGTTCGGTTCGCTGGCGCTGGATCCGGCTTTCATCACTGCGATGGCCTGCCGCGAGCAGGCGCCTGCAGTCATCGCCGCAACAGCACGTGCGTGAAGCAATCCGTCACGTGAATTAACGGTTGCATCACTGCGGTTATGCGAAAAGAAGTGAGCACGCGACAGTCGCGTCGCCCGTTTTCCTTTCCGTGATCAACATCGCGCGTGGCCCGGGCGGCACCGCCGTTGCGGCCTGTTGCGGCCCGGACGTGCCGCGTGATGTTGAAAGAGGAGGACGCCATGTTGTTCGCGGTCGAGGAGCTGGATTCGGAAATCTGCAAGCTGCGCGGTCTGCTGCAGATGCTGCACGAAGACCAGCCCGACGTACTGGAAGACGTGTTCGAGTTCCATGTCGGCAGCCTGATCAGCCATGCATCGCCGGAGCACCACGCGCGCATCCGCAGCTGTGCGCAGGACATGCTCGCCGCGATCCGGGCACTGCCACGGCGGCGCGATGATGACACCGCCGATTTCCAGTTGATGCCGCAGCTGGGCGTGCGCCCGGCCTGATTCAGCGCGTCGGCAGTGCCACCAGCCCGCCCTCCACGCAGGCGATCATCTGCTCGCCAGGGGCGGGGACCGGCACGATTCCGGCGGTGAAGGTGGAGAAGGCGGGCAGGATCGTCATCCCCTCGCGCAGCCAGAACGCGGGAAAGCGCCGCCGCAACGCGGGCAGCGCGATCTGCGGGTGCAGATGTCCTGCAATCACATGCCTTGCCGGATCGGCCACAGGTTCATGGCGCAGCAGGAAGGGCCCGAGCGGAACATCGTCATGGATCCGGACCTGCAGCTGTGCGTGGGCGAGGTGCCGGTCGTGGTTGCCACGCACGACATGCACCTCCAGCCCCGCATTGCGTTCGCGCCAGCCCTGCCAGTGCTGGTACCACGCCGCGCGATGCGCCGGCCCGTGCAGGATGTCGCCGAGGATCCACAGTTCGCGGCAGGCATGTGCATCGAGCAACGCCTGCAGGCGCTGAAGGTCGTCAACGGTGCCGCCGCTGGGCAGTGCGATGCCGGCACGACGGAACACATCGGCCTTGCCCAGGTGCAGGTCGGCGATCAGCAACGCCTGTCGTGCCGGCCAATACAGGGCGCGGCTGCCGAGCAAGCGCATGGGCTCGCCGGCAAGCGGCAGCAGATGCTCATCGACCATGGCGGTGCTCCAGCTGCTGCGCGGCACGCTGCACGCGGGTGCGCCAGTCTTCGTTGCTGAACTGCCCGCGCAGGCGCTCGGCCCACAGCGGAAAACCCAGCGGCGTGAGTGATGCCGGCTGCTGCAGCGACAGTGCCTGGGTACCGATCCGATCCAGTACCTGCTGCAGGCCCGGCAGGTCCAGGCTGTCGTGCAGCACTTCGCGCTCGGCCAGTGCCAGCAGAAGATGGCCCGGGTCGTGCTCGCGCAGCACGTCATGGAGCAATCCCGCCGAGGCCTGCAGCTGGCGCAGCGAACGTGGCATGCCGCCGGGCAGGCTGGGAACCAGCAGGCCGGCCACACGCGCGATGCCGCGGAACTGGCGGCGTGCCAGCTCGCCCAGATTCACCGCCGCACGCAGGTCGTCGAGCAGTTGTTCACGGCTGAACAAGGCGCGCCACTGCGGCAGCTCGAGTTCGATGGCCTGCGCCGGTGCCAGCACCAGACCATGATCGTTCACCGCATAGCCGATGCTGTTGCGCTGTCGGCGGGTGCAACGCAGCGCCAGCAGCGCCGCCAATGCCTCGTGCACGTGGCGGCCGGCAAAGGGATAGACGAACAGGAACTGGCCGTCGCGACGCCTCACGTCTTCCACCAGCAGATGATCCGCACCGGGGCGTGCCGACAACTGCGCCTGCAGTGCCAGCAGCGGCGACAGCCAGCGCGATTCGGCGCTGTCATCGGCACCGGACAATACCGCTTCCAGTTCGCGGCCCAGGGCCATCGACAGCGGCAGCTGTCCACCCTGCCAGCGTGGCACGACGCCGTCACCGCGTCCGCGCGCCAGCCGCACGAAGGCGGTCAAGTCACGCAGCTGCACCAGCTCCAGCAGGCGCCCGGCGAACTGGAAGCGATCACCCCGGCGCAGGCGGCTGGCGAACTGTTCCTCCACTGCACCGAGCCCGCCGCCGCGCAGGAACTGCACGCGCACGCTGCCATCGCTGCTGATGGTGCCGATCGACAAGCGGTGCCGCAGCGCCTGGCGGCGATCATGCATGCGGTAGCTGCCATCGGCATCGCGCACGACCTTGTGGAAGTCCGGGTACTGCGCCAGCGCCTGCCCACCCTGCACGATGAACTCCAGCACGGCCTGCCACTGCGCGTCGCCCAGCGCGGCGAAGGCATGGGTACGTCGCACCTGGGCGAGCAGTGTCTGGCTGTCGAAGCCACCGGCCAATGCGCGGCTTACCGCATGCTGGGCCAGCACATCCAGCGACAGCGTGGGCGGCCGGCGTGCTTCGACCACGCCTTCACGCAGTGCACGGCGCACGGCCGCATATTCGGCCAGTTCCAGTGCATGGCTGGGGACGCACAGGATGGAGCCGCTGGCACCAGGGCGATGACGTGCACGCCCGGCGCGCTGGCGCAGGCGCGCCACCCCTTTCGGGCTGCCCAGCTGCAGTACCTGTTCAACCTCGGGGAAATCCACGCCGAGGTCGAGGCTGGAGGTCGCCACCACGCAGCGCAGCGTACCGGCGCGCAGGCCCTCTTCCACCTGCTGGCGCAGCGCCGGGTCCAGCGAGCCGTGATGCAGCGCCAGCGTATCGGCGTCCTCCGGCCATACCGCCGCCAGCGCCTGGTGCCACAGCTCGGCCTGCGCGCGGGTGTTGGTGAACAGCAGGCTGCTGCGTGTGGCCATCAGCGCATCCAGCACGCGTGGCAGCTGCGCCAGCCCGAGGTGGCCGGCCCACGGAAAGCGTTCGCCGGGCGCCGGCAGCAGGCTGCGCACGGTGATCGGGCGCGAACGGACGCCCTGCACGATGGGAGCGTCCGGCCTGTCGGGCAGCAGCACCTCGCGGGCCTGCGCCAGGTTGCCCAGCGTCGCCGACAATCCCCACAGCTGCAGCGAAGGCGCAGCATCGCGCAGCACCGCCAGATTCAACTGCAACAGCACGCCGCGCTTGTTGCCCAGCAGCTCGTGCCATTCGTCCACCACCACGCAGCGCAGCTGGCGCATGCGTGGCAGCGTGTCGGGATAACTCAGCAGCAGCGCCAGCGATTCGGGCGTGGTCACCAGCACGTCGACGCGGCCCTCGCGCGCCTGCCGTCGCTCGCGGTTGCTGGCATCAGCACTGCGCAGGCCGACCCGCCAGCCCAGTCCCAGGCCATCGATCACCGTCTGCAGCGCACGGGCGGTGTCGCTGGCAAGTGCGCGCAACGGCGTCACCCACAGCACCTGCAGCGGCCGCACCGCACTGGCACGGCGCGGTGCCGGCAGCGGATCGATCATCGCCTGCAGCAGCGGACCGCCGAACATGGCCAGGGTCTTGCCGCTGCCGGTGGGCGTGTGCAACAGCCCGGACTCACCGGCCAGGTAGTGCCGCCACATCGCGCGCTGGAACGGCAGCGAGCGCCAGCCGCGTGCCGCGAACCAGTCTTCCAGCCGGCGCAGCGCCTGGCTGCGCGTCATCGCGCCAGCGCCTGCAGGGCGGTCAGCCGGTCGGCTTCGCTGGCCGGCTTGTCGTGGCGCCAGCGCAGGATGCGCGGAAACCGCACGGCAATGCCCGACTTGTGCCGCGCACTGCGGTTGACCGCCTCGAAACCCAGTTCGAACACCTGTTCGGCACGCACGCTGCGCACTGGGCCGAAGCGTTCGCGCGTATTGGCGCGGATCCAGCGGTCGAGCGCGAGGATTTCCTTGTCGTCCAACCCCGAATAGGCCTTGGCCACCGGCACCAGCGTGTCGCCGTCCCACACCCCGAAGGTGTAGTCGGTGTACAGCGTGCTGCGCCGTCCATGCCCGGCCTGCGCGTACAGCAGCACCGCATCGATGGTGAGGGGATCGACCTTCCACTTCCACCAGTCGCCGCGTCGTCGCCCTGATTGATAGACGGAGGCGCGGCGCTTGAGCATCAACCCTTCGACGCCGCGATCGCGCGCGCCATCGCGCAGTGCGGCGGCCTGCCGCCAGCCCTCGGCAGCAACCTCCGGCGAGATCTGGATGCGCCTGTCATCCAGCGCGCCGATCAGCTCGGCCAACCGTGCACGCCGTTGCTGCAGCGGCAGTGCGCGCAGATCTTCGCCGTCCTGTTCAAGCAGGTCGTAGGCGAGTACGCGCACCGGCGTGTTGCGTAGCGTCGTCGCGCCGGGTTTGCGGCGCTGGATGCGGGTCTGCAATGCGGTGAAGGCACGCGGCAGGTCGCCGGTTTCATCCCAGGCCAGCAGCTCGCCATCCAGCACGCAGCCCTCGGGCAGCGCCAAGGCAGCCTGCTCGATCTCGGGAAAGCGGCCATCGAGGCGTTCCTCGCCGCGCGACCATAGCGCCACTTCGCCGCGCCGGCGCAGCAGCTGCAGACGGATGCCATCCCATTTCCACTCCAGCAGCCAGTCTTCGATCGGACCGAGCCGTTCGCCCGTTTCGCCCTCCATCGGCGAGGCCAGGAAGAACGGGTAGGGCTGCTGCCGATCCTGCGGCAGTTCGTCGGCCGACAACAGCTGCGCCAGCAGGCCGGGCGAGGGTACCCACGCACCGAGCATGCGCTGGGCGATGCGTGCGATGTCCAGGCCGGACCATTCGGCCAGTGCCTGCTGCACCAGCCGCTGCGAGACACCCACGCGCAGGGCGCCGGTCAGCAGCTTGTTGAACACCAGGCGCTCGCCGCTGCGCAACTGCTGCCAGCCGGCGACGACCGCCGCGCGGCGCGCTGCCTCCGGGTGGTTGGCCACGGCCAGCAGGTGCTGTTCGATCCAGTCCGACAACGGCCGGTCGGCGGCGGGATGCAATGGATCATCCAGCAGCAGGGTCAGTGTTTCGGCCAGGTCGCCGACCTGGGCATAGCTGTCTTCCACCAGCCAGGCGGGCAGACCGGATTCTTCGGCGATCCAGCTGCGCAGCTCGCCACTGGCGGCGATCCTGCGGCGTGCGCCACCCACCTTGCCACCGCTGAGCAGGTACAGCGCCCATGCAGCGTCATGCGCGCGGGCGTGGCGGAAGTAGTCGACCAGCGCGGCACGCTTGTCCAGGGTGGCCGTGCTGCGGTCCAGGCGCTGGTAGAGCGCGGCGAAGGCCTTCATTCCTCGCTCCCGAAATCGGTGCGGAAGGCTTCGGCGGCGATGCCGCGCTCGCGCAGGAAGGGAATCAGCGCATCGGTATTGCCATGGGTGGCGATCACCCGCGAGGCGCGCGTCTGCTCGATAGTGTGCAGCAGCGCGGGCCAGTCGGCGTGGTCGGAAATGACGAAACCGCGATCGACATTGCGACGCCGGCGATTGCCACGCAGCTGCATCCAGCCCGAGGCGAATCCCAGCTGATGGCGGCCGAAACGGCGCATCCAGGGCGTCCCGGCCGCCGACGGCGGGGCCAGGATCAGCTGGCCGGCGGCATCGGGCTGTCGTCCCTGTTCGGCCACGGCCAGCGTTTCCAGCATCGGCACGCCGGCCTGCCGGTAGACCGCCACGCCATTGGCGATGGCGCCATGCAGCCAGGCGGGCCGGTCATCCAGCGGCAGCAGCTCGGCCAGTACCCGCTGCGCCTTGCCCAGCGCGTAGCACAGCAGGATGGCCGCTTCGCCGCGCTGCGCGCATTCGCGGCGCCAGGCCACGATCTCGGCGGCCACCGTGGCGGTGTCCGGCCAGCGGTAGATCGGCAACGCGAACGTCGCCTCGGTGATGAAGGTATCGCAGGGCACCACTTCGAACGGCGTGCAGGTCGGGTCGGGCTGGCGCTTGTAATCGCCGGAGGCCACCCAGACCTGCTCGCCGTCATCGATGCGCACCTGCGACGAGCCCAGCACATGGCCGGCAGGATGCAGCGACACCTGCACCCGGCCCATGCCGAAGGCCACCCCGTCGGCATGGCTGTGCACCTGCACATCGCCCAGCCGCCAGCGCAGGATCGGCAGGCTGCCCTGGCTGCAGTGATACTCGCCCATGCCCGGGCGGGCGTGATCGCCGTGGCCGTGGGTGATGATCGCGCGCGGCACCGGCCGCCAGGGATCGATATGGAAATCGCCGGCGGCGCAGTAGAGCCCCTCCGGGCGCAGCACCACCAGATCGTCGTTGCCTGTCATGCCACCACTGTGGCCGCGCCCTCGTGCACGGGGTGAGAACCGGCCTGAACGCGGGCTTGGCGGGCGATGCGGCACAATCGCAACGCGCCTCTGTTGCCACCAGGACGGACCGGATGAGTGGACCCAGTTTCAGCAGCGTTGCTCCGTTTGAAACCCATGTGGTGCTGAACCAGCCACCGCCGTTCGCCGGCCACCAGCTGTGGACCGACGACGTGGCGCTGATGGACGCGGTGCAGCGCGAGGGCGCCGCGCATTTCTCGCCACGACTGGGCGTGTACGGTGCGCTGGCCGGCGATGAGCTGTACACCCTGGGCTTCGATGCCAACCGTGACCGTCCGCGCCTGCGCACGCATGACGCGCAGGGCCATCGCATCGACAGCGTGGAGTTCCACCCGGCCTATCACCAGTTGATGGACGCGGCGAAGACGCATGGCGTGGCCGGGCTGTCCTGGCACGAGCCGCAGCCTGGCGCGCATGTTGCGCGCGCGGCGCTGAGCTACCTGCACCATCAGGCCGAGGCCGGCACCAGCTGCCCGTTGACCATGACCCATGCGGCGGTGGCGGTGCTGCAGTCGCAGCCGCACCTGGCCGACTGGGCGCGCAAGGCCGCCGCGCCGGTGTATGACCCGCGCGACGTGCCGGTGGCGGACAAGGCCGGCATCACCCTGGGCATGGGCATGACCGAAAAGCAGGGCGGCTCGGACGTTCGCGCCAACAGCACGCGTGCCGAGCCGATCGACGGCGAGCGCTATCGCCTGGTGGGGCACAAATGGTTCTTCTCTGCCCCCATGTGTGATGGCTTCCTGGTGCTGGCGCAGGCGCCAGCGGGAATGACCTGCCTGCTGATGCCACGCCGGCTCGCCGATGGCGACCGCAACGCGTTCCGGCTGATGCGGCTGAAGGACAAGCTGGGCGACTGGGCCAACGCCTCCAGCGAGGTCGAGTTCTGCGGGGCGCAGGCATGGCGGGTGGGCGAGGAAGGACGCGGCGTGGCCACCATCATCGGCATGGTGATGATGACCCGCCTGGACTGCATGCTCGGCGCAGCGGCAGAGATGCGCATGGCGCTGGCGCAGGCGCTGCACCATGCGCGGCACCGCCGCACCTTCGGCAAGCTGCTGGTGGAACATGCGCTGATGGCCAACGTGCTGGCCGATCTGGCGCTGGAGTCTGAAGCGGCCACGGTGCTGGCGATGCGCATCGCCCGTGCGGTCGACCGTGCCGGCGTGGATGCCAATGAAGCAGCGCTGGCGCGGCTGGGGACCGCGCTGGGCAAGTACTGGGTGTGCAAGCGTGCGGCGGTGTTCGTCAACGAAGCGCAGGAATGCCTGGGCGGCGCCGGTTATGTGGAGGAGTCGATGTTGCCGCGGCTGTACCGGCAGGCACCGTTGAACTCGATCTGGGAGGGCAGCGGCAACATCCAGTGCCTGGACGTGCTGCGCACGCTGTCGCGCGAGCCGGAGGCGCTGGCGGCATTGCGCGGTGAGCTGGCGGCGGTGGCCGACCGGGATGCGCGTTATGCAGCGGCCTTGCAGCGCTGGGCAGCGGCACCGCCGCCGGAAGAATCGCAGGCGCGGATCTTCTGCGAGCGCACCGCGCTGCTGTTGCAGGCGGCGTTGCTGCTGCGCGCGCGCAGCCCGATGGCCGAGGCGTTCGTGCGCAGCCGGCTGCACGGTGAGCATGGGCTGGCGTTCGGGACGCTGCCGGCGGGGGTGGATCTGGCGGCGATGCTGGCGCGCGCGCTGCCGTAGCGGGCGGCCAACGGCGGAGCCCCTCGTGGTGGGCGCTGCGGAGTCTGCGTTGTGAGCGGGCCGCGCGGGTGGGTTGCGCAGGGGGCGCTGCAAGTACGTCCATGTAAGCTCGGTCGCCGCATCCATGCGGCTCACGCCCCTGCGCAACCCACCCGCGCGGCCGCGGACACTTTCCGCGCGTCCAGCACGGAATCAACAGAAAAAGCAGGGAGCGAAAAGCAGAAAAGCCGCGGCGGTGCCGCGGCTTTTCCTGTAGCGCCGGCCCATGCCCGGCTGCCGGTAGGGCTTAGTGCTTGGCTTCTTCCTTGGCGGCATTCGCCTTCGCGTCGTTTGCGACATCGCGCGCCTTGTCGGCAACCTTCTGCGCGGCGTTGGCGGTGGCGTCGCTGGCGTGCGCGGCGGCATCGGTCGCTGCGTCCTTGGCCTTGTCGGCGGCATTGGCCGTGGCATCAGCGGCCTTGTCCAGGGCCTGCTGGGTATCGGCGGCGGCCTGTTCAGAGGCGGCTGCGGTCTTGTCGGCGGCGTCGCGGGTGGCGGCGGCGGCCTTGTCCACGGCGTCGCGGGCGGCGGCACCGGCGCTGTCGGCGGCCTGCTGCGCGTCCTGCTTGGCCTGTTCGGCTTCCGGGCCCTTGCAGGCGGCCAGGGCCAGCAGCAGGGAGGCGGCCAGCACGGTGGTGGTGATCGGACGAATCTTCATGGCGGTCTCCGCTGCTGCAATGGATGGGGACGCCAGCCTATTCATGCCGTTGTGAAGACCGGGCAAAGAAAAAGCCGCTGGCGAACCAGCGGCTTTTCCAGAACAGCGTGAAGAAAGAAGTGATTACTTCTTGGCTTCTTCAGCAGCGTCCTTGGCCTTCTCGGCGGTGCCTTCGGCAGCCTTGGCAGCGTCGGCAGCAGCGCCGGCAGCAGCGTCGGTGGCAGCAGCGCCAGCCTGGGCAGCGGCGTCGACCGAAGCGTCAGCAGCGGTGGCGGCGGTGTCAGCGGCCTGCTGGGCAGCGTCGGCGGTCTGGGCGCCGGCAGCGGCGGCCTGGTCGGCAGCAGCCTGGGCTTCGGTGGCGGCTTCGTTGGCCGAAGCAGCGGCGTCCTGGGCAGCTTCCTGCTTCGAGCAGGCGGCCAGGGCCAGAGCCAGGGACATCGCGACCAGCAGCTTGTTGATGCTCATTGTGTGAATCCTCGTCGTTAGATTAGGCAACGCGCAACTGCGCGCCGACAACATGATGACAAGCCAAGATTGGGTGTCAAGCGATCCCGCATTCATTTTTGCGAAATCATCGTTAAATCTTTTCAAATCAATTCGATGGCGATTGCCGTCGCTTCGCCGCCACCGATGCACAAGGTGGCAATGCCGCGCTTGCCACCGCGCGTGCGCAGGGCGTTGACCAGGGTCACCACCAGACGGGCACCGGACGCACCGATCGGATGGCCCAGTGCGCAGGCACCGCCATTCACGTTGAGCTTGTCATGCGGGATGCCCAGCTCGCGCATCGGCGCCATGGCGACCACGGCGAATGCTTCGTTGATTTCGAACAGATCGATCTGCTCCAGCGACCAGCCGGTCTTGGCCAGCAGCGCGTGGATCGCGCCGATCGGGGCGGTGGTGAACCACTCCGGTTCCTGCGAGTGGGTGGCATGGCCGACGATCCGCGCCAGCGGGTTGATGCCACGCGCAGCGGCGTCTTCCTCGGTCAGCAGCACCACGGCGGCGGCGCCGTCGGAAATGCTGGAGGAGCTGGCGGCCGTCACGCTGCCATCCTTCTTGAACGCCGGACGCAGGGTCGGGATCTTGGCGATGTCCGAACGACCGGGCTGTTCGTCGGTGGCGAACTCGACCTCACCCTTGCGGGTGGCCACCTTCACCGCGACGATCTCGTCGGCGAAGGCCCCATTGGCCTGCGCGGCCTGTGCGCGCTTGACCGACTCGATGGCGTAGGCGTCCTGTTCCTCGCGGGTGAACTGGTACTTGTCCACCGCGCATTCGGCGAATTCGCCCATCGCCTTGCCGTCGTAGGCATTGACCAGGCCGTCGTGGGCCATGTGGTCGACCGCCTGGAAGTTGCCGAAGCGGTTGCCGGTGCGCGAATTCGGCAGCATGTGCGGGGCGTTGGACATCGATTCCATGCCGCCGGCGACCACGATGCTGGCCGAACCGGCCTTGATCAGGTCATGGCCGAGCATGATGGTCTTCATGCCCGAGCCGCACACCTTGTTGAGCGTGGTGGCACCGGCCGACAGCGGAATGCCGGCGGCGATCGCGGCCTGGCGGGCGGGCGCCTGGCCGAGGTTGGCCGGCAGCACGCAACCCATGAGGACTTCAGAAACGTCGCCGGCAGGAACACCCGACTGTTCCAGGGCCGCAGCGATGGCGGCCGCGCCGAGGGTGGGGGTCGGCACGCCGGTGAACTGGCCGAGGAAGGAGCCGATGGCGGTGCGCTTGGCGGCGGCGATGACGATGTTGGACATGGCAATCTCGTTGATGCGTAAGCAAAGTTCGGAAAGGAGACCGCGGACGTTGGAAGCGCCCTGGTTTCCCGGCAGACTGCGTGGGGGTCGGCCCAAGTATAGAGGGTCGGGGAGGGCTGCCGCTGGGCAGCGCCGGTTACCTGCCGGGATGAAGGCAGGCCAACGTTCATGGGAAGGATTCGATGGAACGCACGACAACGGTCAAGACTGTCCTGGCAACCGCGCTGACGATGGCGCTCACGGCCTGTGGAGGTGGCGGGGGCGGCGGCAGCAATGTACGCGTCGACCCACCGCCGACCACGCCGACGCCACCGACCACGCCCACGCCGACACCCCCGGCGCCGGCCAAGCCGCAGGAGCCCACCTTCGACGCGCATCTGGCAGTGACCAATGCACGGCCGGCACAGGCGGCTGGCCTGACCGGCCAGGGCGTGCGCATCGGCATCGTCGACTCGGGCGTGCAGCGCAACGCCGCTGCATTGAACGGCCGGGTGATCGGCAACCTCAACTACATCGACCCGGCCCGCAACAATCTCGGCGTCGATGACGTGGTCGGCCACGGCACCGCAGTGGCCAGTCTGGCCGCAGGTACCGCCGTCGGTTCGTGGCCGGGCGGCATCGCGCCGGGGGCGCAGATCGTTTCGGCACGGATCATCTCCGACAAGCCGCCGGCCGATGACGGCAGCGGCAAGGGCAACGCGTTCAGCGGCCCGCTGGGCGTGGCCCAGGTCCACCAGGACCTGATCAACTACAACGTGAAGGTGATGAACAATTCGTGGGGCGGCCTGTACTGGACCGACCTGCCGACCACCGCGCAGGTGGCCGCCGAGTACCGCCCGTTCGTGATCAACCACGGTGGACTGGTGGTATTTGCTGCCGGCAACGACGGCCGCAGCGAACCGAGCAGCCTGGCCGCACTGCCCAGCCAGCAGGGCGTGGCCGGTTCGCTGCCGGCAGCCGACCTGGAGCGGGGCTGGCTGGTGGCGACCGCGGTGGATCCGTATTCGCCCGGCTCCCTGGCCAGCTACGCCAATGCCTGCGGGCAGGCGGCACGCTATTGCCTGGCAGCACCGGGCAGTGCGGTCTATCCCGATGCCTCGGGCGGCTCCTACTACTGGGACTACGGCACCTCGTTCGCGGCGCCGCTGGTGTCCGGCGCGGCCGCACTGGTCTGGCAGCGCTTCCCGTACTTCGACAACAACCTGGTGCGGCAGACCCTGCTGGGCACAGCCAAGGACATCGGCGCGGCCGGTGTCGATCCGGTGTTCGGGTATGGCCTGCTGGACATCGGCCGTGCGATCAACGGCCCCGGCCGCTTCGACTGGGGCGACGTGGTGGCCGACGTGGACACCGCCTCGACCGGGACGGTGTGGAGCAACGGCATCGTCGGCAGCGGTGGCCTGGTCAAGCGCGGCGGCGGAACGCTGGTCCTGAGCGGCAACAATGGCTACACCGGCGCCACCCGCATCGAACGCGGCATCCTGTCGCTGCGCGATGGCGGTGTGATCCGCTCCAACGTGACCATCCTTGGACAGCCTGACCCGGATTCCACCGGCCTGCAGTTCAACGGCGGCACGCCGCGCGTGGTCGGCAACGTGGTCAATGGCAGCAGCGTGTTCCTGACCACCGGCAACACCACCGGCACCATCGAGGGCAACTACACCCAGCAGGCCGGCGCGCAGCTGATGATCGCGCTCGGCGCCAGCGCGCTGCAGGTCACCGGCACGGCGGCGATCGATGGCGGCGTGCGCGTGCATGGTTTTGTATCCGGCTATGTGCCGCAGGACGGCAGCCGGCAGGACCTGATCCATGCGGCGGGCGGGCTGTCAGGTACGTTCAGCACCGCAGCCACTTCCAGTGGGCTGCAGGGTCTGTCGTTGCTGCAGACCAGCTATGGCTATGACAGCACCAACGCCTGGTTGAACCTGACCCGGGTCAGTGTCACCGCCGCCGCCTCCGGGCTGGGGGCCACGGCGCAGGCCGCCGCGCAGCGGCTGGACAGCGCGTTCACTACGCTTGATGGCAACAGCGGCCTGCAGGCGACGCCGTTCGGTGCGGCCGCCGGTGCGCTGCAATGGACCGGTGGCGGTCGTGAGGGCCTGGCGGCCAGCCTGCAAAGCCTGTCCGGGCAGGCGCATGCGCGCGCCGAGGCCGCCACGTTCGACAGCATCGACATGTCGCGGCGCGCGATTGCCGAGCGCTTCGATCGCGTGCAGGCCACGCCGCAGCTGCGCGGCAGCTGGCAGAGCGCGCTGGGCGAAGCCGGGCAGGGCAGTTTCGCCGGCAACAGTGCCGACAGCCGTGGCTGGATGGCCGGCCAGGACCTGCCGCTGGGCAGCAACGGCCTGATGGGCGTGGCCTTCGGCGAGACCCGCAGCAACGGCGGCAGCCACTTCGGCGGTGATCGTGGGCGTGATCGCCAGGCGCAGGCGCAGCTGTATGCCGGCTGGAACCTGGGGCGCGGCTATGCGCTGGCCCAGGTCGGCAGCGGCCAGTTCACCCGCGCGCTGGATCGCCAGCTGCTGCTGGGCGCCGGCGCCTATGGGGTCTCTGCGCGTTATGGCGGTCGTTTCAGCAGCGCCAGCGTGGAAAGCGGTTATCGGCTGGGCCGTGCCGGCGCTTCGATGACACCGTATCTGGGGGCCAGCACCACGCGCGTGGATACCGATGCGTTCAACGAGCTGGGCGGATTCGGCTTTGGTCTGCGCGGTGATGCCAACCGCGTGCAGCGCAGCCAGATGCTGGCCGGCATCCGTGGCGAGCGTGGCTGGGGGCGCTGGACGCTGCGTGGACATGCCGAGTGGCAGCAACGGCTGGACGGCGGTGACGCCGATTGGCAGGCCAGCTTTGTCGGCGTCGATGCCTGGGCGCCGCTGGCAGGCAGCAACGCGCCGCGTGGCAGTGCGCTGCTGGGCGTGGCGCTGGAGTCGTGGTGGGGCCGCAATGGCCGCCTGAGCGTGGGCTTCGACCAGCGCGTCGGCGGCCAGGGCGCGCGCCAGGCCGCGTTGCGCTACAGCACCGGGTTCTGATGCAACGGTCGCGCCGGGTGATGCCCGGCGCGACGCCTTCAGCCTCAGCCGCCGCGCAGATTACCCAGGCGCGGCGTGCTGCGGCCCAACGGCATCTTCAGCTTGCCGATGGACAGGATGCGGCTTTCGGCGATGCGGTCGGCGGCGCGCTGCGGTGCGATGTTCTCGCGCTGCGACAGTTCGAAGATGCGGGTGAGGTTGTGATAGATGCTGCGGATCAGGCGCATCGCGCGTTCGCGGTTGTAGCCGTCGATTTCCAGCGAGACGTTCATCACGCCACCGGCGTTGACCGCATAGTCCGGCGCATACAGGATGCCGCGTGCGTGCAGCTGGTCGCCGATGTCCAGGCTCGACAGCTGGTTGTTGGCGGTGCCGCAGATGATCTTCGCCTTGATCCGCGGCACGGTGTCGGCATTGATCGCGCCTTCCAGCGCACACGGTGCGAACACGTCGGCGTTCACTTCGTGGATCTCATCAGGCTTGACCGCTTCGGCGCCGAAATCGCTGACCGCACGATCGACCAGGGTGCTGTCCAGGTCGGTCACGTACAGCTTGGCGCCGCGGTCGCGCAGCAGCTTCACCAGTTCCATGCCGATGTGGCCCAGGCCCTGCACGGCGATGCTGGTCTTGCCCACTTCCTCGTGGCCGAACTTGAAGCGCATCGAGGCCATCAGCGCCTGCAGCGCTCCGTAGGCGGTGAACGGTGCCGGATCACCCGAGCCGCCATGGACCTGGTGCACGCCGGTCACGAACTGGCTCTCCAGGTAGATGTTCTCCATGTCGTTGACGTCGGTGCCGACGTCCTCGGCGGTGATGTAGCGCCCGCCCAGCGAATCGACATAGCGGCCGAAGGCGCGGAACAGCACTTCGGTCTTGTCGGTCTTGGGGTCGCCGATGATCACCGCCTTGCCGCCACCGACGTTGAGGCCGGCCAGCGCATTCTTGTAGGTCATCGTCCGGCTCAGCCGCAGCACGTCGGCCAGCGCCTCGTCGGTACTGGCGTAGGGGCGCATGCGCACGCCGCCCAGGGCCGGGCCCAGGGTGGTGTTGTGGATGGCGATGATCGCCTTCAGGCCGGCATCGTGGTTGTGGCAGAACACCACTTGTTCGTGGCCGGTGGTGGCGAGGGTTTCGAATAGCATGGCGTCTCCGATGGCACGAACAGCGGCGAACTGCAGCGAACGGCCAATGAACGGTAGGGTCCCAAAACAAAAAAAGCGACGTCGTCGGTGCAGGGGGACGGGTCGCGCGGCGCCATTCTAGTCCATTCCCCCGGCGCTTGCCGTCGACAGCGGCGGCGGTCCGGTTAAAGAAGATGAAAGTGCGGCCGATGCTGCGACGACGGCCGGTGGCCGGATCGGCGTGAAGAGGCAGGCGGTCAGTGACGGCAAGGGCACCACAACAACAGGGCAGGCAGCGATGACCGTGGCGTGGTGGCGACGCCTGCGCGGCTGGCTGGCGCGTTCGACCGGGGCCGCACCGTCGCGCCTGGCAGCCGTTTCGCGACAGGCGGTGGCCGCCGCAGCGGCCAGCCTGCAGGGCGAGGCCTTGCCTGCGGGCGAGATCGCCGGGCACCTGCAGCGTGGCCTGCACGCGCTGGCGCTGTACCCGCGGCTGGCCGGCGAGCCGGAGCCGGCGCAGAACGCCGGGCTGGCCGATGCGGTGGCGCGCGCGCTGCAGGCCCGCGACTGGGCGGCCCGGCAGTTGCCACGCCGGCCACAACTGCTGCCGCAGCTGATCCAGACCGTCAACGATGACGCTGCGTCTGCACGGGTGATGGCGGCGATCATCGGCCAGGACCCGGTGTTGACCGGCAACCTGCTGCGCATCGCCAACAGCCCGGCCTACAAGGTGCACGAGCGCCCGGTGGAGAGCCTGCAGCGGGCGGTCACCCTGGTCGGCACCGAAGGCGTGCGCCAGATCATCAGCGCCGTGCTGGTACAGCCGGTGATGCAGGTGCAGTGCGAGGTGTTCCCGCAGTTCAGCGCGATCATCTGGGAGCACGCGCTGCTGGCCTCGCGCGCCGCCGCCGACCACGCGCGCACGGTCACCTTCGGCGATGCATTCGCCGCGCAATGGCTGGGCCTGGTGCAGGGGTTGGGTTCGGCACTGGTGATGCGCCAGCTGCTGCAGGAGGCACAGGCGCGCGGCGAAAGCGTGGAGCCGGCATTGGCCCTGCAGCTGCTGCAGCAATGGTCGTTGCCGCTGGCACAACGCGTGGCTGCGGCCTGGGAGCTGCCCGAACCGGTGCACCAGGCGCTGGCACCGGAGGCCGAGGGACCACTGGCCGACAGCCTGCGCCTGGCCAGTGCCGCCGCAGCGGCCAGCCTGCTGTGCCGCCATGGCCACGCCAGCCAGAGCCGCATGCTGGCCCTGCTGGAGCAACTGCCGTCGGCCCCGCCGCATGCACTGCGCTGGATCTGGCGGCGCCTGCACGGGCGCAGCGTCGAAACGCTGGATGAGGCCGGGCAGGAAGAGGCCGCCCCGGCATCCTGAAACCTACAGCTGCGATTCCACCGGCAGCCAGCTGATCACCCGCGCGGTCCAGCGCTTGCCGAGGCTGGCACCGGGTTCGGCCTCCACCCAGTGCGGTGGCGGCTGCCGTTCCAGCCAGCGCAGCCTGTCGTTGTGGCCCAGGGCCAGCCACCAGCTGTGCGCGGGGTTGGCCAGGCGCAGGTACTCCTCGCGCAGCTGCGCCCCGAGTACCGGATCATCGAACAGCACGCCCATCTCGGTGTTGAGGTAGGCCGAGCGCGGGTCGAGGTTGAACGAGCCGACGAAGCCGCGCCGGTCGTCGACCACGAATGCCTTGGTATGCAGGCTGGCGCCACTGCTGCCGAACAGGCTGGTATCAGGACGGCCGTGCGCCTTCAGTTCGTACAGCTGCACCCCGGCCTGCAGCAGTGGAACGCGGTAGCCCATGTAACCGCCATGCACGGCGGCCACATCGTTGGCGGCCAGCGAATTGGTGACCACACCGACCTGCGCGCCCGTGGCGGCCAGTGTCGACAGCGCAAGCACGCCGTCGTCGCCGGGCACGAAGTAGGGCGAGATCAGCAGCGCGCTGCGGCGGGTGCTGCGCAGTTCCTCGCTCAGCGTGCTGACCAGCCAGCTGCGGCGATCATCGTCGCGATGCTTCATCGGCGGATCGGAGGCGATGCGGACATCGGCGCTCCAGTGCAGTGGTTCCGGGCTGGGCCGCTGCAGCAGGCGCGAGGCTGCCACGCGCTGCAGGTACGGTTGGGCCTTGGCATGCATCGCATCCAGGTCCGATTGACGCACCAGCTGCCGCAGCTGCGCATCGGTGTAGGACGCCAGTGCGGAAATCGGAATCGCCGCGCTGCTGTTCCAGTAGTCGTCGAAGATCTGGTTGGCCTGCTGCACGGCCGGCCCGGCCACCACCAGGTCCAGGTCCTGGAAGTTCACATCATCGCGCGCACTGAAGTATTCCTCGCCGATGTTGCGGCCACCGACGATGGCGATGCGGCCATCGGCGATCCAGCTCTTGTTGTGCATGCGGTGGTTCACGCTGAAGGCGCGTTGCACCAGTTCCAGCGTGCGGGCGATGCCGCTGCGGTTGCGGAACGGGTTGTACAGGCGGATCTCGATGTTGGGGTGCGCATCGAGCGCCATCATCAGCGCGTCCTTGTTCTTGGCATTCATGTCATCGAGCAGGATGCGCACGCGCACACCGCGCTCGGCAGCGTCATACAGCGCCTTGGCCATCAGGTGGCCGATCAGGTCGTCGTGCCAGATGTAGTACTGCAGGTCCAGGCTGCGGCCGGCGTGTGCGGTGATCATCGCGCGCGCGGCGAACGCGTCCATGCCATCGCTGAGGAAGGCCACGCCGGATGTTCCGGGATGGGCCTCCTGCAGCGGCACGATCTCCCGGTCGATGTGGGTCTGCGCCGGCTGCAACGGCAGCACCTGCGAGGGCGCGCCCTGCGCCTGCGGCGTGAGATGGTCGGCCAGCAGCAGGCCGGACAACACCAGCAGCAACAGTGCGGCGAGGAGGAGTGCGGCGATGCGCAGCAGGCGTCGCCACAGGGGCTTGGGTAGGCTCATGCCCCGATGGTAGAGCCACGCCATGCATGGAGGAATGTCTGCAGGATCAATCCGGGGTCAGAGCCCTTGCCTGCGGCAAGGGATCCGACCCCGGCGGGGGGCACGCATGGGGTCGGATCCCTTTCCACAGGAAAGGGCTCTGACCCCGGAGCCTCAGAACCGCTCGTCGTTGCCCAGGTATCGCCACTGTCCCGGCGGCAGCGGCCCCAGCGCCACGCGGCCGATACGCAGGCGACGCACCGCCATGACCTGCAGGCCGGCAGCGGTCACCGCCACGCGCAGGCCTTTGGCGGTCAGCCCCTTGCCGGCAAAACGCAGGCGCAGCTCGCTCTGCCAGCTGACCTTGGCACCGCCGGATTCGTGCTGCAGGCGCGCCAGCAGCCACGGCCCGCGCTCGGGGCCGCCTTCGGCCACTTCAATCAGGTACTCCTGCTCGGTGCGGCCCAGGTTGCGCTGCAGGTGCGCCAGCGTCGCCGGATCCTGGCTGACCACCACCAGCCCGCTGTCGCTGGCTGGAAGCGCAGCGGCCAGCTGCAATCCATGGAAATGCCGTTGCAATGGGCGGGTGCCGCTGGCATCGAGTTCGCTGCGGCTGTCACTGCTGACCAGCGCGCACAGGGTTTCAGCGGCGACGCCGGCCGGCTTGTGCAGCAGCATGCTGACCCGTTCGGCCTTGTCGTCGCTGGCCTGGTCGGCCACCACGATCACCGCGCTGTCATCCACCGGCCGCTGCGGTTGCTCCACCACCTCGCCGTTGACCGAAACCCAGCCGCCCTCGATGTAGCGCCGCGCCTCGCCGCGCGGGATCCCGAGCAGGGCGGACAGGTGTTTGTCGAGACGGGTCGGTTCCATGGCGGGCAGGTCGGGCAGGGGGCGCGCAGTGTAGCTGCTGCGGCGGGTCAGCGCTGGCCGCGGTTGGCCAGCTCGGTCAGGTACAGGCGGGTATCGAATTCCAGCTGCAGGTAATCCGGTTCCATGTGCTGGCACAGCTGGTAGAAGGCCTTGTTGTGGTCGGCTTCCTTCAGGTGCGCCAGCTCATGCACCACGATCATGCGCAGGAACGCGGCCGGTGCCTGGCGGAACACGGTGGCGATGCGGATTTCGCGGCTGGCCTTGAGGCGGCCGCCGTGCACGCGCGAAATGGCGGTGTGGGTGCCCAGCGCGTGCTTGATGACCTCCAGCGTGTTGTCGTAGCAGACCTTGTTCAGCGGCACCGATTTGCGCAGGTAGCGATCCTTCAGGTCCTGGGTGTAGTCGTACAGCTGGCGGTCGCTGCGCACCTCGTGCGGGTCGGGGTAGCGCTGCTGCAGCCAGGGGCCGAGCCTGCCCTGTGCCAGCAGTTCGCTGACCTGGGCGACCAGGGGTTCGGGATAGCCGGTGAGGTACTTCAGGACTGCCATGCAGGGGCGGCGGGGCGTCGGTAGAATGGGGCATCCAGATTACACGCGGTACGCATCGACCATGGCAAAGCCCAACGCGCTGCAGGAACAATTGCTCAAGGCCGGCCTGGCCAAGAAGTCGCAGGCCAGCGCCGCCGCGCGCGAGCAGGCCAAGGCCCGCCAGGGCAAGGCCGAGTCGGCGTCGGCCGAGGTCCAGCGCGAGGCTGAACGTGCGCGCGCCGAGAAGGTCGAGCGTGACCGCACGCTGGCGGCCGAGCGCAACGCCCAGGCCCGCCAGGCTGAACAGAAGGCGCAGGCCAGGCAGATCATCAGTGCCCACGCCGTGCCTCACAAGGGCGATGACGAGTACCGCTTCAGCGACGGCGCGGCGATCCGCACCCTGCTGATCGACCCCAAGCTGCGCAAGGCGCTGTCGGTGGGTGTGCTGGTGATCGTGGCCCACGGTGACGGCTACGCGCTGCTGCCGCGCGCCGCCGCCGAGAAGGTGCGCGAGCGCGCCCCGGAGGCGATCATCGTCGACCACGGCCAGCCGGGCTCGAGCGCCGAGATCTCCACCGGCAACGCCGAGGACGACGCCTACTACGCCCAGTTCCAGGTACCCGACGACCTGGTCTGGTAAGGCGCGGCTGAACCGGCCGCTACGCCCGCCGGGCATGGCCCGGCGCTACCATTTGCGGCGCAGTGTATCGTCCCCATATCGGGCGACACACCTGCGGAGGATGGCCATGGCCACCGGTTGGGCGGGAGACGGCGCGGTCCAGGACCAGATCGACGCCACCGTTGACGATGCGATTGCCCGTGCGCGGCGCCAGCTGCGCCAGGGCCCGGGTCTGGAACACTGTGAGGAATGCGACGCGCCGATCCCGTTGGCGCGGCGTCAGGCCGTGCCCGGCGTGCGCCTGTGCGTGGCGTGCCAGCAGGCACACGATGAAGCGGAACAGGCCCAGAGCGGCTACAACCGCCGCGGCAGCAAGGACAGCCAGCTGAGGTAAGGGTTGTCCGGCAGGGCTGCGCCCTGCACCTGCGGTAGTGCCGACCGCTGGCCGGCAACAGCAACAGCAACAGCGAGCGTTCCGTGGGGTGGCGGGGCGGTGTCGGAGTGCGGGGGCGCCGCAAGTACGTCCTTGTAGGCTTGGCAGCCGCATCCATGCGGCTGACACCCCGCACTCCGACACCGCCCCACCTCTGACAGATCCCCGCGATCGGGTGGATCCATGCCATGCGTGGATGAAATCTGTCAGATATCGAAGTAAATCGGGGTCAGATCCGTTTTCCACAGGAAAACGGATCTGACCCCATCGGCATGTCCAACAGACCGCAGGAAACTGTCGAAGGCGGGGTGGGTCCGGTTGAGGGGGCGTGAGCCGCATGGATGCGGCGACCGAGCCTACATGGACGTATTTACGGCGTCCCCCTCAACCGGACCCAGCCCGCCAACCCACGGAATGCTCGCTGTTGCTGTTGCCGGCCAGCGGCCGGCACTACCACAGGTGCAGGGCGCAGCCCTGCAGAGAAAACCCCCTCAGCCGTCGCCCTGGATGCCGCCGGGGGCCTGCGCCGGGTCGCGCCAGCGGCGCACCGTGCGTTGGAAGAACAGGTTGTTCGGCAACTGAAGCACCGTGCCTTCGTGGCCGTCACCGGTCTCCTGCAGCGTGGTGTAGATCAGGTTGACGTCGATCACCCGGCCCTTCAGGCCCGGCTTTTCGCCGTTCTCCAGCACCTCGATGTAGTCGTGCAGGCGGAACGGGCGGGTGGTGAAGATCAGCAGCGTGCAGAAGATGTTGGACAGCACGCTCCAGGCTGCGAAGAAAGCCACCGCACCCACCGCGGCGAAACCGGTGAAGGCGGTCCACAGCACTGACGGCGATGCCCCGAGCAGGCTGAGGATGTACAGCACGGCACTGAAATAGACCACGAAGCTGATGATGCGGCGCGCGCCCATCACCATTTCCGGTGGCAGCGTGTAGTGCTCGGCGAAGCGTCGGATCAGGCGACGGGCCAGCACCCGCAGCAGCCAGGCCACCAGCAGGGTCAGCAGGATCTTCACGGCGATACCCACGTCATGCAGCCACGGGTGGGTCCAGGGTGGCAGGTGATCCTTCAGCGACAACATCATGGGGGCGACAAGCAGGTGGCGATAACGGCCCTCGATGTTACCCGCCGCGTGCCGGTGTTTCGACCATCGGTGTCCAGGCCAGGCAGACCAGCGCCTGGCGATGCTGGTGCAGGCAGGCGCGGCCGGCGTCGGCGCGCAGATGCAGCGACAGGCCCAGGGCCTGCAGCACGACGCAGGCGGCGATCACCAGCAGGGCGGCGCAGGTTGGGCTGGACATGTCAGGACTCCACAGGAGGTTTTCAGCAGGGACTTCCCATGGATGCAGCAACCAGCGGAAAGGTTGCATCGCTTCACGCGGCGATCGGCTCTAAACCTTTTCCCGGCCCGCCGCATCCAAGCGATATGCTCGACACCACCATGCCCGCGCCGCCTGCCGCCAACGACGCCGTCGATGAACCCGCTTTGGTGCGGGCGGCCGCCGCCGGCGATACGGCCGCCTATGAACTGTTGTACCGGCGCCACGCGCCACGCGTGTTCGCCGTGCTGTGGCGGCTGTGTGGCGGCCAGCAGGCACGTGCCGAGGATGCATTGCAGGAAGCCTTCCTGCAGGCGTGGAAGGCGCTGCCGGGGTTCCGTTTCGAGAGCAGCCTGTCGACCTGGCTGCATCGGCTGGGGGTCAACGCCGCACTGATGGAACTGCGCGGTCGCGCCGCCGGGCAGGACCACGACAGTCTGGAGGATGTCGACGGCGGCCTGCAGGAACTGGCGGTGCATGACCGCTGCGCGGGCACCGAGCGTGACCTGGAGCGCGCATTGTCGACACTGCCACCACGGGCGCGTGCGGTACTGGTACTGCACGATATCGAAGGCTGGAAACACCAGGAAATCGCCGAGCAGCTGCAGATGGCTGTCGGCAGTTCCAAAGCACAGTTGCATCGTGCGCGCGGCCTGTTGCGCGCACGGCTGGGAGACATGACATGAGTACGCACGACCACGATTCCGACCCCGACCTGCAGGCCCGGCTGCGCGCGCTGCCCAACGAGCGCGATGTGCCGGCCGATGGCTGGGCACGCCTGTCGGCCCGGCTGCCGCCGCGCCAAGCGCAGCCGGCTGCGGTGACCACCGGCAACGTGGTGGCGCTGCCGCGACGTTCGCCGCGCCGCGTGTGGTTGCCGTTGGGCGCTGCGCTGGCGGCCAGCCTGGCGCTGTATGCGGTGGCACCGTGGCGCCATGCGCCGCCGGAGGCGCCGGCGCCGTCCCCCCTGCAGCTGCAGGCGGCGGCGATGACCGAACAGTACCAGCAGGCCGTTGCAGCGCTGCCCGATGGGCGTGCACTGGAATGGCAGCCGGCGCTGCATGAACTGGATGAAAGTGCAGCACAGATCCGCGCCGCGCTGGCGCAGGATCCGCGCGCCCCGCACCTGCTTGGCCAGCTCAAGCGCACCTATGCGCTGCGGCTGGAACTGACCCGGCAGGCGGCCTATGCCGTCGAGTCCGGCCTGACGACCTGAGGAGACCCCACATGACCCGAACCCTGATGTCCTGCTGCGTCGCGCTGCTGCTGGTGCCTGCCGTGGCGCTGGCCGACACCCGCATCGACGAACGCCACACCCTGGCCACAGGAGGGCGCATTGAACTGAGCAACGTGGCCGGCAAGGTGACCGTGCGCGGCTGGGATCGCAATGACGTGCAGCTCACCGGCACGCTCAGTGACGGCCTGCAGCTACGCCAGGAGAAGAGTGCCAACCGTGTGCGCTGGGAGATCGAGTACCCGCGTCGCAACAACAATGGGGGGGCGACGCTGGTGCTGAACGTGCCGCGTTCGGTGGAACTGCTGCTGAGCACGGTCAGTGCCAGCCAGGACATCGCGGGCATCGAGGTGCGTCGCCTGCAGGCCGACACGGTCAGCGGCAGCCTGTCCGCATCCGGGCGCAGTGGCGACAGCAAGCTCAATACGGTCAGCGGCAGCGTCAATGCGCGGTTGCAGACGCCGAAGCTGGACGTGAACACCGTCAGCGGCCGGATCGAGGCCGGGGGCGGCGTGTCGGGTGATATCGGGGCGCAGACGGTGTCTGGCCGGGTCGAGGTCGACGCCGGTCGCGTGCAGCGGCTGGCGGTGGAAACGGTGTCGGGCAGCATCGACCTGGCCGCGGCCCGACTGGCGCCGGGGGGCCGTATCAGCGTCGAATCGGTGAGTGCCTCGGTCAATCTGCGGCTGCCGCGCACGGTGTCGGCACAGCTGTCGGTGAACAGCTTCAGCGGTTCGATCAACAGCGACGCCGGCCAGGTGGAGCGGCCGCGCTATGGCCCGGGCAGCCATCTGGATACGCGGCTGGGCGGCGGTGATGGTGACATCCGCATCCAGTCGCATTCGGGCAGCGTGCAGGTTCGCCTGGACCGCTGAGCGCGGCCGGGCAGGCCGCGGCGGCAGCGCCGCCGCGGTCGGAGCGGGATCAGCTGGCTTTCTTCAGCGCCCAGGTGGTGCCGAGGACTTCGATCTTGCCACCGGCCTTGCGGAACGCAGCCAGGTCCGAAGCGATCGAATCACTGCTGACCACGGTGCTGGCGGCCGCGCCCTTGCGTTCGCTGCGGATGCTGTTGCTGGCCTTCGCGGGGGTCTTTGCCTTGCGGGGCATGGTTGCTCCTGTCAGGTGGAAGGGGAGGAAAGCGCCCAGGCATCGGCCTGGCGCAGGTAGTCCTGCCGCTCGCGGCGGCAGTCATCGCCGCCCATCGCAAACTGGCGGCAGATCGCCGGGCGCTGCGAATAGATCGTGCAGCGCAGGTGATAGGGATCGATCGCCGCGCACCAGCCTTCCTCGTTGCGCGCCATCACGGTACGACCGTGCGCATCGCGTGCGAGAAACTGGCCCGGGACCTGGTCGCCGCTCTGCAGCAGTACGGGCAACCGGCAACAGACCGCATCACAACGGCGGCAGTCGATGGGTGCAGGTGCTGCGTCAGGTTGTAAGGCCTCAGGGGCCTGGCGGGTGCCCAAAGCGGGTCTCGATGGCGGCTCCGGTGGTACGCGGACCATGAACGAGCCAGGAAGGCATGGCCGCTAGGCCCGCAGGGCGGGCCGGGCTGCACGGTAGACACACACCGGCGTGGCCGGTGGAAGGTGCAGCGGAGTTCTAGCCGACCAAGAGTAACTTAGGTCGCGTAACGTTTTGTTAATCCTGGCTGGCTGCCGCCAGCGCCAGGCCCTGCACCACCCCCAGCGAGGGCTCGCCGTGGACCACGCGGGCGCCCGGGAAGGCCGCCGCCACAACCTGGCGCAGGTAGCCGGCGCGGGACATGCCGCCGGTCAGGAACACCGCATCCGGGTCGCCACCGATGTCACTGCGGACCTGGGCCAGCAGTTCGCGGATCTGCTCCAGGTAGCCGTGGGCGGCCGTGGCCAGGCCCTCGGCGCTGCTGTCGGCATGCAGGTCGCGGGCGATGTAGTCCAGCGTGCTGCGGTGTTCGCTGGCAGCGCTGAGGGCGATCTTGGCGCGCTCGACGTCGCGGTACAGGCGGGCGGTGTTGCCGGTGTCCTGCAGCGCCTGCAGGCGGTCGCCCCATGGTGCGTCCACATGATCGTACTTGTGCTGGCGGAAATCGCGCTGGCGGGTCATGTCCTGCACGGTGGCCGCTTCCACGTAGTGGTGGGCGGGCACGCGGGTGATGCCGCGGCCGAACAGCGGCATGTAGCTGGACAGGCTCAGCGCCAGATCGATATCGGTACCGCCGCGGGCGATACCCCAAGCGCGGTGGATGCGCGGTGCCGCGTCACCGCCGACTTCGGCGTGGGCGATGTCGGTGGTGCCGCCGCCGATGTCGACGATGACCGCCTGGTGCCGCTCGCGGCTTTCGGCGTGGTAATGCATGGCCGCCGCAGCGGGTTCTTCGAGGAAGTCGATGTGGTCGAAGCCAGCCTGGGTGGCCGCTTCGCGCAGGATGTCCAGCGCCTGGTCGTTGCCGGCCGCACCGATCGAGCTGCGGAACTGCACCGGACGGCCGAGCAGCGCCGCGCGCAGCGGCTGGCCGAGCTGGGCGCTGGCGGTCAGGCGGATGTGTTCGAGGATGTGCGCGGCGATGCCGGTAATGGTCTGCTTCGCACGCGGGTGCAGGTTGTAGCCGAGCATCGATTTCGGGCTCTGCACGAGGTTGCCTTCGTGCTCCTCGAAATAGGCTTCCAGGGCCTCATCGCCGTAGATGGCGTTCTGCAGCAGGTCGCTGGCGCTGCGTTCCTTGCCGGCGCGCGCTTCCATCCATTCCCGGCGCAGGGCGCGCAGGGCTTCGCGGCGCAGCGCCTGCGGCGTGCGTTCCTGGCCGGCGGCACGCGCTGCGCGGGCGGCGCTGTCGATCATCTGCTGCAGCTGGTGTTCCTGCCCATCGTCGAGCTGGAAGTCGTCCGGGTCGGGCACCACGCCGGGGAAATACACGCTGGTGCGGAACTGCTCGGCGTCGCCGAAACGGATCGGCAACAGCTTGCCCTCATGCACGATGGCGGCGGCGGAGTTGCTGGTACCGAAGTCGATGCCGAGGCGCATGGGGCGTTCCGGGGGCGGGCGGGGGCCGCGCACTCTGCGGCAGTTCGCTGCCGACTGCAAGTTCCAGCGCCGCCCCGTTCCTGGCCGCGCCTGCGGGCCGCTGGACCGCGCCCGGGAAATGGGCATGCGGGCCGGGCGGTTACAATGGCAGCTGTTGATTCATTTTGAGGTACTTGCCGATGTCTTCCGTCCCCGCCTGCCCGCAGTGCACCCTTGAAAACACCTACGCCGATGGCGCGCTGTGGATCTGCGCCGACTGCGGCTTCGAATGGACCGCCGAGGAAGGCGCCGGTTCGAGCCTGGTCGTGCGTGACAGCAACGGCAACACGCTGCAGGCCGGTGACACCGTCACCGTGATCAAGGACCTGAAGGTGAAGGGCTCTTCGATCCCGCTCAAGCAGGGCACAGTGATCCGCAACATCCGCCTGGTCGAGGACGATGCCGAACACATCGAAGGCAACTCGGACAAGATCAAGGGGCTGGTGCTCAAGACCTGCTTCCTCAAGAAGGCCTGAGCCCCTTCAGCGCCGCACCTGCTGCTGCGCGCGCCAGCGGGCCAGGCTGTCCAGCTTGGCCTGGTAGCGCGCCTGCTGCTGCGCACCGCCCAGTTCCTGGGCGCGCAGCAGTTCACGATCGGCACGCCCGAGCTGGCCGGACAGGAAGTAGACCCGCGCCAGCCCGAAGTGGAATTGATGGGCGGTGTCGTACAGGCGCACGGCCTGCCGGTAGTAGCGGATCGCATCGTCCAACCGGCCGGCACGTTCGGCCTGTGCGCCGAACATGTACTGCGCGAACGGATCCTCGCGCTGCACCGAGCGCAGGCGCTGTTCCAGCGCCTGTGCCTGCACCACCATTCCCAGCCGGCGGTACAGCGCGCTGACGTTGCTCAGTGCCGCATCCTGGCGCCCGTCCAGGTGCAGGGCCATTTCCAGCGCACGGCGTGCGGCAGCGGTATCGCCACTGCGGTTTTCCAGCACGCCCAGGTTGTTCCAGGTGGCAGCGAAGGTGTTGTCCTGCGCCAGCGCAGCGTTGAAGAACGCGCGTGCGCCGTCCAGATCACCACTGGCCATGCGCTCGGCGCCGCGGTTGTTGTAGAAGTGCGCCAGTGCCCGCGACGCGCTGATCGGCTGCGGGCCGCGACGGTCGTACAGCACGTTGCGATCCAGGTCGACGGTGGCGAAGCGACCGCCGAAGCCGACCCCGGCATTGACGTGGCCGACGCTGTAGACAAACCCCTGATCCTGGTCCTGGTACCACGACACCACCTGGCCGACTTCCTGCACGCGCGCCTGGATGCCGGCTTCGCGTGCCAGGGCCACGAACATCAGCGTGAACGCCAGGCAGTTGGCACGGCGCTGCTGCCAGATTTCGGCGACGGTGAGGGTGGCATCGGCGTCGTACTGCAGGTCCAGTCCATGGCGGTCGAAGATCATCTCGACCAGCCCCTGCAGGCGCTGCTCGCGCGAGAAACCACGACTGATCACCTGGATGCGCAGCATCTCGCGCATGGCCGGCGGAATCTCCGAGACCTGCGATGGCGGTGGAATGACCACTGCGGCGCTGCGGGTGGGGGAGGCCGCGGCCGGGGCATCCAGTGCGAAGGCGGGCGCTGCGGCCAGCGCGGCCAGCACCATGACCAGGAATCGGGCGGCAGGACGGTACATGACGGCTCCCGGCAGCGGCGGGCGCTCCCGCCTGTGGCGAGTGTAGACCCGCCGCTGCACGGGTGCAGCGACCGTTGGTCGGCGCGCGCGTTCATCCACAGCGGATGTGGACCAGCACTCGACAAAGCTGTGGACAACCGTACCAGGGCCACGCGTGGCAAGCGTTGTGAGTGCATGGTGAAAAACTCGCCAGCTTGCCCGGGGCCCGCGCAGGCGGGATGATCCGGCCATGGACTTCTCACCGCTGGCACTTGCCCCGGCGCAGTGGCAGGCATTGCAGGACAGTTATGCAACGCCGCCACGGGCCTACCATCACTTCGGCCACGTGCGCGCCGTGTTGCAGCACTGCCAGGAGGTGGCTGACGGCCCCGGTTGGCAGCAACCGGCCGAGGTCTATCTGGCCGTGCTCTACCACGATGCGATCTACCAGGCCGGGCGCAAGGACAACGAGGCCCGTTCGGCGCAGCTGGCGCTGCTCACGATCGCGCAGGCACCGGAACTGGCCGGCGTCGATGCCGCGCGGGTGGAGCAGCTGATCCTGTTGACCGCCCGCCACGGCGAACTGGGGCCCGACGATGTCGATGCCGAAGCGGCGCTGTTCCTGGATTGCGACATGGCGATCCTGGCCGCGCCCGAACCGGTGTTCAGCGCCTACGACCGTGGCGTTGCCGAGGAGTACAAAGGCGTGGTGCCCGGCTTCCTGTACCGTGCCGGGCGCCGCCGCTTCCTGCAGGGGCTGTTGCGTACGCCGCGCATCTTCCTCAGCGACTTCTTCCACCAGCGCCTGGATGCGGCGGCCCGCGAAAACCTGCGCCGCCAGCTGGGCGGCTGAGCCGGGCCGTTACACTGGCGCCTGTTTCCCCCCCCATGCTGCGTGCCGCCGTGTCTGTTCCCGATCCCGATCCCCGTCCGCTGCCGCCGGAAGAGCCAGGTCCCAACGAATGCTGTGGCAGCGGCTGCCCGCTGTGCGTGCTGGATCTGTATGCCGACGAACTGCAGCGCTACCGCAAGGCGCTGGCGGAATGGCAGGCACGACATCCGGAGGCCGCGCCATGAGCCGTGCGCGCCCGGCAGCGCTGCTGGCACTGGTGGCCCTGCTGGTGTTCGTGGCTACCGCGGTGTGGACCCAGTTCGCGCGCACCGACCTGGACTGGGTACGGGCCACGCTCAGCCTCTACCTGCATGGCCCGTGGGGGCTGGCGTTGCGCGCGGCATACTGCCTGCTGGCGCTGGCCATCGCGGTCCTCGGCATTGCGCTGTATCGCGCCAGCGTCGGCCCACGCCGCAGCGCCGCCGCACCCCTGCTGTTCACCGTTTCCGCGCTGGGCCTGGCCACCGTCGCCATCGGTGACAGCTGGTTGCCCGAGGCGACCCCGCTGCTGGCGCCCTTCATCCATGGCCTGGCGGCCAACACGGCGTTCCTGTGTGCCAGCGTCGGCATGCTGCTGCAGGCCTGGTACCTGCGCCGCGAGCCCGGCTGGAAGACCGCGGCCGGCCTGCTCTGGGGCTGGGCCTGGCTGGCCTTCGTGCTGCTCTGGCTGCACGTGCTGTGGCGTGCCGGGCCGCCGCGCGGGCTGGGGCAGAAGGCAGTGATCGCGGTGATCGTGGGCTGGCTGCTGTACCTGGCGTTGACGTTGTACCGGCGCAGCCGCCGCGCTGCGGCCCACTGAAGCCTCAACGGCCTGCACCGGTACGTGCTGTGCACGCGGCGGCGGCGTATCGTGTGCGCATTCCATCGGGGATGCGACATGAAGCGTGCAGGGCTGGGCAGGGCAATGGGTGTGGTACTGGCGCTGGCTGCGCTGCCGGCGATGGCAGCAGGCAGCGTTCAGCAGTTCAGCCACGGGCGTTTCGACCAGATTCCGGTGCACATGCCGGCCGGCACGCCGCAGCGCGTGGTGATCTGGTTCCATGAACCCAGCGCCGGCGGAGATACCAGTCGCCTGCCCATCGAAGCCCTTCGCGCCGACGGCGCACTGGTGGCTGCGGTGGATATCGCGCACCTGCGTGGCGTGCTCAAGCGCGAAGGCGACCCGACCTGTTCGTTCGGCGCCGGTGATGTGGAGAATTTCTCGCGCTGGCTGCAGGCGTCACTGCATCTGCCCGGCTATCACCTGCCGCTGGTAGGCGGTGACGGCGAAGGCGCCGAGATGGCCTACACCCTGGCCGCGCAGGCCGACACCCAGGTGTTTGCCGGCCTGGTGACCACCGGCTTCTGCCCGGACCACAGCCACGAGCGCATGGTCTGCGGCGACGGCGTGAAGCACAACACGTTGCAGCCTGCCGAGTTGAATTTCCCGTGGCTGAGCGCTGCGGGCGACCACGGCTGCAAGGTGGGTGAAGCCAGCCGCTTCGTGCAGCAGGTAGCGATGGCGCGTGAGTTCAAGCGCAGCGCCCATGGCGATGCGTCACCGGGCCTGGTGGCCGCCGCACGCGTACTCGGTGCGCAGGCCGGGGTCAGCCTGGCGCCGCCACCGGCCGCTCTGAAAGGACTGCCGGTGGTGGAAATGCCGGCGACCGGCAATGGCGACACGCTGGCGGTATTCGTGTCCGGCGACGGCGGCTGGGCCGGGCTGGACAAGGAAGTGGCGTCCTCGCTGAACGAACATGGCGTGGCCGTGGTCGGCATCGATTCGCTGCGCTACTTCTGGAGCGAGCGCACCCCGAAGGGATTTGCCGCCGACCTGCAGAAGATCATCGATCACTACCGGCAGCAGTGGCGGCGCGACAAGGTGATGCTGATCGGCTTCTCGCAGGGCGCCGATGTGTTGCCGGCGACGATCAACCAGCTCGATCCCGCTTCCCGTGAGGCGCTGGAGCGCATCGTGCTGCTGTCGGTGGGCAAGAAGGCCGACTTCGAATTCCACGTCAGCAACTGGCTGGGCGGCGGCGGCGACGGCCTGCCGATCGCACCGGAAGTGGCCAGGCTGCCGGCGGCAAAGACCTTGTGCGTGTATGGCGACAAGGATGACGACGCACTCTGCCCGGATCTGCCGGCCAATGACGGGGTGAAGAAGGTGAAGCTGCCCGGCGATCACCACTTCGGCGGCGATTACGACCGCCTGGCCGAGGTGATCCTGAAGGGCGGCGCCTGACGCTCGTGTAGCGTCGAGCCATGCTCGACGGATGTTGAACACCACGGGATGTGGCTGTCGACCAAGGTCGACACCCACCAGAGCGAGCCGGTAGCGCCGGGCCATGCCCGGCGACAAGCGGCGCGTCAGTTCCGCCGCGGATCCAGCGAGATCAACCGCGTGGCATCCAGCAGCGCCGCCGGCAGATGCATGCCGCCCGGCGCGGCGAGGTAGCGCGGCCGCCACTGCGGATCGAACTTGGACTTGAAGCGACGCAGCCCACTGAACCCATAGAAGCGTTCGCCGTGCCGCGCCAGCAGGCCGGCCAGGCGGTTCCAGCGCCCGGCCAGGCGATGCTGGGCCAGCCCGGACAACGGCGCCATGCCCAGCGAGAAACGCGCATAGCCCTGCGCGCGCCCCCACAGGAACAGCTCGATGAACAGGAAGTCCATCGTGCCCTTCGGTGCTTCGTTGACGTGGCGCATCAGGTCCACCGACAACTCGGCACCGGCCGGTGCCTGCCACAGGTTGGCGAACGCGACGATCTGGCCTTCGGCCTCGACCAGGGCCACCGGGAAGCGCACCAGGTAGTCCGGGTCGTAGCTGCCCAGCGAGAAGCCCTTCTCGTCGCCGGCCTTGTCTTCCAGCCATGCGTTGGAGATCGCGTGCAGGCGCGGCAACAGACTGGGGATCTCTTCGGTAGGCGCTACCCGGAACGACAGCCCGCTGCGCTTGCCGCGGTTCCAGGCCTGGCGCAGGTCGGCGCGCTCGCGGCCTTCCAGGCCGAAGTCGTGCAGCGGCACCATCGCTTCCTCGCCCAGCTTGACCAGGCCCAGGCCGAGGTCGAGATAGGTCTGCCAGTAGGTTTCGCCCACCTGGTAGAACACCGGGCGCAGGCCAAGCCGATCGGCTTCCTCGCGGAAACGCCAGATCAACGCGCGCGCGACCTCCGGCGGTCCGACCGGATCGCCCATCGCGATCAGCGAGCCGCCATAACGCTGCATCATCACAAAGCCCTGCCTGGCATCATCGCGCAGCACCGCCTTGTCGGCGGTCAGCACCAGGCAGGCCTGGGTATCGGTGGCGCCGGCCAGCACCGGTGCCAGCGCCTGCAACGTGGCCTCATCGGCGGCGGGCAACGGGCTGCGCGTGCTGTGCAGCAGCCGCGCCAGGCCGAACATCACCAGCGCAATGGCCACCACCAGCAGCGCACGCAACGCGCGCGGTGCGTTGCCGGACAGCGCGAACTGCCACCACAGCTCGTTCTGGTATTCGACATGGCTGTAGGTGAAGAACAGCAGCCAGGTGACTGCCACCAGCACCAGGCCAAGGTTGCGCAGCCAGGGCCAGGACCAGGCTTCGTCCAGCAGCGCGCCCTGGCGGTAGAACTCGCGGCGCGCGGCCCACAGCGCCATCGCCACCAGCAGTGCCGAGACTGCGATCAGCGGTTGGCCGCCACGCAGCCACAGCGGCAGCGGCGTGATCACGCACACCGCCATCGCCAGCATCCACGCTGCGTGGCTGCGCCGGGCCAGGCCCTGGCCGATCAGCAGCAGGGCGACGCCGCTGAGGCTGCCGATCAGGTGCGAGGTTTCCAGGATCGGCAGCGACGCGTTGAGCAGGTGGCGGCGTGGGGTCGGCAGGGTGCCGTCGATGACCAGCGCGGCGCCGACACTGAACACCGCCAGCGCGATGATCTGCGGCAACCAGGGGCGAAGCGCGTTCCAACCCGCACGGGTGGCGCCGGCGCTGGCCTGCAGCGGTTGGCGCAGGGCCGGTGCCAGCGCCAGCAGGGTGGCCAGCAGCAGCGGCAGCACGTAATAGGTGACGCGGTAGATCAGCGCGGCCGCCAGCACCGCCGCCGGCGCCACCTGCGGCAGCAGCTTGAGCAGGCTCCATTCGAACACGCCCAGGCCGGCCGGCACGGTCGACACCAGGCCGGCCAGCACCGCGACCAGGTAAAGGCCGACGAAGCCGGGCAGGCCGGTCGGAGTCGAATCGGGCAGCAGCACGTAGAACGCGGCGCTGGCCAGCACCAGTTCGATGACGCTCAGCACGGTGACGCCGATCATGGTGCGGCGGTCGGGCAGCCACAACGCATGGCCGAACACGCTGAACTGGCGTCCCTCGCGCCCCACCAGCAGCAGGGTGGCCGCGTAGGCGAGCAGGGCGACGATGCCGACCACGCGCACCGCATCGGGATCCAACGGCAGTGCCAGCGCCGCCGCCGCCGGTTCCATGCACAGTGCCACGCTGATCAGCAGCCACGCACCGAACACGAAGCCCAGCGTGCTCATCAGCACCACCTGGCCGATCTGCGCCAGGTCCAGGCCGGCCGTGCGATAGCCGCGCAGGCGCACCGCGCCACCGGTCAGTGCAGCAAAGCCCACGGTCTGGCCCAGGGTGTGCGCCAGGAACGCGGTGATGCCGATGCGCGCCGGATGCACGCGGATGCCGCTGCGGCGCAGGCCGATGGCATCGAAGCCGATCAGGCAGGCGTAGCTGGCCAGGCCCAGCACCACGGTGAGCGCGATCTGCGTGCCGCTGAGCTGGTGGAAGGCGTGGCGGATGGCACGGTAGCCATTCTCGTCGAACTCGTTGGCCAGGCCGTGCAGCGCCAGGGCGAGGATCAGCAGCGGGACGACGATGGTCAGGACCCGCTTCCATGCCGGGGTGGAGGGAGCGGTGGCGGGGTCGGTGGTTTCGGTCATCGGCGCAAGCGTGCGTCAGGGAGGGCGAGGGCAGTGTCAATGCAGGCGTGGCGCATCGTGCGCCTGTCTTCGGCATTTGACCAGCAGCGCTGTCGGAAGCGGGTAGTGACCGCGTGTGCAGGGGTGTCCTGCACCCACCGTTGACCGGTTTGGAGGACAATGCAGGCCTGATCACCCGCAGGAGCCACGCCCATGATGGAGCGTTACGACGTCGGACCGCGCATGTCCGAAATGACCGTGTACAACAAGGTCGCCTACCTCTCCGGACAGATTCCGGAGGACACCAGCCAGGACATCACCGGGCAGACCCGGCAGGTGCTGGCCGAGATCGACAAGCTGCTGGCGCTGGTGGCCAGCGATCGCCAGCACGTGCTGCGCGCCGAAGTGTTCCTGGCCGACATGGCCGACTTCGACGGCATGAACAAAGCGTGGGATGAGTGGGTGGTGGAAGGCGCGACCCCGGCCCGTGCCACGGTCGAGGCCAAGCTGGCCCATGCCGAATGGAAGGTTGAGATCGTAGTGACGGCGGCGGTGCCGTAACCCTGTTTAGGGTCAGAGCCCTTTTCTGCGAAAAGGGCTCTGACCCTTCTGTGCCGCGGGGTCGGATCCCTTTCCGCAGGAAAGGGCTCTGACCCCTTACAGGGGCAGCATCTCGATGCAGTCCACCGGGCACGGCGGGATGCACAGCTCGCAGCCGGTGCACAGATCGGCAATCACCTTGTGCATGTACTTGGCACCGCCGACGATGGCGTCCACCGGGCAGGCCTGGATGCACTTGGTGCAGCCGATGCAGTCGGCTTCCACGATCAGCGCCACCTGCGGCGCCTTGTGCTCGCCGCGCGAACGGTCATACGGCAGCGCCGGCACGCCCAGCACCTGAGCCAGTGCACGCGCACCGGCATCGCCGCCCGGCGGGCAGCGGTCCACCGTGGCCTCGCCCCGCGCCATCGCCTGAGCGTACGGGCGGCAGCCGTCGTAGCCGCACTGCCCGCATTGGGTCTGCGGCAGCAGGCGGTCGAGGCGTTCGGTCAGGGGCGGGATCAGGCTCATGCGTGGCGAAGGCTGCGCGTTGGGGTCACTTCAGGGGTTTGCCGCGGAACCAGCGCTCGTGGGCCAGCGCCAGCATCGGCTTGTCTTCGGAACTGTCGCCGTAGGCATGGATGCGCACGTAGCGCGACAGGTCGAACTGGCGACGGATGTGCTCGACCTTGCGCGGGCCACAGTCGCCACCGGCGTAACGACCGGTCAGGCGGCCGTCCTGGCTTTCCAGGCGGTTGCAGATCAACTGCAGGCCCAGCTGCTCGCACCACGGCCGCAGGTACAGGTCCAGCGAGCCGGACACGATCACCACCGTGTGCTGCTGTTCCTTGTGCCAGCGGATCTGCTCCAGCATTTCCGGGCGCACCACCTCGGGCAGGAACTCACGCGAAAAGCCGGTGGCCAGCGTGGCGATGTCGTCGCTGTGGCGGTCGCTGAAGGTCAGGCGGGTGACGCGCGCGCGGATGCGTTCGGCCGAGATCAGCTTCAGCTTGTACGCCAGCAGCCACGGGCCGACCTTCCACCACGCCTGCGCCAGCTGTTCGGCGGTGGCCACGCGGCGCAGGAAACGGCCATAGGTATCGCAGGTGGTCACGGTGTGGTCGAAGTCGAACAGCGCCAGTTCCATTGCGTTGCCTCCCATCGCAGTGCGTTCCGGTGCCGGCGGGCGCGGCCGGTGACCACGCCCGCAGTGGGCATCAGCGGACCGGCATGCCCGGCTGTGCACCGCTGTCGGCGTCCAGCAGCGCCAGCGCGCCGCCGTCGAAACCGGCCGACAGGATCATGCCTTCGCTCAGGCCGAAGCGCATCTTGCGCGGGGCCAGGTTGGCGATGAACACCACGCTGCGACCGACCAGCTGCTCCGGCTCGCCGTAGCTGCCGCGGATGCCGGAGAAGATCTGGCGCTTGCCCAGCTCGCCGGCATCCAGTTCGAAGCGCAGCAGCTTGTCCGAGCCTTCCACGAACTCGCACACCAGCACCTTGCCGATGCGCAGGTCGAGCTTGGCGAAATCATCGATGCCGATGTAGGCCGGCGCGTCGGCGCTGCTGGCGTCGTCCTTGGCCGGTGCCGGTGCGGCCGGCTTGACCGCTTCGGTCTTGGCGGCGGGAGTGGCAGCGGCGGCTGGCTGCAGGGTGTCCTTGGAGGCGTCGATCATGGCGTCAATCTTCTTCGGGTCGATACGGGTGAACAGTGGGGTGTACTCGGTGATGCGGTGGCCCAGCAGCGGCTGTGCCAGCTCGGTCCAGTCGTTCACCGGCGCGGCCAGGAAGGCCTCGGCCTGCGCAGCGGTGGTCGGCAGCACCGGCTTCAGCGCGGTCACCAGCACGCGGAACAGGTTCAGGCCCTGGCTGCACACCGCCTGCAGCTGCGCGTCGGCGCCGTCCTGCTTGGCGATCACCCACGGCTTGACGTCGTCGATGTAGCGGTTGGCTTCGTCGGCCAGGGTCATGGTCAGGCGGATCGCCGCGGCCGGGTCATTGCGCTCGTAGGCTTCGCGGATCGGCGCCAGTCCGTCGACGAAGCGCTGGTATTGCGCCGCATCGGGCAGCTGCGCGGCCAGCTGGCCGTCGAAACGCTTGCTGATGAAGCCGGCGCAACGGCTGGCCAGGTTGACGAACTTGCCGACCAGGTCGGCGTTGACGCGGGCGATGAAGTCACCCAGGTTCAGGTCGAGATCGTCGACGCCGCCGCCGGACTTGGCCGCGTAGTAGTAGCGCAGCGCTTCCGGTTCCAGCCCGGCATCGAGGAAGGTACGGGCCATCACGAAGGTGCCGCGCGACTTGCTCATCTTGGCGCCGTCCACGGTCAGATAACCGTTCACGTGCAGGCGGGTCGGCGCGCGATGGCCGGTGCCGTGCAGCACCGCCGGCCAGAACAGGCCGTGGAAGTTGACGATGTCCTTGCCGATGAAGTGGTGCAGTTCGGTGCTGGTGCCGGCGCGCAGGTGCGCGTCGAAGTCTTCGCCCAGCTTGCCGCACAGGGTCTGGAAGCTGGACAGGTAGCCGATCGGCGCGTCCAGCCAGACATAGAAGTACTTGCCCGGCTGGCCGGGAATCTGGAAGCCGAAGTACGGCGCATCGCGCGAGATGTCCCACGCGCGCAGGCCACCTTCGGCATTGAGCCACTCACCGAGCTTGGCCTTCACGCCCGGCAGCGCCACGTCGCCGGCCAGCCATTCGCGCAGGAACGCATCGAAGTGGCCCACCTCGAAGAAGAAGTGCTCCGAATCGCGCATTTCCGGTGTGGCACCGGAAATGACCGAACGCGGCTCCTTCAGGTCGGTCGGCGCATAGGTGGCACCGCACACTTCGCAGTTGTCGCCGTACTGGTCGGGGCTGCCGCAGTTCGGGCAGATGCCCTTGACGTAGCGGTCGGGCAGGAACATGCCCTTGGCCGGGTCGTAGAACTGCGCCACCGAACGGCGGCTGATATGGCCGGCCGCTTCCAGCTTCAGGTAGAACTGCTCGGTCAGCGCCTTGTTGGCCGCCGAGTTGGTCGAGTCGTAGTGGTCGAAGGCGACGCCGAAGGCGGCGAAGTCACGCTCGTGGCTGGCCTGGATGTTGGCGATGAAGGTTTCCGGGGTGACCCCGGCCTTCTCGGCCGCCAGCATGATCGGCGTGCCGTGGGTATCGTCGGCGCAGACGAACCAGGCGGTGCCGCCACTCATTCGCCGCGCACGCACCCAGATGTCGGCCTGGATGTAGCCGACCAGGTGGCCCAGGTGGAGCGGGCCGTTGGCGTAGGGCAGGGCGGTGGTGACGAGCGCGGTACGGGTCATGGTCGCGGGGTGAAGCCGAGGGGAACCGCAGAGTATCGCATGCCCGCAACGAGGTGACCCGGCCGGGGCCGGGTCACGAGGGGATTGCGCGGGCCGCCCGGGCTTAGTCGCGGATCCAGGTCTGGGTGCGGCAGATGAAGGCGATGCAGCCGGCCACGTCCAGCTTGTTGCCGCCGGGCTGCAGTTCCATCTTGGATTTGTAGACCTTGCCGGTGGCCGGGTCGAGGATCTGGCCGCCGGCCCACTTGCTGGCGCCGTCGGGCTTCAGGCTCCAGAGGATGGTCATGCCCTTCACCGGCTTGTTCTTGTTGGCGCCCTCGCAGCCGTCGCAGACCGGGTTGGGACCCTTGTCCGACTGCAGCACGTCCAGCACCTTGCCGGACAGCGAACCGTTGGCGGCCTGGGTGATTTCGACGATCGACTTCACCTTGCCGGTCTTGTCGTCGATGGTCTTCCAGCGGCCGGCCGGGCTGTCGGAGGCCTGTGCCGAAAGTGCGGCCAGGCACAGCGGCAGCGCCAGCAGCAGGGTCTTGAAGGTCTTGCGCATGGTCCCCTCCCAGGGTTCATTCCGGCACGATGCCGGTACACGCCGACTGTATACCCATTCGGCGGAGTATGGGAAAGGGGGCAGGGCTGCGCCCTGCATCCACGGTGGTGCCGGCCGCTGGCCGGCAACAGCAACAGCAACGGGATTCCGTGGGATGGCGGGGTGGGGCCGTTTGCGGGGGCGCTGCAAGTACATCCATGTAAGCTCGGTCGCCGCATCCATGCGGCTCACGCCCCCGCAACCGGCCCCACCCCGCCTTCGACAGGTCCCGTGTGCTGTTGGTAGGTGTCGACCCTGGTCGACACAGTAGATCCACGCCATGCGTGGATGACGCTTCCGGGATGACGCTTCCGGTGGTGGCGATGGGGTCAGATCCTTTTCCCTCGGAAAAGGGATCTGACCCCGAGGGCCTCAACCGGCTTCGTACAGCTCCAGCGGCAGGCCGTCGGGGTCGGCGAAGAAGGTGAAGCGGCGGCCGGTGTATTCGTCCACGCGGATCGGTTCGCAGTCCACGCCGTGCTCCGCCAGACGCCGGATGAACGGCTCCAGCGCAGCCACCCGGAACGCGAGGTGGCGCAGGCCCTGGGCCTCCGGGCGGCTGGGCCGCGGCGGTGGCGAGGGGAAGGAGAACAGTTCCAGCTGGCCGCCATCGGGCAGGGCCAGGTCCAGTTTCCAAGAATCGCGCGCGGCGCGGTGGTTCTCGGCCAGCACGCGCAGGCCGAGGATGCGCACGTAGAAGTCCTTCGAGCGTGCGTAGTCGCTGCAGATCAGCGCAGCGTGGTGGAAACCCAGCAGGGTGTCGGGGGCGGCAGTCATTGCAGGGTATCCAGCCAGCGCTGGGCGATCTTCTGCGCCAGCGGATAGGGTTCGGGGTCGTTGCGGTTGGTCAGCACGATCACGGTCAGGTGCTTTTGCGGATGGCGCACGATCACGTTGCGGAAGCCGATGCTCTCGCCGCTGTGCCATTGCACCGGTCCCAGCAGGCGCCAGCCGAAACCGTAATGCGGTACGTCGCGTTCCGGGGTACGGGTGGCCGGGCTGAACATCGCATCGCGCGAGGCCTTCGACAACAGGCGCTCGTCGTACAGCGCGGCATCCCAGCGGGCCAGGTCATCGAGCGAGGAATAGAGCCCACCATCGCCGAGCACGGCGCTGGTGGTGCTCTGGTCGGTGCGCTGCCAGCGGCCGTCGATCAGGCTGTAGCCGTAGGCGCGCGCGGCCACCGTATCGACGCCGTCCTGGTGGGCCACGGTGTGGGCCATGCCCAGCGGAACGAAGATGCGCTGCTGCAGGAAGGTGGCGAAATCCTGGCCGGAAGCGCGGCCGACGATCAGTGCCAGCAGCGCGTAGCCGCTGTTGCTGTAGCGGTACTGGGTGCCGGGCGCGAAGTTCAGGCGGTCCTGGCGTGAGAGCAGGGCCAGCACGTCGGCGTCGTGCACCTGGCGCGTATCGGCCGGGTCCATCAGGTCTTCGTAGTCGAGCAGGCCGCTGGTGTGCGAGAGCAGCTGGCGCAGGGTGATGGCTGCAGTGGCCGGCGGCAGTTCGGGCAGCCACTGCCGCGCGGTCTGGTCCAGCCCGAGCCTGCCATCCTCGACCAGCAGCAGCACCGCCGCGGCGGTGAACTGCTTGCTGACCGAGGCCAGCCGGAAATTGCTGGCCGGCGTCACCGCCGTGCCGTCTTCCAGCACCGCCAGGCCGTAGCCGCGGCGGAACACCGCTTGCCCGTTGTGCAGCACCAGCACGGCGGCGCCAGGCACCTGGCCGTCGTAGGCCTGCATCAGGCCGTCAATGCCCGCATCCGGTGGGGTCAGCACCGGAGCGGCGGCGCCCGCCAGGGGCAGCAGGCCCAGCACGGCGGTGAGCAGGGCGAGGGCAGGGCGCATGGCGGCTCCGGCAGGATCAGGGGGATGGGGCGGTCGCGGCGCTGGCTGGCTCGGCCATCCAGCGTTCCATCTTGCGGTCCAGCACATCCAGCGGCATCGAGCCGTCCTTCAGCAGTTCGGCATGGAAGCGGCGCAGATCGAAGGCGGCACCCTGGCGGGCCCTGGCCTTGTCGCGCAGGGCGACGATGGTGGTCAGGCCGGCCACGTTGGACAGCGCCTGGCCGGGCTGGGCCATGATCCGCTCGACTTCGGCGTTGGCATCATCGCTGCTCATGTCCACGGTCTTCTGCAGGTAGGCCACCGCCTGCTGCTTGCTCCAGCCCTGGGCATTGACGCCGGTGTCGGCCACTACGCGCGCGGCGCGCAGCAGGCGCGAGTACAGGTAACCGATGCGGTCATAGGGATCGGTGTAGACGCCCAGGTCCTCGCCCAGCGTTTCGGCGTACAGGCCCCAGCCTTCGACGAACGCAAGATCGCCGCCCAGGCGGCGGAAGCGTGGCAGCTTGGCCAGTTCCTGCTGCAGGCCCAGCTGTACATGGTGGCCGGGGATCGCTTCATGCAGGTACTGCACCGGCACGTTCCAGCGTTTGCGGCTGGGCAGGTCGCGGGTGTTGATGTAGAGCACGCCCGGCTGCCCCGCCGGCGACGGCTGGTAGGCGGCAGCGGCGGCGGTCAATGCACGCTCCGGTTCCACCGCACGCACCTCCAGTGCGGACCTGGGCAGCGTATCGAGCACCTGCGGCAGGCGCGCGTTGACCTGTTGCTGCACCTGGCGGTAGCGGTTGATCAGTGCGCTGGCATCGCTGTACTGGAACTGGCGGTCGTTGCGCATGCTGCGCAGCAGCTTGGCCGGCGTGCCACGCAGCTTGGCATCCTTCATCACCGCAGCGATCTGCGCCTGCAGTTCCTGCACGCGCTGCTCGCCCAGTGCGTGCAGCTGTGCGGCGGTCTGGTCGCTGGCGGTGGTCTGCACGATCAGGTTGGCATACCAGGCCTGGCCATCGGGCAGTGCGCCCAGGCCGCTGCTGGCGCGCGTGGCGGGCAGATATTCGGTGGCGATGAAACCGCGCAGGGCCCGGTAGGCCGGCATGATGCGCAGTTCGATCATGCGCTTGTACTCGGCGCTGATGCGCGCCTTGTCTTCGGCCGCGATGGTCGTGGGCATGGTGCGGATCGGCGACCAGAAGATGCTCTCTTCGGCGGTTGGCTTGATCACCGCATCCAGCTGCGGCAGAACCTTTTCCATCAGGTCGCGCGGCTGCACGACGCCGGCCTTCATGCCCTGGCGCATGTTGTCGATGGCCTGGTCGAACAGCTCGGGAATACCCAGCGAACGGCGCGACCAGGTGTCGTAGTCCTGCACCGTGTTGAACGGCTGCGCGCCGGCACCGGCACCGAGGATCGCCATGATGCTGCCGATGTTGTAGTACTGGCTGATCGGCATCATCCAGCTCGGGTAGCGCTCGGCCGCCAGCGAGGCGCGCGCATCGCGCACGAAGATCTCGTAGCTGAGCAGATCCTGGCCCTGCAGGCCGTCACTGCCGACCTTCTCGACCTTGCCCAGCCATTGCGTGGTGAAGTCATGCGACTGCTGGCGCCAGGCGGCCGACAGGATGTTGGGCAGCTGATCGTTGTAGCGCGCTTCGCCCTGGAACGTGGCCTGCAGCGGGTTCAACCGCATCGAGGCATCCCAGTACTCGTCATACAGGCGTTCCAGCTGCACCTGCTTGGGTACGGCGCGGGCCGGGGCGACCGGACGCGCGGCGGCGCGGCGCGCGCTGCTGCCACGGGCGGGCGCGGTGGCGCGGGCGGGCTTGGCCTTGGGCTTGGCCGCCTGGCGGGTCTGCGCGGCGGCAGGGCGGCTGGCCTTCTTCTTCGCTGCTTCGGCCGACGGCACGGCACTGAACAGGAACAACGCGGCGATGGCGGCGGCCAGGACGCGGGTGGGATGCGGCATCAGGAGCTTCCGTGGAACACAGACCGTGGAGCTTGCACGATCCGATCGCGTACGGCCAGCGTGAAGGCGCAGTCAGGTTACCGCTGCTGGGCCTTCAGTCAGCCGACGCAGCGGCACGCAGCGCGGCGGCGCGGTCGGCCCCCAGATAGCGTGTGATCGCGCGCCGCATCAGGTACAGCAAGGGAATGAGGGCGATCGCAAAGCCCATCTTGTAGAGGTAGTTGACGCTGCTGACCGCCAGGAACAACGACGTCGGCCACTGCTGCGGGCCCAGCACGAAGGCGATCCAGATCACCACGAAGCTGTCCACCACCTGCGAGACCGCGGTCGAACCGGTGGCGCGCAGCCACACGTGGCGTTCGCCGGTGGCCTGGCGGATGCGATGGAACACCGCCACGTCGATCAGCTGGCCGAGCAGGAAGGCCACCAGTGAACCGCCGATGGTCCACATGCCCTGGCCGAACACCGCCGCGAACGCGGCCTGGTAATCCGGCACGCCATGGTGGTCCATCGAGGTGACCCACCAGCTGGCCGGCGCCAGCGAGATCGCCGCGAAGGCGAACAGGAAGCCGTAGGCGATCAGCACCACCGCCAGCCACGAGATGAAGCGCACGCCGCGCTTGCCGAAGAACTCGTTGATGGTGTCGGTCATGATGAACACCACCGGCCACAGCAGGGTGCCGGCGGTGAAGCTGAGCGAGCCGGTCTGGCCGAACAGGTTCCAGTTCAGCGGGTCGATGCCCAGGGTGTCTTCCAGCGCGAAGATCTTCACCCCGATCAGCTCGGCCAGCACCGCGTTGCCGCAGAAGAACGCGGCCAGCACGATGAACAGCAGGACCGCGCGATCCTGCAGCGGGCGCTCGATCGGGGCGGGGATCATTGGCTGCGTTCGCCGGCGCGGGTGAACGGCACGCTGGACGGTGCCACCGCGCCACCGGAAATGATGAAGCTCATGGCCTGGTCGACGGTCCAGTCAGTTGGCGTCAGCAGCTCCACCGGCACGATTTCCAGATAGCCGGAGGTCGGGTTTGGCGTGGTCGGCACGTACACCGCCGCCAGCTCACGATCAGTGCCGTGTTCCTTGATGACGCGGGTGACCAGGCCGACCGACTTCATGTCGCGGTGCGGGAAGTCGATCAGCACCACACGCTGGGTGCTGCCCGGTTCGGTCTGCAGCATGTCCAGCAGCTTCTTGGCGCTGTCGTAGATGATGCTGGCCAGCGGAATGCGCTTGATGACCGCGCCGACCCAGCGCAGCAGGCGCTGGCCGAGCACGCGGCGACTGGCCACGCCCACCGCCAGGATCACCAGCAGGGTGGCCAGCAGGGCGATGGTGTCCTGGATCCATTCGGCGCGGACCCAGCCGAGGTAATGCGGGAAGCTGGTCGCGATCTGTTCCGACAGCGGCACCACCAGCGGGCTGGAAATGCCCGACAGCAGCACGAACACGAACTTGACCACGACCCAGGTCAGCCAGATCGGCAGCAGGGTCAGCAGGCCGGTCAGGAACAGGCGCTGCAGGGAGGGGCGGGGAACCAGGGCGGGGGCTTCGAGCGACATGGGCGCATTGTAGCGGCCAGCGCCGGTCGATTACGCTGGAATGTCGAAGGTAGCCATGACACATGGAAGGGACGCTGTGTTGAAGATCCTGCGCGCACTGGGCTGGGCCGGGGCCGCCCTGCTGGTGATGGTCATCGTGGTGTGGTGCGCCTCGCGCCTGTGGCCGGTGCCCGAATCGAGGGTGCAGGCGCAGCAGCGGCTGGAGGCGCGGTTGCCGGCGCATGGCCACAACGGTTACGCACTGTTGTGGACGCTGCCGTTTGACGGGCTGGATGCGGGCCAGCGCGAGCGGGCGCTGGCAGAGGACGCGCGGCGTTGGGATGCCGATCCGCGCGGTGAGACCGGCGCGCAGCCTCACCTGACCGCACTGCATGACGGGCTGCGTCCGCGCCCGGGCGCCAGCTGCGGGCCGACGGCCGGCAACTGCCTGGCCCAGGTGCGTGCCGATCCGCAGCGCTTCATCGACGCGCATGCCGGGCACCAGCAGCTGCACGCGCGCCTGGACCAGCTGGCCGAGGCGGATCATTTCGCGTCGCCATTCCCGCCCAAGGGTGATGGCATCCTCGTCCCGTTGCCGACCTATGGCCTGGTGGTGGACGCCACCAGCGCCCACGCGCTGGCCTATGTGCAGGGTGACATCGACGGGGCCTTGCGGGGCAGCTGCCAGGGGCTGCAACTGGGACGCCGGCTGCTGCCCGGTGGCAGCTACCTGGTCGAGAGCATCCTCGGCGCCAGCCTGGTGCAGGCCAATGCACAGCTGCTGGCGGACATGCTGGTCGAGCTTCCGGCTGACTATCCGCTGCCCGCGCAGTGCGAGCGGGCGATGCAGCCGATGCGCGCCGAAGAACAGAGCCTGTGCCGGGCGATGCAGGGCGAGTATGCGATGAGCCGGACCGCCATCGAGACCTCGGCGGGGGAATTCGGCGGCGTGCTGGTGCTGGATCGCAGCAGCACCCTGGCGCGCGTGGCCGGCAACCTCGGCTGGGCCTGCGGTGCGGCGGCGACGGCCGCGCTGGATGCGGATCGACCGTTGCCGCTGCCGGCACCGCCACAGCGTGACTTCGGTTGCCTGTCGAACATGCTGGGCTGCGTGCTGACCGAGATCGCCGCGCCGGCCTATCCGGCCTATGCGTCACGCACACAGGACGCCGCTGCGATGCTGCGATTGCTGTTGGCACAACGTTGGTTGCGGCAGCAGGCAGGCGATGCGCTGGATGCTTTGCCGCGGTTGCCTGCGCAGTTGCGCTCGCCGACCCGGGCGCCGCAGCTGTCGGCCGATGGCCGACGCCTGCAGGTGCCGCGACGCGCGCCGGCGCGCAGCGCGGACGAAGCGGCGTGGTTGTCGGTTCCGCTGCTGGCGGACGCGGGTTCAACCGTCGCCGCTGACTGAGGCCGGGCTCAGCGGCCGGCGACCATCGGATCGAAGCTCCAGCCGTTGCCGACGGTCTGCAGCGTCCAGCGTTGGCGGCCGCGCAGTGGCTCCCAGTGCACCTGTTCCTTGTCGTCCTCGATGCTGCCTTCGATCCGCTTCACCTTGCGCGTGGAAAAATTCACGCTCAGCGATGTGGTCTGGCCAGAGTTGCGCATCACCGAATCCTGGTCGTAGCCGATCAGCACGAAGGCACCGTCCTGCCAGCGGAAGGTGAACGCGGTGGTGCCCATCGACCAGCTGCCTGCGCTGGAGAAAGAGAACAACGCTACCTTCAGCGTGCCGCGCTGGATGCTGACGCCACCGTCTTCAAGCGGGTCGCTCATCACCGGGTTGTCCGGGCGTGGAATCAGCTGGTGGTCCTGCGCCGCAAGCACGTAGCCGGACGGACGCGACCAGGCGATGGCGAGGATGCGCGGGTTGCTGTCGTAGGGTGAGGGACCGAAGCCATCGTGCTCGATGACGTTGCGCGGGTCCTGCTGGCGCAGCACCAGCACCAGGTCCGCGCGGCCGTCCTGGTTAAGATCGCCCTCGCTGCTCGATTCCAGGGTCCAGCCAGTGGGCACGAATCCGGCCGCGTCGGCGGCCTGTGCCGGCAGCACCGGGTACTGCGCTGGCGGTAGATCCAGGGCGTGCGCTGCGCAGGGCAGCGCAACCAGCAGTGCGGCAAGGGCGTAACGGCGCATCGGAGCCTCCATGGCAAGGCAGCAGAGGATAGCGCCCGCGCGGCGGTCAGCGCGCGTGCGGTTTCAGGCGCAGGTAGACCTGCTTGCGCACCTGGGCAACCACCTCGCCGCTTTCATCGACCACGTCGTTGCTGAACCAGCGCAGCACTTTCTCACCGCTGGCCGCCTCGGCGCGCAGCTCGTCCAGCAGCGCGTCGTCGATGCGGAACGAGGTGCGGACGGTGCCGCGGCCGGGCTTGAGGAAGTCGATCGCGCCGGCGCGGTCCCACACATAGTAGTCGCGCCCCAGGGTATGCATGAGGCCGAGCATCCAGAACGGATCGGTCATTGCGAACAGGCTGCCGCCGAAATGCGTGCCGACGTAATTGCGGTTCCAGGGCCGCAGGCGCAGTTCCACGTCGATCTGCCGATAGTCCGGCGTGATGCGGGTGACATGGATGCCGGTGAACAGGAACGGCGGCCAGAGATTGAGGCCGAAGCGGAACGTGCTGGCTTTCATATGGATCCGGAGGCGCGGGGCGAGGGCTCCAGTCTAACCATTCGCATGCGTATGTTGCACCCCGGGGCGACCGGGCAGGGCATGTAGCGTCGAGCTTGCTCGACGGCTTTTGGTGTTGGCGCAGTCGGAGGGATATTTCAGGGTTTGCTGATGGGCAATGCTCGGCGCCCGCGCGATGCTTTACACATGCCAAGTCCAGCCCTGCTTCGTGGTCGGTGTTCCGTGATCGGGAACATCTATGTCATCACCAGCGTCACGGCTGGGCGCCGACTCACCTTTACCGATGTGCGCTGCGCGAACGCGCTGATCGCGGGGCTGCGTGACAGTGACAGGAGCGGAATCAGTCGATCTTTCGCCTGGATGATCATGCCCGATCATCTGCATTGGGTGATGCAGTTGCGTGCCGGAACCCTCGCGCGCTGCGTGCAGTCGCTCAAGTCCAGGGTAGCCATCGCCGTGAATGCGCGGTGCGGGGAACATCGGGCCGTGTGGCAGCGAGGCTATTACGATCACCTGGTTCGCAGCGAAGAGGATGTCCGGCGACAGGCGATGTATGTGATGGCCAACCCAGTGCGGGCCGGTCTGGCGTCATGCCTGGGGGAGTATCCCTTTGCGTGGTGCCGCTGGCCGCTTGAATGAGCGGTGATGCGGTTTGCGCAGTTGGCGCAGTCGAGCAAGCTCGACTCTACGTCCGACGGGCGTGGCCGATGGCCTTCGGCGCCGGTCATGCGCCGTCGATCACGAACCCGTCGCGGCCATTGGCCTTGGCCTGGTAGAGGGCGGTGTCGGCGCCCTCGACGAAGTGATGGGGTTGCAGCTCACTGTCGGGGATGCGGGTAAACACGCCGACGGTCAGCGTGACCTGGTCGTCGTTGCCTGTGCCCGAGGCCGGCAGCGCACGCACGCAATCGATCAGGTCCTCGATCACCTGCTGCGCTCCGGCGGCGGGCGTATCTGGCAGCACCAGCGCGAACTCGTCGCCGCCGTAGCGCGCGGCCATGTCGCGTGGGCGCCGGGCATGCGCACCGATCAGCCGCGCGACATCGCGCAGCACGCGGTCTCCGACCTGATGGCCGTGACGATCGTTGTGGCGCTTGAAATGATCGACATCGATCAGTGCCAGGCTGAGCGGCTTGCCGCTGCGTCGCGCAGCATCGCACTCCTGCTGCAGCGACTGCTCGAAGCGCAGCCGGTTGCCCAGCCCGGTCAGGGCATCGCGGTTGGCCTGGCGGTGCCAGGCCGAGATCCGCCAGATCGCCCAGACCAGCAGCACCAGCACGATGCCGAGCGTCGCGCTGGCCGGCGCCCACCACAGATCGGTGGCACGCAGCATCAGCCAGCTCAGCAAAGGTGCGGCCGGCAGCGAGCACAGCGCCACCAGCCAGGGCAGGCGCAGGCCTAGCAGGATCACGCACAGCGCTGCCAGCACGCCGCTGATGGCGTGCTGCCAGGCCGGCGACATCACGTCAATCTGCTTGTGCTGCAACAGCATCGAAGTGATGTTGGCCTGGTACTCGCTGCCACTCATCCAGAATTCGCGGGTGGTCGGGGTCAGCAGGCGCGGGGCGATGCCGCTGGCGGTCATGCCGACCACGATGCGGCGGCCGTGCAACATCGCCATGTCGACGTGACCGTCGAGCACATCGGCATAGGACACCTGCGGCAGCCGTTCCGGCGGACCGGCGTAGCGCACGCGCACGTAGTCGTCGCGTCGCCACTGATAAGGGGAATCCAGCGACGGTTCTGGGTCGGGCAGGCCGCGCACCGCGTCCGCTGGCAGGCCGGCCAGGGCCAGGCCCAGCGCCGGCCAGTGCGCTCGGCCGATGCCCGCATGCAGGTACACGCCGCGGGCGACGCCGTCGCCATCCATTTCAACATCGGTGTGGCCGATTGCCGCAGCGCTGGCTGCGATCTGCGGGATCGGCAGCATTTCCTCGGCCATGCGGTCGCCGGCCGCCGGCGCTGCCAGCACCGGCAGCACCACCCGGCCATTGCGACGGATTGCCGCTGCCAGCTGATCATCCTGACGGCTGTCGCGACGGTCCGGCTCGGACAGCATCAGGTCCAGCGCGACGCGCTCTGCGCCGGCGTCGGTCAGCCGGTCCAGCAGGCGTGCATGCACCGAGCGCGGCCAGGGCCACTGGCCGATGCGCTGCAGGCTGCCTTCGTCGATGGCCACGATCAGCACGCTGGGGTCGGGACGGTAGTCCCAGCTGCCGACCAGTGCATCGTAGGCCGCTTCGTCCTGGCGCCACAGCCATTGGCCCTGGCTGGCCAGCGCGGTCAGCACGCCGGCCAGCAGCGCCAGCACGATCCGTTTCGGCCAGGGCAGCGGCGAGCGCCTCACAACAACAACCAGAGCAGCAGGGCGCCACCGCCGGCGCCGTAGCACAGGCGGCAGGGCAGGGTGACCTGCTGTGCCGGGGAGAACTCGCCGGCGTGGCCGTCATCATCGATGTACTGCACGCGCACATGCAGCGTGCCGCGCCACGGGCGCTTGAAGCTGACCTGCGGTTCGAGCACGGTTTCGTCCACCAGCGGTGCCTTGAAATCGCCGCGGCGGTCGACCTGCACGCGGTAGCGCTGGCCGTCGCTGCCGGCCTGCCAGCGCAGGGTCAGTTCGCCGTGTGCGGCGTGCGGCGGCTGCAGGGCGGGATCGACTGGTTCGTTGCTCAGCTGCAGCGGCAGTGCCTGGCCGAAGCGGCCCTGGTGGCCATTGCCATCGCGCGAGGCCACCCGCCAGAAGTACTGGCCCGGCGGCAGCGGTTGCGCCAGGCGCAGGTCGGTGCCCTGGCTGGCCTGCTCCTGCAGCGGCTGCAGGAAGGTCGGCTCGGCGGCGATCTGCAGCACGCTGCTGCGCGCGCCGGGGGCCTGGGTCCAGCGGAAACGCGGGCGGTCGCTGTTGACGGTCTGCCCGTGCAGCGGGGACAGCGTGATCGGCGGCGCGGGCTGATCGCTGAGTTCGAAATCGGCGCTGGCGTCAAGGCCTTCCACGCCCTGTACATCGACAGCGCGCAGCAGGATGCGCAGCTGGCCGGGCGGCAGGTCGCCGATCGCCAGCCGGGTGTCGCGGGTAGTGGCGGCAAACAGCAGGATTTCCGGCGTCGCCGCCTGCACCACTTCGACACGGTAGTGCGCGGCGCCGCTGACCGGCTCCCAGGCCAGCAGCGTCGGCAACGGTGCCAGGCGCAGTTCATCGCTGCGCAGCTGTGGCGCCGGCAGCAGGGCGGAGACGTCCTCCGGCGCCGCATCGGCGCTGCCGCTGCGGCTGGCCTGCCCCGGCTGGACCATGCGCTGGCCATGGGGGTTGCCAACCTGCACCTTGCCCTGCAGGACTTCGGTGGCCGCGATCTGGCCGCTGTCGCCGGCACTGACCCGGAACACGGTGCCGCGCACGCTGCTGGTCGCGGTGGGGGCATCGATGATGTAGCGCGAGGCGGGGCCGCGGGCCGGGGTCACCCGGTTGCTGGCCCGGCCCTGCTGCAGGCGCAGGCGGGTATCGACCATGCCGGTGTGGCCGTAGCGGCTGAGCTGGTCCAGGCGCAGGCGCGAGTATTCACGCAGCTGCAGGCGCGAGGCATCGGCAAATTCGAGGGTGACGCTGGAGTCGCCTTCAGTGGCCACGGTGTCACCGATATGCAGCTGCTCGCCGGCGCGGATCGCGCGTGTCGCGCTGCCATCGGCACCGGCCAGCTCGACCGTGCCACGCACCGACAGCACCCGCGCCGGCGCCGGCTCGGTGCGCAGCCAGCGGATCGGGAAGCGCAGCAGCTGGCCCGGTGGCAGCTGGTAGGGATTGTCGATGCGGTTGTGCTGCTGCAGCTGCTGCCAGCGCACAGAGGGTTTCAGGTACAGCCCGCCGAGGTCCCACAGGGTATCGCCGGGACGGACCCGGTAATTCCAGTCCTGGGCGCCGGCGACGGCCGGCAGCAGAAGCAGGAGGCACAGCAGGGCGCCCTTGAAGCGCATGGCGAACGACAGCGAGCGGACGAAGGTCACAGTTTGCAATCCCGGCAAAGCGGGGGTGCAGCTGCAAGACCTCATGGCCCCGACCTCATCCCCCCGAACGGATCGTGGCGGCCGCATGGCCGCCATCGCGCGCATTATTGCCCGTGCTCAGTGCAGGGATTCTGAACGAAGCGGGTTCCCGTTCAGAACAGCAGGGAGGCCATCCGGCGTCGGTACTGGCCGACCAGGTCCTCGTCGGAGATCACATTGAAAGCGTCGATCAGCGCCTTGCGCGGCAACCCGTCCTCGAAGCCACGGTCGATCCGCAGCATTTCCAGGAACTGCGCCAGGGCGGCCTCGTCATGGCCGCCGAGCAGCAGCTGCACGCCACGCAGGTGGCGGGCCTTGAGATCCTGGCCGTCGGCGGCGATGCGCGCCTCCAGCACGTCGGCGGCCGGCGCATCCTTCAGTGCAGCGGCGAACGCCAGGCGGGCGCGGGCGCGCACGGCGCGGTCGTCGGTGGCCAGGTTGGCCGGGAGGCTGTCGATCAGGGTGCCGGCTTCGTCGACCCCGCCGATCTGCAGCAGCGCCAGCGCCAGGTCGAGTTTCAGTTCGTCCTTGTCCGGTTCGGCAGCGATCTGGGCGCGCAGCACGTCCACCTGCGCCTGCGGGTCCAGCGGCGCCTCGTCCTCGGCAGCGGTGTCACCGACGTCGGCCGGCACGATGCCGTGCTGGGCCAGGAACTCACGCAGCTGGCCTTCCGGGATGGCGCCGGGGAAGCCGTCCACCAGCTGGCCGCCCTTGACCAGGAACACGGTGGGCACCGAGCGGATCTGGAAGGCGGCGGCGATCTGCTGTTCCTTGTCGACATCGACCTTGGCCAGCTCGAAGGCGCCGTTGTACTCGGCGGCCAGCTTTTCCAGCATCGGGCCCAGGGTCTTGCACGGGCCGCACCAGGTGGCCCAGAAGTCGACCAGCACCGGCGTCTGCAGCGACTTCTGCAGGACTTCGGCCTCGAAGGTCGCAGTGGTGGCGTCGAATACGTAGGTCGTCTCGGTCATGGGGGAGGCATCGATTGGCATCTGGAGACCGATTCTATGGTGACGATCGCTGCCGGTCTCAACCCGGACTGCGGCAAATGCCTGACAATGCGCCTTTCCCGCCGCCGCTGTTCCCGGAGTCTGCATGTCGTTTCTGTCCCCGCTGCTGCGCCTGTCGGGCCTGATGGCCGCGCTGCTGTTCGTGCTGGCGGTGCTGGGCTTCGGCGCCGGCCTGGATGGCTATGCGCAGGCCCGCCACCCGGTGGCCCTGCTGGGCGCACACGGCGTGCCGCACGCGCTGGCCTTCAACCTGCTGGGCTTCGTGCTGCCGGGCCTGCTGGCGGCGGTGGTGGCCGAGTGCCTGCGCCGCCGGCTGCCGGCCACGGCCGGCTGGGCGCCGCGGGTCGGCAGCCAGATGCTGCTGCTGGCCGGGCTCGCATTCGCCGCGATGGGCCTGCTGCCGCTGGATGTGGACGACCTGCACGGGCCAGCCAGCCAGCTGCACGCCAGCGCCTGGATGATCTGGGTACTGGGCTTCGTCGCCGGCACCCTGCTGCTGGGCATGTTCAACCTGCGCCAGGCGCATGGCCGTGCCCAGGGCGGGCTGGCGGTGGCCTGCGGCGTGCTGGCGGCAGTGGCCGCCTTTGCCCTGCAGGGCCAGGTGCCGGCGCCCCTGGCACAGCGCCTGGCCTTCGCCTGCTGGGCGCTGTGGCTGGCGGTGGCGCTGCCGCTGTCGCGACCACGCTGAGACGGACGGCGGGCGACGGCGACGGCGGCGGCGCGCGGCCGGGATTGGAGCCCCATGCCGCACTGCGGTACGCTGTACCGCTTTGCCGCCGCATCCGCGTGTTCCATGACCAGCGCTGAAACCAACGCCTACGACCCGCAGCAGGTTGAATCCGCCGCCCAGCAGTTCTGGGATGCCACCCGCGCCTTCGAAGTCGACGAGACCTCGGACAAGCCGAAGTACTACTGCCTGTCGATGCTTCCGTACCCGTCCGGTGCATTGCACATGGGCCACGTGCGCAACTACACGATCGGCGACGTGATCAGCCGCTACAAGCGCATGACCGGCCACAACGTGCTGCAGCCGATGGGCTGGGACGCGTTCGGCCTGCCGGCGGAAAACGCCGCGATCAAGAACAAGACCGCCCCGGCGGCGTGGACCTACAAGAACATCGAGCACATGCGTGGCCAGTTCAAGGCCATGGGCTATGCGGTGGACTGGTCGCGCGAGTTCGCCACCTGCCGCCCGGACTACTACGTCCACGAGCAGCGCATGTTCACCCGCCTGATGCGCAAGGGCCTGGCCTACCGCCGCAACGCAGTGGTGAACTGGGACCCGGTCGACCAGACCGTGCTGGCCAACGAGCAGGTCATCGACGGCCGTGGCTGGCGCTCCGGCGCGCTGGTGGAGAAGCGCGAGATCCCGCAGTGGTTCCTGCGCATCACCGACTATGCCCAGGAACTGCTGGACGGCCTGGATGAACTGGACGGCTGGCCCGATTCGGTCAAGACCATGCAGCGCAACTGGATCGGCCGCTCCGAAGGCCTGGAAATCCAGTTCGACGTGCGTGACGTCGATGGCGGCGTGCTGGATCCGCTGCGCGTGTTCACCACCCGCCCGGACACCGTGATGGGCGTGACCTTCGTGTCGATCGCCGCCGAGCATCCGCTGGCGCTGCACGCGGCGAAGAACAACCCGGAGCTGGCGGCGCTGCTGTCGGAAATGAAGCAGGGCGGCGTGTCCGAGGCCGAGCTGGAAACCCAGGAAAAGCGCGGCATGGATACCGGCCTGCGCGCCATCCATCCGGTCACCGGCGAGAAGGTGCCGGTGTGGGTCGCCAACTTCGTGCTGATGGGCTATGGCACCGGTGCGGTGATGGCCGTTCCCGGCCATGACCAGCGCGACAACGAAGTGGCCAACAAGTACGGCCTGCCGATTGTGCAGGTGATCGCGCTGAAGGACCCGCGCAACGACGACGAGCGCACCTGGGACGGTGCGCGCTGGCAGGACTGGTACAGCGACAAGAGCCGCCAGACCGAACTGGTCAACTCGGCCGAGTTCGATGGCCTGGACTTCCAGGGCGCCTTCGAAGCCCTGGCCGAACGTTTCGAGCGCAAGGCTCAGGGCCAGCGCCGCGTCAACTACCGCCTGCGCGACTGGGGCGTGAGCCGCCAGCGCTACTGGGGCTGCCCGATCCCGGTGATCTACTGCGCCAAGTGCGGCGCGGTGCCGGTGCCGGAAGAACAGCTGCCGGTGGTGCTGCCGGAGGACGTGGCGTTCTCGGGCACCGGTTCGCCGATCAAGACCGACCCGGAATGGCGCAAGACCACCTGCCCGGACTGCGGCGGCGCGGCCGAGCGCGAGACCGACACCTTCGACACCTTCATGGAGTCGAGCTGGTACTACGCGCGCTACACCTCGCCGGGTGCCCGCGATGCGGTCGACAAGCGCGGCAACTACTGGCTGCCGGTCGACCAGTACATCGGCGGCATCGAGCACGCGATCCTGCACCTGATGTATTTCCGCTTCTACCACAAGCTGCTGCGCGACGCGCGGATGGTGGACAGCAACGAACCGGCACGCAACCTGCTGTGCCAGGGCATGGTGATCGCCGAAACCTACTACCGCCCGAACCCGGATGGCTCCAAGGACTGGATCAACCCGGCCGACGTGGAAGTGCAGCGCGATGAGCGCGGCCGCATCACCGGCGCCACCCTGATCGCCGACGGCCAGCCGGTGGTGGTCGGTGGCACCGAGAAGATGTCCAAGTCTAAGAACAATGGTGTTGACCCGCAGGCGATGGTCGACAAGTACGGTGCCGACACCGTGCGCCTGTTCTCGATGTTCGCAGCGCCGCCGGAACAGTCGCTGGAGTGGAACGAGGCCGGCGTGGACGGCATGGCCCGCTTCCTGCGCCGCCTGTGGGCCCAGGTGCAGAAGCACGCGGCCGATGGCGCCGCCCCGGCGCTGGACGTGGCCGCGCTGGACGCCAACCAGAAGGCGCTGCGCCGCAAGACCCACGAGACCATCGGCAAGGTCGGCGACGACTACGGCCGCCGCCACAGCTTCAACACCGCCATTGCCGCGGTGATGGAGCTGATGAACGCGCTGGCCAAGTTCGAGGACGGCAGTGCACAGGGCCGCGCGGTGCGTCAGGAAGCGCTGCAGGCCATCGTGCTGCTGCTCAACCCGATCACCCCGCATGCCAGCCACGCCCTGTGGCAGGTGCTGGGCCATGGCGAGACGCTGCTGGAAGACCAGCCGTTCCCGCAGGCCGACAGCGGCGCGCTGGTGCGCGATGCGCTCACCCTGGCGGTGCAGGTCAACGGCAAGCTGCGCGGCACCATCGAGGTCGCCGCCGACGCCGCGCGCGAGCAGGTTGAAGCGCTTGCCCTGGCCGAGCCGAATGCGGCCAAGTTCATGGAAGGCCTGACCGTGCGCAAGATCATCATCGTGCCGGGCAAGATCGTGAACATCGTCGCCGCCTGATGTACCCGCACCGGCCATCCGTACGGTGGCCGGTGCGTTTTCCCGGTGCGGGCCCGGTGGTTGATGGCCCTGCATTCACGCGGCTTCGGGCAGGCTGTGTGTTGCCGTGATCGCCCGGCTCCGCCAGACTGTCTCCATGACCCGAATCCTGCTTGCCCTCGTTCTTGTCCTCGGCCTCGCCGGCTGCGGCTTCCATCTGCGCAACAAGCTGATGCTGCCGACCGACACCGCCCCGGTGAAGGTGGTATCGACCGCCCCGTACAGTGAACTGGTCAAGCTGCTCAACCGCAGCCTGCTGGCCTCCGGCGCGCGCCTGGCCGATGAGGACACCACTGGCCCCAGCACCCAGCTGCAGGTGCTGTCCGAGCGCTGGGGCGATCTGCCGATCGCCATCGACTCACAGGGCCGCGCACAGGAATACAGCCTGCGTTACGCCGTGATCTTCATCTTCCGCCGCGAGGATGGCAGCGAACTGGTGCCGCAGCAGGTGATCGAACTGTCGCGTGACTACGTGTCGCCGCCGACCGACGCCACCGGTACCACCACCGAACGCGAAATCCTGGCCGATGAACTGCGCCGGGAAATGTCCGCCTCGATCATCCGCCGCATCGACAGCGTGGTGCGCGGTGAACTCGAAAAGGGCGGCAGCCTGACCGCGCCGAAGGCCACCCCGGTTGAACCGGCGGTGCCGGCCGATCCGGCCGCTGCGGTCAAGCACTGAGCTGTAGCGACGATGGAACTGCGTCCGGAGCAGCTGGCCAGCCAGGGCGCTGATACCGCGTTGGCGCCGGTGTACCTGATTGCAGGGCCGGAAACCCTGCGCGTGCTGGAGGCGGCCGACGCCATCCGCGCGCGGGCACGCGCCGCCGGCATCGGCGAGCGCGAGGTGTTCGACGCCGATGGGCGCGATTTCGACTGGAACCAGCTCGACGCCAGTTTCAATGCACCCAGCCTGTTCAGCGCCCGCCGCCTGGTCGAGGTGCGCCTGCCCAGCGGCAAGCCCGGCAAGGACGGCGCCGAAGTGATCAGCCGGTTCTGCGCCGACCCGGCGCCGGACGTGGTGCTGATGATCACCGCCAACGAATGGAGCAAGGCCCACCAGGGCAAGTGGGCCGAAGCGGTCGCCCGTATCGGCGTGCTGTCGGTGGCGTGGGCGATCAAGCCGCACGAGCTGCCGGACTGGATCGAGCGCCGCCTGCGTGGCAAGGGCCTGCGTGCCGACCCGGCCGCGGTGCAGCGCCTGGCCGAGCGGGTGGAAGGCAATCTGCTGGCCGCGGCCCAGGAAATCGACAAGCTGGCGCTGCTGGCCGATGGTCAGCCGTTGGACGTGGAGCGGATGGAGTCGCTGGTGGCCGATGCGGCCCGCTATGACGTGTTCCGGCTGCTGGAAGCCACGTTCTCGGGCCAGCCGCCGGCGGTGCTGCGCATGCTGGCCGGCCTGCGTGGCGAGGGCGAAGCGGTGGCTGCGCTGATGCCGATGGTGATCCGTGAACTGCTGGCCGGGGCCGGCCTGGCGCGGGTGCAGGCGCGTGGCGGCAACCTGGCCGCCGAGATGAAATCGCGTGGCATCTGGGAATCGCGGCAGGCGCCGTACAAGCGTGCGCTGCAGCGGCATCCGGAAGGCAAGCGCTGGGAGCGCTTCGTGGCCGAAGCCGGGCTGGTCGACCGCATCGCCAAGGGGCGCGCCGATGGCGATGCCTGGCTGGCGCTGGAGCGCCTGCTGGTGGCCGTGGCCGAGCCGCGTGCGGTGCGCCTGCTGGCGCGGGCCTGAGTCGTGAGCCTGCGGATCTATTACGGGGGCACCTTCGATCCGGTGCACCTGGGGCACCTTGCCATTGCCCGTGCCGCCCGCGACGAACTGCAGGTGGCGGTGCGCCTGCTGCCGGCCGCCGACCCGCCGCATCGCGCCGCCCCCGGCGCCACGGCCGAACAACGCTGCACCATGTTGTCGCTGGCCATCGGCGATGAACCCGGACTGCTGCTGGACCGGCATGAGCTGGATCGCGCGCAGCGCTTTCCCGGACGCCCGTCGTATACCGTCGACACGCTGCGCGAACTGCGTGGCGAGCTTGGCCCGAGCCGGCCCCTGGCCTGGCTGGTCGGTGCCGACAGCCTGCTGGGCCTGTCGCGCTGGCACGAATGGGAAGCGCTGTTCGGGCTGGCCCATTTCGTGGTGGCCGAGCGTCCCGGCAGCCCGCTGCAGGGGGCGATCGACGGTGAGCTCGGCCGCGCCCTGGACGGCCGTTGGACCGACAATGAACAGGCCTTGTTCGCCAGCCCGGCCGGACGGATCCTGCGCCTGCACCATCCGCTGCGCGAGGAATCGGCCAGCGCCGCACGCGCGCAGATCGCCGCCGCTGGGCCCTGGCGCGCGCTGCTGCCCCCCGCCGTGGCCGACTACGTGGCCGCCCACGGCCTGTACCGCCCGGCAACGCCGTGAATGCCGCCGCCCCGGCTTGCCCGTATAATCGCCCCCACGTTTATCGAGTCGATCCACTTTGAGCAACCAGACCCAGCCCCAGACCATCAAGGTCGATCTGCCCAGCCCGCCGCCGTCCGTGCCGGAACTGCTGGCCAGCGTCCGCCAAGCTACCGAAGACCTCAAGGCCAAGGACCTGGTCGAGATCGATGTACGCGGCCGGTCCAGCGTTGCCGATTACATGATCGTCGTTTCGGGCACCTCGACCCGCCACGTCAAGTCGATCGCCGATGAAGTCGTGCGCTTCGCCAAGAACCTCGACGTGATGCCGCTGGGTGTTGAAGGCGAGCGCGAAGCCGAGTGGGTGCTGGTCGACCTCGGTGACGTGATCGTCCATGTGATGCTGCCGCGCGTGCGCGAGTTCTACGCCCTCGAGCGCCTGTGGACCGTCGGCGACCAGCCGCCGTCCCGCGACGACGACGAAGTGGCCTGAGCCGCACGTTGCTGCATCCCTTCGACGGCGCCGATGGCGCCGTCGACGTTTTGGAGATCCCTTGATGAAAGCCCGCCTGATCGCCACCGGTGAACGCGCGCCCAGCTGGGTCGCGCAGGGGTTTGCCGAGTACCAGAAGCGGCTGTCGCACTGGCTGCCGTTCGAACTGGTGGAAATCGAGCCTGGCCTGCGTGGCAAGGGCCGCGATCCACGCCGCGCCACCGAAGACGAAGGCAAGCGGGTGATCGCCGCACTGCCGAAGAATGCCTACGTGGTCGCGCTGGACGTGCCGGGCCGCCAGCTCAGTTCCGAACAGCTGGCGCAGCGCCTGGAGCATTGGCGTGGGCAGGGCAGGGACCTGGCGTTCCTGATTGGCGGCCCGGAAGGGCATTCGCCGGAAGTCTCCGCATTGGCCGATGAGAAGTGGTCGATCGGGCCGTTGACGCTGCCGCACATGCTGGTGCGGCTGGTGGTGGCTGAGCAGCTGTACCGGGCCGCCGCAATGATTGCCAATCACCCCTACCATCGCGCGTGAAGAGTGGTTATACTAGTCGTCTGCCCGAATAGCTCAGCCGGTTAGAGCACTTGACTGTTAATCAGGGGGTCGTTGGTTCGAGTCCAACTTCGGGCGCCACCTTGAGAAACCTGCATCGCGAGATGCAGGTTTTTTTTTGTGCCACGTAGAGTCGAGCTCGCTCGACTGCGCTGCTGACAGGTCACGACAGTCGAGCAAGCTCGACTCTACAATCTGCTGCTCCAACCACGGAAGTTGATCGTGCGCGCACTGCTGTCCACGGGCTCTCTGCTGCTTGTACTGCTGCCGTTCGCCGCGGCGAATGCGGCACCTCCCACCTGGCATCCTCCGCAGGGCACCACCGAGTTTCCGCTGTGGCCGCAGGGCAGGGTGATGGCGCCGCCGAAACTGAAGGGCCCCGAGCAGATCAGCGAGGTGACCTCCAACGCCAGCGGCGAACGCTGGATGATGCTGCAGAACGTGGCCGTGCCGACCCTCACCGTGTTTGCGCCGAAGGGGCCGCCCAATGGCACCGCGGTAATGGTGGTGCCCGGCGGAGGCTACCGGGTGCTGGCGATGGACCTGGAAGGCAGCGAGATCTGCGACTGGCTGACCGCGCAGGGCGTCACCTGCGCATTGCTGAAGTACCGCGTGCCCGCGTCCGGCCCGAACTGGGATCCTGAATGCAACTGCCGCGACATTCCGAAGGTGCCGATGGCCCTGCAGGATGCACAGCGTGCCATGGGCCTGCTGCGCGCGCAGGCGCAGCGCTGGTCAATCAATCCGAAGCAGGTCGGGGTGATCGGCTTTTCCGCCGGTGGTCACGTGGTGGCAGGACTGAGCACGCATGCGCAGCGCAGCTACGCGCCGCTGGATGCCGCCGATGCACAGCCCAGCCGCCCCGATTTCGCCATGGTGATGTATTCCGGGCACCTGTGGGCCGGGCATGGCAAGGGGCTGTCGCTGGTCAAGGACATCGTCGTGGATGCGGCGGTGCCGCCGACCTTCATCGTGCAGGCCAGCGACGACCCGACCGATGACGTGCGCGAATCACTGGCCTACTACCAGGCATTGATCGATGAAGGTGTGCCGGTGGAAATGCACCTGTTCGCCCGCGGCGGCCACGCTTTCGGCCTGCGCCTGAAGGATGCACCGGTCGCGGCATGGCCGCAGCTGGCCGAGCGCTGGATGCGGGACATCGGCATGCTGCCGGAACGACCGCTGTAGAGCCGAGCCCATGCTCGGCTTCGCGCAGTCAGCCGAGCGTGGGCTCGGCTCTACAGCGTCAGCTGCCCCTTCCAGAATGCCACCAGCGTGGCGATCGCCACCAGCACGATGGCGCCGAACAACACCCCCTCCCAGCGCGTGAACACCGGCTCGCCGCGCTGGCGCCGGGTCAGCGCGAACAGTACGACGCCGGGGACGTACAGCAGCACCGACAGCAGCAGGTTGTCCAGGCCGCCGGCATACACCAGCCACAGCGCATAGGCGCTGGCCAGCAGCGCAACCACGAAATTGCGCCAACGCACGCCCGGCTCACCGGCGTAGGCCTGCCCGCGCCAGGCCAACTGCACGGCGAAGGCGGCGGACAGGAAATAGGGCACCAGGCTCATCGAAGCGGCCAGCAGCACCAGACCGGTATAGCTTCCCGCATTGAACAGCACCAGCAGCAGGAACAGCTGGATCAGCCCGTTGCTCAGCCACAACGCATTGGCAGGCACGCCGCGCGCATTCTCGCGTCCCAGGAAGGCCGGCATGGTGCCGTCGCCGGCGGCGGCATACAGCACTTCGGCACACAGCAGTACCCAGGCCAGCAGCGCGCCCAGCACCGAAATGATCGAACCGGCGATGATTACCGTCGCGCCCCATTCGCCGACGATGGCGCGCAGCACGTAGGCCATCGACGGGTTGGGCAGCCCGGCCAGTTCGGCCTGCGACAGCACGCCCATCGACAGCAGGCTGACCAGGACCAGCAGCAGCCAGACGCCGAGGAAGCCGATCACCGTGGCACGGCCGACGTCGGCGCGGCGCGCCGCGCGCCGCGAATAGATGCTGGCGCCTTCGATGCCGATGAACACCCACACGGTGACCAGCATCATGCCGCGCAGTTGCTGGCCAAGGTCGCCGAGTGCAGGCGTGCCGAAGAAATCGGCACGGAATACTTCCATGCGGAACGCGCCGGCGGCCAGCACCAGGAACAGCGCGATCGGCAGCAGCTTGGCCACGGTCACCAGGCCATTGATGATGGCAGCGGTGCGCAGGCCACGCAGCACCAGCAGATGTACGGTCCACAGCAACACCGACGACGCAGCTACCGCAGCGGTCGTGTTGCCTTCGCCGAAGATCGGCAGGAAATGGCCCAGCCCGCTGAAGATCAGCACGAAGAAGCTGGCGTTGCCCAGCACCGAAGCGACCCAGTAGCCCCAGGCCGCGGAAAAGCCGATGTAGTTGCCAAAGCCCTCACGGGCGTAGGCATAGATGCCGGTGTCCAGGTCCGGACGGCGGTTGGCCAGGGCCTGGAACACGAAGGCCAGCATCAGCATGCCCGCACCGCTCAGCGCCCACCCGATCATCGCGGCCGCCGGGCCGGCACTGCGGGCCACGTTCTGTGGCAGCGAGAAGATGCCCGCACCGACCATCGAACCCACCACCAATGCGGTCAGTGCGGCCAGGCCGAGACGTTGGGTGGAAGCGGGCATGGGCGGAGCTCCGGTCAGGGACTGCATCATCGCTGTTGCCGCGTGTGTACAAAAGCACAGGCCCGGGGATGAACCCGGGCCTGTGCAGGTGACGCGCCGCGATGGATCAGCGGAAGGTGTACTTGGCGCCCACGGTGAAGTAACGGCCCAGTGCACCGGAGAAGTGCATCGGGTTGTAGTTCACGCCGCCGTAGGTGGTCGGATCGAGCGGTGCGATGCGGTCGAACACGTTGGCCACCGAGGCATTGAGCTCGAAGGCGTCGGTGATGTTCCAGCGGCCGGACAGATCGAAGGTGGTGAACGAAGAGATCTTCGTCACCGGCGTGCCATCCTCATAGAACGCCTGGTAGTCGCCGCCACGCTTGTCGGTGTTGTCCATCTTGCTGATGTAGTTGGCAACACCGCTCACGCTCCACGCACCCTGCTTCCAGGTGGTGCCGAAGTTGATCTTGTCCTTCGGCGTACCGATGCAGTTGGTCACGTCGCAGTTGCCGTGCGTGCCGGCATAGTCAACGGTCTCACCGCCTTCGGTGCGCTCGAACTTCAGGATGTGGCTCCACTGCAGGTCCAGCTCCAGCTGGCCCGGGCCCATATCGAAGGTCTGGCGGATATCGGTATCGATACCGCGGACCCGCGACGAGCTGGCATTCACGTAGCCGGTGTTGACGGCCAGGATGCTGCCGGAATTGGGCACGCCACCGATGTTGTTGGAGTCACGCAGCACGTTGCCGGCGAGGATGGCGGCTGCAGTGTTGCCCTGCACGATCTCGTTGGTGCGCTTGATCTGCCAGGCATCGACGGTCATCGAGGTGGTCGAGGTCGGCTGCAGCACCAGGCCCACCGAGTAGCTCTTGGACTCTTCCGGCTTCAGGTCCTTGTTCGGGCGGGTGATGATCGCGATCGAGCGCGGGGTGCACTCGTCGGCACTGATGGCGCAACGCACCGGATCGCGGGCGTTGGAGAAGGCGGCCAGGCCACCGTCACCGTTCTCGGCCGGGTTCGGCGCGCGGAAGCCTTCGGCGTAGCTGGCGCGCAGTGCGATCCAGTCGGCCGGGGTCCACTTCACGCCCAGCTTCGGCGTGGCCTTGCCTTCACCACTTTCGTACTTGTCGTAACGCACTGCGCCGGACAGTTCCAGCTGTTCCAGCACCGGCGCGGACAACTCGACGTAGCCGGCGTACACGTTCTGGGTGCCGTCGTAGGCCGAGTAACCCAGGCCGATGATGTCACCCTGGTCGGTGTAGGTCTGCGGGGTCAGGCTGTTGCTGGTCTTGCGCCACTCGGTACCGATGGCCAGGCCCAGCGGGCCACCCTTGAGGTCGGCCAGGCTGCGCGACACGGTGAAGTCGAACATGTCCAGGCTGGACTTGGCGCGCGCGCTGATGGTCGGCGAGATGTAGTCGTACAGCGCCTGCGAGTTCAGGTTGGCGTTGTCGCCGATGCGCCAGGTGCCGCCGGCGCAGTTCGGGTTGCCCAGCGCGCACAGCACCGAGCTGTAACGCAGGAAGCCGGTGCGCTTGTTGACCAGGTCGGTGCCCGAATGCAGGTAGGCGGTGTCGTAGCTCCAGTCGCCCCAGTTGCCCTTGGCGCCAACCAGGAAGCGGTTGAACTCGTTGGTGTTGTCGGTCACGCGCGGGCCGACGTCCCACGCGCTGTAGCGCAGGCGCGCCGCATACGGCAGCGGGTTGTCCGGATGCCCGGCATAGAGCATCGTCGCGCCGTCACCACTGCTGGCGTTCTTCGGGCCGCCGGGGAAGCCCCAGCCACCGGACACGCCGGAAGGGGTATTGCTGAAGATGGTTTCCTTCTTCGAGTAGCCGATCTCGGTGTAGATCTCGCCGCCTTCGCCAAAGGCGAACGTGGCGCGGCCGAACACGTTGATGTACTTCTCTTCCGGGGTCAGGTCGCGATACTGCTGCGCCGGATCCCACAGGCAGCCCTGCGCCGCCGAAGAGGCTTCGGTCTGGCCCGGGATGGTGCTCAGGTTGGCGCAGCCCGGCAGGGCGACCAGGTGCGGCGACGGCGCATCATTATTGAACACCGAGCCGTTGGGGCCGACGCCGCCGTTGGTGCGGCCGCTGAGGTAGGCGCCGCCGAGGAACTGCGCGTCGGTGGCGTCATAGCCCCACTGGCGCGTGTCGCCGGTGCCGATCCACTTGCGGTTCTTGCGGTCGCTGATCTTGATCGCGTCGGACTTGCCGACATCCAGGCTGAAGAATGCGTTCCAGCCATCCTTGGACAGGTCACCGGTACCGGCGGTCAGGGTGGCCTTCTTGGTGTCGCCGTCGCTGTCGCCGGACAGGCCGTAGGACGCGCGCAGGATCGCACCTTCGAAGTCGGTGCGCAGGATGATGTTGACCACGCCGGCGATGGCGTCGGAGCCGTAGATCGCCGAGGCGCCGTCCTTCAGCACTTCCACGCGCTCGACGGCATCGAGCGGAATGGTGCTGAGGTCGGTGAACACCTTCTGGCCGTCGTCGGCCAGGCCGTAGGTCGCCATGCGGCGGCCATTCAACAGCACCAGCGTCGAGCCGGCACCGAGGCCGCGCAGCGAGATGCCGGCGCCGCCACCGGCGAAGCCGTTGCCGAAGGTCTTGGGAATGGAGCCGGCGCCATCGGCGGTGATCGTCTGCAGGTACTCGGCCAGCGTGGTCTTGCCACTGCGGTCGATTTCCTGGCGGCTCACCACCTGCACCGGGGACGGCGTCTCGGTGTTGGTACGCGGAATGTTGGAGCCGGTGACGGTGATGCGGTCGAGGTTGGTGGCTTTTTCCTGCGCGAAGGCGGAGGAGGAAGCGACGGCGCCGACCAGCAGCAGGGCGCCGCCGGTGAGGATGTGGGTGATGGACGATGCCAGGGTGGTGCGGCGGCGGCTGGCGGGCCGTTGGATCGGGTGTTTCACAGCTTCTCTCCTAACTGGAAAACCGTAGCGTTGAGGGCTGTCGCCGGATCAGTACCGGGACGCGCCAATCTAGGTTTCCAGCGAGTGACGACGCCGTGAAATTTTGCTTAATCAGTAACATCTGGACGGGAAAGACCCGCCGCGCTTGCTGTCGGGGGCCGGCCCGGATCCTGCCGGGCCGGCCACCGGGTCAGTCGGGCAGGGAGAACTGCACCGGCACCAGGCCGATGGCCGGAACCGCTGCGCCGTCACGCAGGGCAGGCTCAAAACGCCAGTGCCGCAGCACCTGCTGGCGGGCGGCCTGGTCGAGCGTGCGCGAACCACTGCTGCGCTCGATGCTCACCGCGACCGGCTGGCCGCGGTCGTCCACCTCCACCCGCAGCAGCACCGTGCCCTGCTCGTGATTGCGCAGGGCCTGGATCGGGTAGGCCGGCGGCGGGGCGCTGAGGTACTGCAGCTGGGCGCCGGGCATGGGAGTGGAACGGTCGATGGTCGGCGCCGGCGGCACCGGCGCGGATTCGGCGGCGGGGGCGACGATGCCCTGCGCTTCCTCCAGCGTGGCGGTCGGCGGCGGCAGCGGCGTGGTTTCCCTTGGCACCGTCTGCTGCTTCGGCACCACGTCCACGTGTTCCGGCGCGGTGGGCGGCGCGGGCGGCGGCGGCAGTTCCCTGGGGATCAGCCGTACCGTGGTGTTGTCGCGCGGCAGCGCAGTGATGGCCTGGTAGGTGGCCGGGATCAGCAGCAACAGGAATGCGAGCAGATGCAGGGCGATGGCCGCGCTCCAGGCGGCAACGCGGGCGGGGTCGAAATGCGCGGATGCAACGGGATACGTACGAACCATGGTCCACCTCCATGCCAGTGACGAAGTCCTCAACGCACCAGGGCCCGTGGCGGGGTTGCCGCACGCGGCTGGCAGTGCATCAGTAGCGCGGCGCAATGGCTACTGCCTAGAGGCAGGGTCGGAATCGTTGGGCTGGCCTTCAGCCAGCGCCGCCGACAGGCATGAAAAAAGGCGGGCCCGCTGCGGGACCCGCCTCTGTCTACAGACCAGAACGCGATCAGCGCCCCAGTTCGAACACCACATCCAGATTGACCGAGACGGTGGATTCGCCCGGGGCAACCGGGGTGGCCTTGTCCATCGCCGCGCCGGCGGCCATCGTGCGCATCATCGGCATCGGGCGGTAACCGCCGCCGGCATTCTCGGAGATGCTGACGATGCGGCGCACCTGCAGGCCCAGCGACTTGGCATAGGTCTGGGCACGGGCCTGGGCCTTCTTCAGCGCGGCCAGGCGGGCTTCGTCATACACCGGTTCGGGCTGGTCGATCTCGAAGCTGGGGCCATTGATCTGGTTGGCGCCCTGCGCGGCCAGCGCATCGAGCACCTTGCCGAGCTTGGCGATGTCACGCACCTTCAGGCTGACCGTGTTGCTGGCCTGGTAGCCGGTGATCTTCGGCGCTTCGTTGTCGGTGTAGCGATACTGCGGGTTGAGGCTGACGCCGCTGGTCTGCACGTCGCGCTCGGCGATGCCGGCGGCCTTGATCGCAGCCAGCACCTTGTCCATCTGCTGGGCGTTCTGGCGCATCGCGCTGTTGCCGTCGGCGGCCTGGGTGACCACGCCGGCCGACAGGGTGGCCACGTCCGGCACGCGGGTGGCTTCGGCGTTGGCCGAGACGTTCAGCAGGGTGCCTTCGGCCGGGGCGGCGATCGACGGCGACGACGGAGCGGCATGGGCGGTCATCGAGGTTCCAAGGGCGAGGGACAGGGCAAGCAGCAGCGGGGTGGCGGTCAGGCGCATGGGATCTCCTTGTTGTGCGGTGAGGGTGGTGTCGTAGCGATGAACGCGCTGTGAGCCCGTGCGGGGTTGAACGCATTCCGGAACGGGTTGCCGACGATTCAGGTGGCGGCCTCAGGTTATGCTGTGCCGATGCTCTATCTTGCTTCCCGCTCCCCCCGACGCAACCAGCTGCTGGCCCGACTCGGACGCCCCTTCCAGGCCCTGGACCTGGAGGTCGTCGAGCAGCGCGCGGCGACTGAAAGCGCCGAACACTATGTCTGCCGGGTCGCCGCCGACAAGGCGCGTGCCGGGCTGGCGCGGGTGCGGGCTGACGACCCGCAGGCGCGGGTGCTGGGCTCGGACACCGAAGTGGTGCTGGACGGTGAAGTGTTCGGCAAGCCGGCCGATGCGGCCGATGCGCGCGCGATGCTGGCACGCCTGGCCGGGCGTACCCACCAGGTGATGACGGCCGTGGTGGTGGTCGGCGCCGACGGCGAGGACACCGAGCTGGTCATTTCCGAGGTGACCTTCGCCCCGATCGCTGCGGCCGACATCGCCGCCTACGTGGCCACCGGCGAACCGCTGGACAAGGCCGGCGCCTACGCCATCCAGGGCGGGGCCGAGCGTTGGATCGAACACCTTTCCGGCAGCTACTCCGGTGTGATGGGGCTGCCGCTGCTGCACACCGATCGTCTGCTGGCACGTTGCGGCGTGCCGGCTCCTACTGCCGATGCCGCCAGGGAGGCTGCCGATGTCTGAAGAAATCCTGGTCAATGTGACCCCGCGCGAGACCCGGGTCGCGGTGATCGAAAATGGCATGCTGCAGGAACTGCACATCGAGCGCGGCTGGCGCCGTGGCGTGGTCGGCAACATCTACCGGGGCAAGGTGCAGCGGGTCATGCCCGGCATGCAGGCGGCCTTCGTCGAAGTCGGGCTGGAACGCGCGGCGTTCCTGCACGCCAACGATGTGGTGCGTCCGGCACCGGTGGCCAGTGCCGATACCGAGAACACCACCCTGCCGCCGCCGGCCAGCGTGCCAATCGTCGAGCTGCTGCGCGACGGCCAGGACATCGTGGTGCAGGTGGTGAAGGATCCGATCGGCACCAAGGGCGCGCGGCTGACCACGCAGATCAGCATTCCCTCGCGCTACATGGTGCTGCTGCCGCAGTCGAAGGTGGTGGGGGTGTCGGCGCGCATCGAGGATGAAACCGAACGCGCGCGGCTGAAGGCGCTGGTGACCGAACTGTCGGCCCAGCACGGTGGCTACGGCTACATCGTGCGCACCAATGCCGAAGGCCAGCCGGCCGAGGCCATCGCCGAGGACATCGCCTACCTGTCGCGGGTGTGGAACGTGGTCGAGCGCCGCGGCCGCGAAGCGCCGCCGTGCAGCATCATCTATGAAGACCTGAGCCTGCCGCTGCGTTCGGTGCGCGACCTGATCCGCAAGGACGTGGACAAGGTGAAGGTGGACTCGAAGGAAACCTTCGCCCAGCTGCAGGCCTTCGTTGCCAAGTACATGCCGGTACTGGCCGAGAAGATCGAGCTGTATTCCGGCGACCGCCCGATCTTCGACATGTTCGGCGTGGAAGACGAGATCGGCCGCGCGCTGGACAAGCAGGTCCCGCTGAAGTCCGGCGGCTACCTGGTGATCGACCAGACCGAGGCGATGACCACTATCGATGTGAACACCGGTTCATTCCTCGGCCAGCGCAATCTGGAAGAGACGGTGTTCCGCACCAACCTGGAAGCGGCACAGGCGGTGGCCCGCCAGCTGCGCCTGCGCAATCTGGGCGGCATCATCATCATCGACTTCATCGACATGGACGATGCCGAGCATCGCCGCCAGGTGCTGCGCACCCTGGAAAAGGCGCTGGCCCGCGACCATGCCAAGACCACGGTCTATGACTTCTCGCCGTTGGGCCTGGTGGAGATGACGCGCAAGCGCACGGTCGAAAGCCTGGAGCGCCAGCTGTCGGAAACCTGCCCGCAGTGCAGTGGCCGTGGCAGCATCAAGACCACCGAGACGGTCACCTACGAGATCTTCCGCGAGATCACCCGTGCGGTGCGCCAGTTCGATGCGGCGCGCCTGCTGGTGATCGCTTCGAGCAAGGTGGTCGCGCGCATCACCGACGAGGAGTCCTCGGCGGTGGCCGAGCTGGAGGAATTCCTCGGCAAGAGCATCCGCTTCCAGGCGGACGAGCAGTACCTGCAGGAGCAGTTCGATGTCGTTCTGCTCTGATCCTCGCCGGCTGCAGGCCGGCGGTGGCCGATGAGCGCGCCACCGCGCCTGCGACTGCGAAGGATCCGCCGTCATTTCATTGCCGCCTGTGCGGTGGGCCTGGTTGGGCTTGCACTGCTGGTGGGCACGCTCAGCCAGCTGTTGCCGCTGGCCGAGCGTCATCCCGAGACGATTGCCGCCTGGCTGAGCGAGCGTGCCGGCCAGCCGGTGCGTTTTGACCAGCTGCAGACCGCCTGGACCCGGCGCGGCCCGCTGCTGCAGCTGAAGGGCCTGCGCATCGGCGCCGGCCAGGGCCTGGCGATCGGCGAGGCCGAGGTGCTGGTGTCGATGTACAGCGGGCTGCTGCCCGGGCGTTCGCTGACCGAGCTGCGCCTGCGTGGCCTGGCGTTGGACCTGCAACAGGGCCAGGACGGTCGCTGGTCGGTGCGTGGGCTGCCGCAGTCCAGCAGCGGGGGTGACCCGCTGGATGCACTGCGCCGGCTCGGCGAACTGCAGGTGATCGAGGGCCGCCTGGGTGTGCACGCGCCGCAGCTGGGCATCGATGCCACTTTGCCGCGCATCGACCTGCGCCTGCGGGTCAATGGCGACCGCCTGCGGGTGGGCGTGCGTGCGTGGGCGCAGGCGGACGCCCTGCCGCTGACCGCGGTGCTGGACGTGGACCGCCGCCACGGCAACGGCCAGGCCTGGCTGGGTGCCGATCCTGTTGATTTCCATGCCTGGTCGCCACTGCTGGCGGCCGGCGGCGTGCGCCTGCGCGAAGGCAAGGGCGAATTGAACCTGTGGCTGACCCTGCGCGACTTCGTGCCAGTGGCGCTGACCACCGACTCGGACCTGCGCGAAGTGCGTGTGCAGGGCGCTGCGATGCCCGGCGTGGCGGCCCCGCAGCTGCAGCTGCAGCGCGTGCAGGCGCGACTGCGCTGGCAGCGCCAGGCCGAGGGCTGGGCATTGCAGGTGCCGCGCCTGCGCCTGACCACGGACGAGGGCGAGCAGCGGCTCGATGGCCTGCAGGTGCAGGTGGGCAGGCAGCTGCGGGTGAGCGCCGCGGCGGCACAGGCGGGGACCGCGTTGCGTGGCCTGGCCCTGAGCGATCGCCTGCCGGCGGACCTGCGTCGCTGGCTGTTCCTGTCCCGGCCACAGCTGGAGGTGGCTGAGCTGCAGCTGGCCGGCGAACGTGACGGCCCGTTGTGGGCGCAGGGCGAACTGCAGTCGCTGGGCTTTGCCAGCGTGGGCGGTTCCCCGGGCGTGCGCGGCCTGGGCGGCCGTTTCGAGGGCGATGCCAACGGTTTCAGCCTGCAGCTGCAACCGCAGCGCCAGCTGCAGTTCGATTGGCCAACGGGCTTTGGCGTACGCCACGACCTGTACCTGGCGGGGCAGGTGGTGGGCTGGCGCGACGAAGGCGGCGGCTGGCGCATCGGAACGCCGGCGATGCGCGTGGAAGGCACCGACTACGCCGCCGATGTGCGCGGTGGGGTCTGGTTCCAGGGCGATGGCACGCGGCCGTGGCTGCAGCTGGCGGCCAAGCTGGACGACGTGCCGATGACCGCGGCCAAGCGCTTCTGGATCCATTCCAAGATGAGCAAGGGCGCTACCGACTGGCTGGACATGGCGCTGGCCGGCGGCCAGGTACGCGGCGGTGTCGGCCTGGTCACCGGTGACCTGGACGACTGGCCGTTCGACAACCACGATGGCCGCTTCGAGGCCACCGGCCACATCACCCAGGGTGAGATCCGCTTCCAGCACGACTGGCCGTTGATGAGCCAGGTCGATGCCGATATCGCCTTCATCGGCCCCGGCTTCGACATGCGCGGACGCGGTGATCTGGCCGGGGTGGCGGTGCAGACCTTCGAAGCGGGCATTGCCGACTTCGGCCAGCAGCCCCTGTATGTGCGCGCCGACGCGCAGAGCGAGGCCGGCAGGCTGCTGGCGATGCTGCGGCAAAGCCCGTTGCACAAGGACTACGGCGACACCCTGGACAATCTCAGCGCTGCCGGCCCTGCGCACGTGACGTTCGATCTGCTGCAGCCGCTGCACCACGATGAAGGGGGCGGCCATCTGCAGGGCACGGTCGATCTGGCCGGCGTGAAGCTGGTCGACAAGCGCTTCCAGCTGGCCTTCGACAACATGCACGGGCAGGCGCGCTACAGCAATGGCGGTTTCGATGCCGAGGAACTGTCGGTGCGGCATCTCGGCCAGGACGGCCGCCTGAGCCTGCGTGCCGGTGGCTACGTGCGTGACAGCAGGCTGGCCTTCGAATCGCAGCTGTCGGCCCATCTCGATGCCGGGGTGCTGATCGACCGCGCGCCGGAAATGGCCTGGCTCAAGCCCTATATCAACGGCACCTCGGCGTGGACCATCGCGGTGAACCTGCCCAAGGTGGCGCCGGGGGCGCCGTCCCCGCCCAGCGAACTGCGGTTGAGTTCGGATCTGATCGGGACCCGCCTGGACCTGCCGGCACCACTGGACAAGCCGGCCACCGAGCCGCTGGCGACTACGGTAGCCGCGCAGCTGCCGATGGGCGCCGGCCGCATCGACGTGGCGTTCGGCCAGCGCCTGGCCCTGGCCGCGCGCAGCCACAACAACCAGACCGGCGTACAGGTCACGCTCGGCAGCGACCGTGTCGACCGCGAGCCGCCGCCGAGCGGGCTGACGGTCAATGGCCGCAGCCCGACCCTGGACGCACTGGAGTGGATCGGCCTGGCACGCGGCGGCAGCGACGATGATGCGATGCCGCTGCGCGCAGTGGACGTGCAGGTCGGCCAGCTGAAGCTGATCGGCGGGGTGTTCGAGCAGACCCGCTTGCAGCTGCGCCCGGGCGCGCAGGCGCTGGACGTGCGCCTGGATGGCCCTTCGCTGGCTGGCCGCCTGACCGTGCCCAACGCCGAAGGCGGCACCATCAGTGGCCAGCTCGACCGCGTGCACTGGCAGTCGCTGCCGGCGGCACCGGGGGCACCGGGGGCGACGCCGGCACCGGCGCGGGTGCAGGCCGGTGCCAATGACATGGACCCGGCAAAGCTGCCACCGTTCGCGCTGGACATCGCCGACCTGAAGTTCGGCAAGGTGGTGCTGGGCCAGGCGGTGCTGCGCACGCGCCCGCTGGCCAACGGCCTGAACGTGGACGAGCTGCGCTTCCGTGCGCCGGACCAGGAAATCGACATCAGCGGCCGCTGGCTGGGCCGCAGCGGCGGTGCCCGCACCGAACTGACCGCGCAGGTGCGCAGTGAAGACCTGGGCGGGCTGATGCAGAACCTCGACTATGGTGGCCAGTTGCGCGGGGGTTCCGGCCAGGCGCAGCTGCAGGCCGCCTGGAGTGGCGGCCCGTCGGACTTCCAGCTGGCCAATCTGCAGGGCAGCCTGGACCTGCATGCGCGCAACGGCCAGCTGCTGGAGCTGGAACCGGGGGCCGGCCGCGTCCTGGGCCTGCTGAGCGTCACCCAGCTGCCGCGCCGCCTGATGTTCGACTTCCGCGACTTCTTCTCCAAGGGCTTCGCGTTCAACCAGATCGACGGCCGCATGCAGTTCGGCCAGGGCATGGCGCGCACCGACAAGGTGCTGATCGAAGGCCCGGCGGCGAACATCACCATCCGCGGCCAGGCCGACCTGCGCAACCAGCAGTTCGACCAGACCATCGACGTCAATCCGCGCGCCGGCAATCTGCTGACCGTGGTCGGCGCGGTGGCCGGTGGCCCGGTGGGGGCGGCGCTCGGCGCGGCCACCAATGCGGTATTGTCCAAACCGTTGGGCGAGATTGGCGCCCGTACCTACAAGGTGACCGGTCCATGGAAGGAGCCGAAGGTGGAAGTGATCGAACGCAGCCGCGACAAGACCCCGCCAGCGCCGGTACCGGCGCCGGCACCGGCCATTCCGCCCACCGTCACCGACCTGCCGCGCTCACGCTGAGCCCGGCCTTCCGTCCACGGGGTTGCCTGAGCGCCCCCGCATCCCCAGATCGAGACCATGACTGATATCGCCCTGACGCTTGCCCAAGACCGCCTGCTGCGCCCCGGCGGCCTGGATACCGCCGGCCTGGAGCGCGCCTTCGGCCAGTTGCTCGGCCCGGGTGTCGACTTCGGCGACCTCTATTTCCAGCACGCCCGGCGCGAGAGCTGGAGCGTGGAAGACGGCATCGTCAAGGACGGCGCCCATTCCATCGAGCAGGGCGTGGGCGTACGCGCCATCGCCGGTGAGAAGACCGGTTTTGCCTATTCCGATGACATCCACGCCGACGCATTGCTGACGGCGGCGCAGTCGGCACGTGCGATCTCGCGCGAAGGCGGGGCCCAGTCGGGTCGCTCGCTGCTGCGCGGCACCGCGCGCGCGCTGTACCCGGCGCTGGACCCGATCGACGGCATCGGCAACGAGGCCAAGGTCGAGGTGCTCAAGCGCCTGGACGGTTACCTGCGTGCCGCCGATCCGCGGGTGAAGCAGGTGATGGTCAGCCTGTCCGGCGGCGTCGACACCGTGCTGATCGCCCGCAGCGATGGCGTGCTGGGTGCCGATGTGCGCCCGCTGGTGCGCTTGAACGTGCAGGTGATCGTCGAGCACAACGGGCGCCGCGAGTCCGGCTACTCCGGTGGCGGTGGCCGCTTCGGCTACGACGAACTGTTCGCCGGCGGCCGCCCCGAAGCGCTGGCCCGCGAGGCGCTGCGCCAGGCGCTGGTGAATCTGGACGCCGTGCCGGCCCCGGCCGGGGTGATGCCGGTGGTGCTGGGCCCGGGCTGGCCCGGCGTGCTGCTGCACGAAGCCGTCGGCCATGGCCTGGAAGGCGATTTCAACCGCAAGGGCACCAGCGTCTATGCCGGGCGCATCGGCGAACGCGTGGCGGCGCCGGGGGTGACCATCGTCGACGACGGCACCCTCGACGGGCGCCGCGGCTCGTTGAACATCGACGATGAAGGCCATCCGACCCAGTGCACCACGTTGATCGAGGACGGCATCCTGGTCGGCTACATGCAGGACAGCCTCAATGCGCGGTTGATGGGCATGGCGCCCACCGGCAACGCACGTCGTGAATCCTTCGCGCACCTGACCATGCCGCGCATGACCAACACCTACATGCGCGCCGGCCAGCACGATCCGCAGGAGATGATCCGTTCGGTGAAGAAGGGCCTGTACGCCGTGAACTTCGGTGGCGGCCAGGTCGACATCACCAGCGGCAAGTACGTGTTCTCGGCCACCGAGGCCTACCTGATCGAGGATGGCCGCATCACCGCGCCGGTGAAAGGCGCGACGCTGATCGGCAACGGCCCGGAAACCATGCAGAAGGTGCGCATGATCGGCAACGACCTCGCCCTCGATGAGGGCGTGGGCGTCTGTGGCAAGGACGGGCAGAGCGTGCCCGTCGGTGTCGGCCAGCCCTCGCTGTTGATCGAAGGCATCACCGTCGGCGGTACCCAGGCCTGAGCCGGGCCATGGCCGCGGCCCGCGCCCTGGCCGACACGGACTCAGTCCGTGTCGGCGTCGTCGACCGTGTCGTCGGCGTCGTCGTCGCCGGCCGTCTTCAGGCCCAGCGCGGCCGGCAGCATCAGCCCGCGCAGCACCTGGTAGATCTCGCGGTAGGCGCGCGGTGGCTTGTTCTTCGCCTTCTCGGCCTGGGCGTTGCGTACCAGCGTACGCAGCTGCTGGCGGTCGGCCTGCGGGTAGTCGTCCAGCAGCGCGGCCAGCGCCGTGTCACCGTCGGCCAGCAGGCGCTCGCGCCAGTCTTCCACGCGGTGCATCATCGCCACCTCGCGGCGGCCGGTTTCACTGTTGGCGTCCAGCGCATCGCGGATCGCCTCCAGCGTGGCCTCGTCCTCGCGGCGCATGTGCTTGGCCAGGAACGCCAGCTGCCGCTTGTGGGCGATATGCGCGGTGATCCGCTTGCACTCGGCGATGTGCGGCAGCAGGTCCTCCGGAATCGGCAGGCGCGCCAGCTGGGCCGGGGTCAGCGACACCAGCTTCTCACCCAGGGCCAGTACTTCCAGGGCTTCGCCGCGCTTCTGCTTGCGGCTCTTGTCAAGGAATTCACCGGTTTCTTCGTCGCGTCCGCGCATCGTCCACACCTGCTTTCAAAAAAAGTCGCCCGGCGTGATGCCGGGCCCAACCTGCACAGGATAAAGCATTGAACGTGATCGCCCCTGAAGTCGCCGTCGGTGACGACAGCCCGGCCCGCCTGGAACGGCTGGCCGACCTTTCCCAGCAGCTGCTCGACCGCGCCCGCGCGCTGGGCGCCAGCCAGGCCGAAGTCAGCTGCAGCGAGGACCGCGGCCTGGATGTCAACGTCCGCCTGGGTGAGGTGGAGACCGTGCAGTCCACCCGCGACCGCGGTATCGCCGTGACCGTCTATTTCGGCCAGCGCAAGGGCAGTGCCAGCACCGGCGACCTGAACGAGAGCAGCCTGGCGGCCACCGTCGAGCAGGCCTGTGCGATCGCCCGGCATACCGAGGACGACCCCGCCGCCGGCCTGGCCGAGGCCGCATTGATGGCCACCCACTTCCCGGAACTGGACAGTTGGCACCCATGGGCGCTGCAGGCCGATGAGGCGGTGGACCTGGCGCTGGCGTGCGAGAACGCCGGGCGCGAGGCCGACGCGCAGATCCGCAACTCCGACGGCGCCTCGGTGTCGAGCATGCAGAGCCTGTCGGTGTACGCCAATTCGCATGGCTTCATCGGCCGCGAGCGCGGCACCCATCATTCGATCGGCTGTGCGCTGATCGCCGGCCAGGGGGATGGCATGCAGCGCGACGGCTGGTACACCAGCGCGCTGGCCCGCGAGGACCTGGAGGAGGTGGGCCGGGTCGGGCGCCAGGCCGCCGAGCGCACCGTGGCCCGCCTGCAGCCGCGCTCGCTGGCGACCGGCAGCATGCCGGTGCTGTTTGCCCCGGAAGTGGCGCGCAGCCTGGTGGGACACCTGCTGACGGCCGTGTCCGGCGGCGCGCTGTACCGCCAGGCCAGCTTCCTGCTGGACAGCGTCGGCCAGCGCCTGTTCCCCGAGTGGATGCAGATCGACGAACTGCCGCACCTGCGCCGTGGCCTGCGTTCGGCGGCCTTCGATGGTGATGGCGTGGCCACCCGCGCCTCGGCGCTGGTCCGTGACGGCGTGCTGCAGCGCTACGTGCTGGGCAGTTACTCGGCGCGCAAGCTGGGCCTGCAGACCACCGCCAATGCCGGCGGCGTGCACAACCTGCAGCTGGCGGCCAATGCCGGCTCGCTGCACGAGATCGCCGCCCGGATGGGCAGCGGACTGCTGGTGACCGAGCTGATGGGGCAGGGCGTGAACGGGGTGACCGGCGACTATTCGCGCGGTGCCGGCGGCTTCCGTGTCGAGAACGGCGAGATCCAGTACCCGGTGGACGGCATCACCATCGCCGGCAATCTGCGCGAGATGTTCAGCAGCATCGAGGCGGTTGGCAGTGACGTCGACCCCCGCTCGCACATCCGGACCGGCTCGATCCTGGTTGGACGAATGACGATCGCCGGTAATGATTGATGGCGTTGATGGCGTAAGCTATCCCCGCCTGACGCAATCAGCCTGGTGCTGGTGGGTCAAGACCACCCAATGAAAAGGAGTTTTGTCGTGAGTGAATTCGATAACGTCCCGCCGCCGCCGGCCACCACCAATGCGCCGGCCGACCAGCGCACCATGGCCCTGGCTGCCCACCTGCTGGGCATCTTCACCTGGTTCATCGGCCCGCTGATCATCTGGCTGATCAACAAGGATGATGCCAGCAAGGCCTTCGTCACCGACCAGGCCAAGGAAGCGCTGAACTTCCAGATCACCATCACCATCGCGATGCTGATCTGCATCGTGCTGACCATCGTGATCATCGGCGGCATCCTGGCGCCGATCGTCGGCATCCTGAACCTGGTGTTCTGCATCATCGCGGCGGTGAAGGCCAACAACGGCGAAGCCTACCGCTATCCGTTCGCGCTGCGCCTGGTCAAGTAAGACCGTCCGCATGTGGAACTGAAAACGCCCGGCACTGCCGGGCGTTTTTTGTTGGCGAGCGCGCAGCGTGGCTGCGATCAGTGATCGCGTTCCACCGCCAGCGTCGCCAGCGCGCGCAGCGCATCGGCCTCTTCGCCGTAGCCGGCCAGGCTGGACTGCATGCGCGCAGCCAGTTCACGCAGCTGCGCCTTGGCGCCGTCCATGCCGAGCAGCGCGGGGAAGGTGCTCTTGTCCTGTGCCTGGTCCTTGCCGGCGGTCTTGCCCAGCTGTTCGGAACTGGCTTCGACATCGAGGATGTCGTCGCGCACCTGGAACGCCAGCCCGAGCGCGTCGGCGAAATGATCCAGCTGGGCCAGCTGCGGCTCGTGGGCCTGGCCGCACAGCGCGCCCATGCGCACCGCCGCGCGGATCAGCGCACCGGTCTTGAGCGCGTGCATGCGGGTCAGTGCCGCCAGCGTCTGCTGCTGGCCGGTGGCGTCGATATCCAGGGCCTGCCCGCCGCACATGCCGGACGCACCGGACGCATGCGCCAGGGTCTGCAGGCAGGCCACGCGCAGGGTGGCCGGCAGCGGTGCATCGGCCAGCAGGCCGAAGGCGCGGGTCTGCAGCGCGTCGCCGGCGAGGATCGCCGTGGCTTCGTCAAAGGCGATGTGCGTGGTCGGCTTGCCACGGCGCAGTGCGTCGTCGTCCATCGCCGGCAGATCGTCATGCACCAGCGAATAGGCGTGGATCAGTTCGACCGCCATCGCTGCCGCATCCAGGGTTTCGGCCTGCGCGCCGAACAGCTGGCCGCTGGCGTACACCAGCAGCGGGCGCATGCGCTTGCCGCCACCGAGCACCGAATAGCGCATGGCCTGGTGCAGGCGCTGCGGCGCTTCGGCGGGTGAGGGCAGGGCGGCGTCGAGCTGGCTTTCGATCCGGTCGCGCCAGCGCGCGAACAGCAGCTCAGCCGTCATGGCTGGGCGGATCGAAGGGCTCGGCCGTTTCCGGCTGGGCCGGATCGCTGAGCAGGCGCACGCGCAGTTCCGCCTGCTCCAGCGCCTGCTGGCACTGCCGGTACAGGCCGACGCCACGTTCGTAAGCACTGAGCGAAGCTTCCAGGCTCAGCTCGCCGGTTTCCATCTGCTCCACCAGCTGCTCCAGCGATTCAAGCGACTGCTCGAACTGGGCGACCGGGGAGGCGTTTTCGGGGGACTTCTTGGCCATGCGGCAAGTGTGGACGGGCTGCGCGCGGGGGTCAATTCACCAACCGCCGGGACGCCACTGCAGCTGCGCGTCCCGGGCCAGCAGCCATGCCTGCAAGGGCGCGCTGATGACCACATCGGCGGCGGCCAGCAGTTGCCCGTCCGCAAACAGCAGTGGCAGCTGCGCGCGCCGCCACGGCGCGAGGTGCTCGCGTTGCAGGCAGTCCTTCAGCGCATGGGCATGCTGGCGGCCGGGCCGCAGGATGCGCTCGCCACCCACCCGCGCACGGACCTGCAGCGGCTGCTCGAAAGCACTGGCACCCCGCAGGCGCAGCTGGCCGCCGTCGGGCAGCGGCAATGGCGCGCGGCCATCCCATGTGACCTGCCAGTCGGCGGGCAGAGCCGGCAGCCGCGCAGGCAGCAGATAGGCATGGTCGCGCCATTGCCGGATCGCATGGTCGTGCCAGCGTACCTGTGCCTGACGGTCATTGGCTGCCGGCAGCAGCTGCTCCAGCGCCTGCTGCAGCACCGTGGCCGGCAGCGGCGGGGCGCCGTGGCCGAGCACCCAGGCGCGCAGCACGCGCGCGGCACGGCCCGGCGACACCTGGCGCAGCAGTTGCAGCGACAGCACACGCGGTGCGACTTCCAGGTGTGCGATCAGTTCGGCGTCTTCTTCGTCCAGCAGTTCGCGGGTCTGCCAGCAGTGCGTCGCGCTGCCGGCCAATGCCGCAGCGGCATGCGGCCATCGCTGGCGCAGCAGCGGCAGTACGTGCAGGCGCAGGAAGTTGCGATCGGCGTGGTCTTCGCTGTTGCTGGGGTCTTCGATCCAGCACAGCGCGTGCTGCCGGGCGTAGTCGAGCAGCGCGCTGCGCGGTGCATGCAGCAGCGGGCGCCACAGGCGGTGTGCACCGAGCTGACTGTGCTCGGCCATCGCGGCAAGGCCATCGACGCCGGAACCTCGCAGTGCACGCAACAGGAAGGTCTCGGCCTGGTCGTCCTGGTGCTGTGCCAGCGCCAGTGTTTCGCCGTCGCGCAGTTCGGCGGCGAACGCCGCGCGCCGGGCCTGGCGCGCCGCGCCCTCCAGGCCGAGGCCAGGGTGCAGATCAACCTGCACGCGGTGCACGGCCAGTTCGACGCCCAGCGCTGCGCACTGCTGCTGGCAATGCCGCACCCAGTCATCGGCTGCCGGTTGCAGGCCGTGGTGCACGTGCACCGCGCGCAGCGGCGTGGCAGAGGCCTGGGCGCAGCGCCACAGCCAGTGCAGCAGCACGGTCGAGTCGACACCGCCGCTGTAGCCCACCAGCAGTGGCGCATCCAGCGGAACGAGGGCAGGGAAGGCGGTCACGGCGGCAAGTATAGGGTGGGGTTTACTTGGCAGGGCTGCGCCCTGCACCCGCTACGAGCCAGAGCAACAGCAACAGCAACGGCAGAAGCTGGTTTCCTGAAGGTTGGCGGGGTGGGTCCGGTTGCGGGAGACGCCGTAAACCCGTCCTTGGGGGCTTGGCCGCGGCATCCATGCCGCGGACACTCCCGCAACCGGACCCACCCCGCCTTCGACAGTTTCCTGTGAGCTGTCGGAAATGCCGATGGGGTCAGATCCGTTTTCCTGCGGAAAACGGATCTGACCCCGGATTCAATTCGATCTCTCACAGATCTGATCCACGCAAAGCGTGGATGGTCCAGCCGTCACCGGAAATCTGTCAGGGGTGGGGCGGTGTGGGTGGGCAGGACCGTTGGCGCCATGGATGGCGCCATCGAGCCCCCATGGATGGGTTTACGGCGTGTCCTGCCCACCCACACCGCCCCGCCCAACTCACAGAAAACCAGAGCCGCTTTGGCTGTTGCTGTTGCTCGTAGCAGGTGCAGGGCGCAGCCCTGCCGAAACCCCTACTTCACCCGACGGCCCGCGCGGTCGATCCTGAACCACTCGCCGCCTTCCATCGGTGTATGGCCATCGCCATCCGGCGTGCCGCGACGGCAGCCGTTGCAGACCTCGGCCACGCCGTCGCGGAACGGCCAGGCGAAATCGAAGGTGCCCGGTACCACCTGACGGAATGTCAGATCGAAGTAGCCCACGCGGTTGCCCACGCGCCCGCGCAGCAGGCCTTCCTCCGGCGTTTCCGGGCCGTTGTCCCAGGTCAGCACCGGCAGGCTGCGGCCGCTGCGGTCGACGTAATGGAAGCCCTGGTCGGCGTACACCACGGCCAGGCCGTGGTCATCAAAGTTCAGGTCCTTCAGCGTGTCCGGCTGGATCTTCGGCCGGTGATCGACCACCTCGCAGTTGGGCAGTGGCCACAACCCGTGTTCGTCGGTGAGCAGCTTGCACGCCGGTCCCTGCGCCAACGCGCTGGCGCTGGCCAGCAGGCCTAGCAGGACCAGCGGCCGCGCGAGGCGGCCGCTGGCAGAGGCAGGGCGGGCCTGCCGCAGGATCACTTGGCTTCGGCCTTGCGCTCGAATGCGGTCGGTGCCGGCAGCTGCACCGGCACGCCCTTGTCGTCGCAGGTGCCGGCCTGGCACAGGCGCTCGCGCAGTGCCGGGGTGGCCTGCACGATCATGTGGTAGATCGCGTTCTGTTCCAACGTGCCGCGGATCGCCTTGCTGCCCGGGCCACGCGCCCAGATGCCGACGTCCTCGCCACCGTGCGACTCGGACTTCATCGGCACCAGCGCTTCCTGCATGTAGTCCGGGTGCTCGGTGTCGACCTCGCGCAGGTTCGGGCGGCCATTGGCCGGTTCGAAGCTGCTCGGGTTGTGCGGGTAGCGCTTGGGGCCGGCCGGCTGCTGGTTGCTGGCGCCGGTGTGGCCCGGGCCGTTGGCGTAGGTCAGGGTGGTATAGGGCTGGCCGCTGCCGTCCAGCGCGTAGTCGAGCTTGCCGGCGCCGTCTTCGCCGCCCTTGTCCTTCACCTTGCCCAGGATCGGGTTGCCGCGCGCCGGGTAGCCGACGAAGTTCAACGTGTGCGAATGGTCTGCGGTGACGATGATCAGCGTGTCATCGGCCGAGGTCAGTTCGTTGGCCACGCGCACCGCATCGGACAGCGCCACGGTTTCGGTCAGCGCACGGTAGGCGTTGCCACTGTGGTTGGCGTGGTCGATGCGCGCGCCTTCGATCATCAGCACATAGCCTTCCTTGTGCTGGGCCAGGTTCTTGATGGCCGCGGCGGTCAGTTCGGCCAGACTCGGCTCGCCACCCGGATCCTGCGGGCGCTCGTATTCGTAGCGCATGTGGTCCGGCTCGAACAGGCCGAGGATGGCCGGCGCGTTGGCCGCGGCCGCCAGCTGCTTGCTGTTCCACACATAGGCGCCCTGCGGATGGGCCTGCTGCCATTCCTGCACCAGGCTGCGGCCGTCCAGACGCTGGCCGACCTTGTCGTCGTACTCCGGATCGCGCTCTTCCACGGTGGTGAACTCACCGCGGCCGCCACCGAGGGCGACCAGCGGGCCGCGGCCATAACGCGAGGTCGACAGCAGCTGCTGGGCGATGTCCTTGCAGCCGGCGGCCTTGGCCGCGTCGGTCAGGTCGGTGTCGTTTTCCCAGTTGCGTTCGGGCGAGTGCGCATACGTCGCCGCCGGAGTGGCGTGGGTCAGGCGTGCGGTGGACACCACGCCGGTGGCCAGGCCGGCACTGTCGGCCAGCTGCAGCCAGGTCAGCAGGCCCTTGGACAGGCTGTCGGCACAGTCGGTGCGGCTGCCGGCGCTGACGCCGATCGCGCCCATGTGGGTCTTCACGCCGGTGGTGATGGCGGTCATGGTGCCGGCCGAGTCCGGCGTCTGCGAATCGGTGTTGTAGGTCTTGCTGAACGCCGTGGCCGGGAAGCGCTCCCAGGACAGCAGGTTCTCTTCGCCTGAGCCGCCCTTGCGCTGGCCTTCGTAGATGCGCGAGGCGGCCACGGTGGTCAGACTCATGCCGTCACCGAGGAACAGGATGACGTTTTTGGCCTTGCCGGCCATCGCACCATTGGCCGCTGCCTGGGCGGCGCCGCTGCGGTACCACCACTGCGGTGTCTCGCCGGCCGGGTGCGCGACCGGGTCGACGGCGACCTTCAGGCCGGCCGGGGCAGAGGCGGGGGTAGTGCTGGCGCAGGCGCCGAGCAGCAGGGTGGTGGCGCAGGCGGCCAACAGGGAGACGGAACGGCGCATGGACGCTGGGATCTCACAAACTGTAACGGGACGTTCATTATGCCCGGCCCTGCAAGGCACGCCGATGACACACTGATTTGCCGGCCGGGCGGTCGTTCCGCGGGCCAGGTTGGGCTATCGTGCCAGCATCCCTTCCTTCCCCTCTGGATTGCCTATGAAGCTGGTCTCTGCCTGGCTGCGGATTCCATTCTGGCAGCGCGTGGTCGGTGGCTTCGTGCTCGGCGCGCTGGCCGGCTGGGCGCTCGGCCCGGCCGCGGAAACGTGGTTTGGCCCGCTCGGTGAGCTGTATGTCACCCTGATCAAGATGATCGCCGTACCGTTGGTGTTCTTCGCGGTCATCAACGCGATTTCTTCGCTGCATGGCCAGAAGTCGGTCGCCGCGCTCAGTGGCCGCACCTTCCTGTGGTTCGTGATCACCGCCGCGCTGGCGGTGTGCGTCGGCCTGGCCGTGGGCACCGTGCTGCAGCCGGGTGCGGGTGGACTTCAGTTGTCGATGGCCAGCAACTACGTGCCGCGCGAAGTGCCCAGCGTGGTGCAGGTGCTGCTGGATGTGGTGCCCGCCAATGTCTTCTACGCGCTGTCCGGCATCGGCACCAAGGTCAATGCCGCTGGTGAGACCGTGCTGGCGGCCGGCCGCGGCTCGATCCTGCCGGTGATCTTCTTCGCCGGCCTGGTGGGCTTTGCCATCGTCAAGCTGGGCGAGAAGGTGACCGAGGCGCGCAAGCTGGTCGGCCAGATGAGCGACATCATGATCCAGGTGACCCGCTTCGTGCTGGAAGTCACCCCGATCGGTACCTTCGGCCTGATCGCTGGGCTGGTCGGCAGCTACGGTTTCGAGAAGCTGCTGCCGCTGGGGCATTTCGTGCTGGCGCTGTACGTGGCCTGCGCGCTGCACATCGTGGTGGTCTACAGCGCACTGTTGATGGCGCACGGCCTGAACCCACTGAAGTTCTTCCGTGGCGCCGCGCCGGGCATGCAGGTGGCGTTCGTCAGCTCGTCCAGCTTTGCGGCGATGCCGGTGGCGCTGCGTTCGATCACCCACAACCTGGGGGTGAACAAGGACTACGGCTCGTTCGCGGTGCCGCTGGGTGCCAGCATCAAGATGGACGGCTGCGGTGCGATCTATCCGGCCCTGTGCGCGGTGTTCATCGCGCAGTACAGCGGCGTGCCGCTGACCCCGGAACAGTACGTGGTGGTGCTGATTGCTTCGGTGCTGGGCAGCTTCGGTACCGCCGGCGTACCCGGCACCGCCGTGATCATGGCCACGGTGGTGCTGAGCGCGGCCAACCTGCCGCTGGAGACCATCGGTTACCTGTATGCCATCGACCGCATCCTGGACATGATGCGCACGATGACGAACGTGACGGGCCAGATGCTGGTGCCGGTGATCGTGGCCAAGGAGACCGGGCTGCTCGACCAGGCGGTGTATGACAACCCGTCCAGCAATGTCGGCGTGGATGACCCCGACCCGACGCCGCCGCGCGGCTGAGGTTGCGTGGTGGTGATGGAAGGCCCGCCCTGACCGGCGGGCCTTTTGTTTTGTGCCGGTAGATCCACGCCATCCATGCATGGCGGCCGTGCCGACCAACGGTCGGCACCCACCGGGGCAGATGGCGCTGTGCCGACCAACGGTCGGCACCCACCCGGGGCAGATGGCGCTGCGCCGACCAGGGTCGGCACCCACCCGGGCAGATGGCGCTGTGCCGACCAGGGTCGGCACCCACCGGGGGCGCAAACAAAAAAGCCGCTGCAGGGCAGCGGCTTTTCGTCTCTCAGGCGGCGCGGTGGCGCCAGCAGGTCAGAGGTCGACCCGGCGGGCCTGCATGAACTTGTTGCCCCAGTAGCCACTGAGCAGGGTGTCCACGCGGACGTCCTTGCCCGAGCTCGGTGCGTGCAGGAAGCGGCCATCACCGACATAGATGCCGACATGGTCAACGCGGCCCTTGCGGCCGAAGAACACCAGGTCGCCCGCGGCCAGCGCGGTGCGGTCGTTGATCAGTTCGGCGTTGTCGTCGTGGGCCATCTCGCGCGACACGCGCGGCAGCTCAATGCCCAGCGCCGAGCGGAACACGTAGCCGACCAGGCCGCTGCAGTCGAAGCCGCTGTCCGGGTTGCTGCCACCCCAACGGTACGGGGTGCCCAGCAAGGTCATCGCGCGGCGCAGCAGCGACTGCACCTTGCCATTGTCGGCGGCGGTGCCGACAACGCTGCCATTGGCGGCGCTGCTGGTGTCGTAGTTGGCGAGCAGGCGGCTGAGATCGCCGGCCACCACGGCCGAGCGGTCCATCAGCGGAATGGTGTCGTTGGCGGCCAGGTGCGGCAGCAGGGCGGCCAGCGTGGCGCTGGCGGCGGCATCGACGCGGCTGCGCTGCGGAGCGGCAGCCTCGGCCTTGGCGGCCGGTCGGGTGGTGCTCTCGGCCACCGGGGCCGGGGTCACATCGGAGGAGCGGTTCGGAGCGGTCTGCGACCAGGCCGGAAGGCTGGTCAGGCACAGTGCCAGGCCAAGCAACAGCGGGCGGGCACCACGTGAAGATACGGAAGTCTGGCCTTCGCTTTTCAGGTCGTCAGTCGTCACGCGTCGGTCACAGGAAAAAAACGATGGGGCATCATGCCCTGTAAAAGCGCGGATAAGTTAAAAATTCCGTTAGTAATCCGTTAGTTTACGAGTGATGAGCGTCACAGTTTTGAACATATCGCCTGTTCATCTTAGCGAAGAACGCGTTTCGCCCCCGTGTAGTGGTCCTTCCAGTAGGGCCCGCTGAGCGAATCGAGCCGGACCGTGCCGCCGGTGCTCGGGGCGTGCACGAAACGTCCTTCACCCACGTAGATGCCGACATGGGTGACGTTGCCGCGGCTGCCGAAGAACACCAGATCACCGGTGGCCAGGCGCTGCGGGTCGATCTTCGGGCCCTGTACCGCGGCCAGGTCACGGGAGGTGCGTGGCAGCTTCAGGTCCAGCATCTCGCGGTAGACGTAGGCCACCAGGCCGCTGCAGTCGAAGCCCGAATCGGGGGTGTTGCCGCCATAGCGGTAGGGCGTGCCGACCAGGCTGATGGCGCGCATCAGCACCGAATTGGCCGCCTCGGGGTTGTCCGGCACGGTCTTCGGCCAGTGCGCGGTTGGCGGTGGCGGAGCAGGGCGGGTGGCCTTGCCGCCGCCGCAGGCGGTCAGCAACAGGGGCAGGGCCAGCAGCAGGGCCGGGGCGAGCAACCGGCGCGGGCCGGACGAAACTGGCGTGATGTGCATGATCTCCGGATAATGCGCCACCTTGGATTGGCCGTCATGATGGCGGCGTCCCCGCCGGGCCACAACCCGCCCCAACCCGCCTGCCTCCGGCAGATCCAGACAGAGTTGCGCATGAAGATCGAAAAAGACCGCGTTGTCCGCTTCCACTACACCGTTTCCGAAGCCGGCCAGGAGCCGATCGAGTCGTCCAAGGACCGCGGCGAGCCGCTGGCGATCCTGATCGGCCACGGCAACATCATTCCGGGCCTGGAAAACGCCATGATGGACAAGGAAGCCGGCGCGACCTTCAGCGTCGACGTCAAGGCCGCCGATGCCTACGGTGAGCGTCGCGAGGGCCTGTCCCAGCGCGTGCCGAAGAAGCACTTCGGCAACACCAAGCTGGCCCCGGGCCAGCAGGTCGTGCTGCAGACCAACTTCGGCCCGCGTGCGGTGACCGTGCAGAAGGTCGGCATGAGCGTGGTCGACGTGGACCTGAACCATCCGATGGCCGGCAAGGACCTGCACTTCGACGTTGAAATCGTCGACGTGCGCGAAGCCGGCAAGGAAGAGATCGATCACGGCCACGTCCACGGCGACGGCGGTCACCAGCACTGATCGCCGCGCGATCGTGATGGCAGCAACGGCCCGCTTCGGCGGGCCGTTGCGTTTCTGGAACACGGCGCGGCCATCCATGGCGCATGGGCCGGCGGCATAATGGCGGACCTGCCCGACGGACGCCCCGTGAACGCCGCTTCTCCTTCCCTGCAACCGCTGGCTTCCAGCGAACGCATCGCGGTGCTGGATGTGCTGCGCGGTGCCGCGCTGCTGGGCATCCTGCTGATGAACATCGAGGCCTTCAGCGGACCGCTGGACCTGGCCTTCACCGGTATCGACACGCACTGGCAGGGCCTGGACTACTGGGCCGATGCGTTCGTCTATGTGTTCGTGCAGGGCAAGTTCTTCACCCTGTTCTCGCTGCTGTTCGGCGCCGGCTTCGCGGTGATGGCGCAGCGCGCCGAGGTGGCCGGGCGCGCGTTCACCCCGTTCTACCTGCGCCGCAGCGCCGGCCTGCTGCTGATCGGCCTGTGCCATGCGCTGCTGGTCTGGTCCGGTGACATCCTGGTGCTGTACGCGCTGGTCTCGCTGCCGCTGCTGGCCTGCCGCGAGGCGCCGCGCAGCTGGCTGCCGTGGATGGGCGTGATCGTCTATCTGGCCGGCGTGGCGATGATGCTGCTGGTCGGGGCGATGGTGTCGATGGCCCCGGTGGAGGACCTGCAGAAGATGCTCGCCGACGCGCAGCAGGAGATCGCCCAGCAGCGCCTGGTGTACGGGCAGGGCAGCTGGATGCAGGCCAACGCGCAGCGCCTGGGCGAGTTCGGATCGTCGATGGGGGCGCTGCTGATTACGGGCCCGGAAGTGCTGGGCATGTTCCTGATCGGCAGCTGGTTTGCCGGCAGCGGCGCACTGGCCACGCCGGAGCGCTTCGTGCGGCTGTACGCGGTGTTGCGCTGGGTGGCGCTGCCGCTCGGTCTGGTGATCACGCTGCTGGGGGTTGTCTGGAAGCCGTATCTGGCACCGGGTGCCTATGACCTGCCGGTCACCGCCGCGATGGCCCTGGTGACGGTGGGCGGTCTGCCGATGTGCCTGGGCTACCTGGCCTGGATCGTGCACTGGCGCGCGCGGCTGGCGTGGCTGGCGCCGGTGGGACGCATGGCGTTGACCCACTACCTGGGCCAGTCGCTGCTGTGCACCTGGCTGTTCTATCACTACGGCCTGGGCGCGTTCGGGCAGATGCCGCGCAGCGTGCAGCTGTTGTTCGCGCTGGCGCTGTTCGCGGTGCAGGTGGGCGTTTCGCACGCCTGGCTACGGCGCTTCCGTTTCGGCCCGATGGAATGGCTGTGGCGCGCGATGACGTACCGGCAGTGGCCGCCGATGCGGCGCGGAGCCGGGCAGGGCTGATCGATGCGAGGCGCGCGCGAGGATGTGATCGTGGTGGGCGCCGGTGCCATCGGCCTGGCCACCGCGCTCGCGCTGCGCGCGCAGGGCCGGCAGGTGCGGGTGATCGAACGGGGGCGCATCGGTGGCGCGACCTCGCATGGCAACTGCGGCACCATCACGCCCAGCCATGCGCCACCGCTGGCGGCCCCCGGTGTTCCGAGGCGTGCGCTGCGCTGGATGCTCGATCCGCGCGCACCGCTGTATGTGCGCACGCGGCTGGATCCAACACTGTGGCGCTGGCTGCTGCAGTTCGGTGCGCGCTGCAACGCGCGGGACTGGCTGCAGTCCACGCGGGCACGCGGCGCACTGTTGAATGATTCGCGGCTGCGCCTGGCGCAGTGGGTGAAGACGCATGCGCTGGACTGCGAATTCGAGGCGCGCGGTCTGGACTACGTGTTCGGTGATGCGCGCAACTTCGACCAGTACGCGGCCGAGTGCGAGGCATTGAACGCGCAGGGCATTGCCACGCGCTGCATTGGTGGCGCCGATTACGCGCGCGACAATCCGGCGTTCCATGATCGGCTTGCCGGTGCGATCCACTTCCCCGGTGATGCACAGCTGCGACCGGACCGCTACACCGCCGAACTGGCACGCGTGCTGCGCGCGCAGGGCGTGGTGATCGACGAACAGCAGGACGTGCAGGGTTTCAGCGGTGATGCGCACGGTGTACGCGTGCAGGCCGGTGGCCAGCACCTGTCGGCGCGCGAGCTGGTGCTGGCCACCGGGCCGTGGTCGCGCCACTGGGCGCGGCAGCTGGACCTGCGCGTGCCGATCCAGCCCGGCAAGGGCTATTCGCTGACCTGGTCGCGCCCATCGCAGGTGCCGTTGCGCCCGGCGGTGCTGAAAGACCATTCCGTCTTCGTGATTGCCTGGCGCGACGCGCTGCGGCTGGGCGGCACCATGGAGTTCGCCGGTGCTGACCCGCAGCTGCGTGCGACGCGCCTGCAGGCGTTGCAGCACGCCGCCGACCACTACCTGCGCACGCCGCGCGGCGCGCAGCTGCAGGAACAGTGGTGTGGCTGGCGGCCGATGAGCGTGGACGACGTGCCGATGATCGGCCGCGCGCCCGCGCATCCTCACGTCTGGCTTGCAGCCGGGCATGGCATGCTCGGCATCAGCATGAGCGCTGGCACCGGCCAATTGATTGCCGATCTGGTCTGCGGCCGCACACCCGCGATCGATCCCGCCCCTTACCGACCCGAGCGATTCCGATGAGCACTGCACCCTATGATTACGATCTGATCGTCCTTGGCGGCGGTTCCGCCGGCCTGGCCGGTGCGATCCGCGCCGCGCAGCATGGCAAGCGGGTGGCGATGCTGGAACCCGGTGAGCTGGGCGGCACCTGCGTCAATGTCGGCTGCGTGCCGAAGAAGGCGATGTGGCTGGCGGCCGACCTGCACGAGCGCATCGGCCTGGCCAGTGCGATGGGCTTCGATGTGCCGGCGCGCCCGGCACTGTCGTGGAAGGAACTGGTGATCCACCGCCAGGCCTACATCAGCAACATCCACACCAGCTACCACAAGCGACTGGATGAAACCGGCGTGGTGCGCATTCCGGCGCGTGGCCATCTGCTCGACGCGCATACCGTGGCCTGCAGCGATGGCGTGCGCTACAGCGCCGAGCACATCCTGATTGCTACCGGCGCGCACCCGCTGCGCCCGGACATTCCGGGCGCCGAGCTGGGCCTGGTCTCCGATGACTTCTTCGATCTGCGTGCGGCACCGGCCGAGGTGGCGATCATCGGCGGCGGTTACATCGCGGTGGAACTGGCCGGGCTGCTGCAAGCCCTGGGCAGCAAGGTGAGCCTGCTGGTGCGCGGCAAGCGGCTGCTGGAGCGCTTCGACTACGAGTTGACCGATCAGTTGGCGGAGAACCTGAAACAGCAGGGCGTACGCATCCATTTCGATTACCGACTGCGTGAACTGCAGCGCGACGGCGAGCGTGTGCGTGCGTTCGGCCATGACGGACCGCTCGAAAGCGTGTTCGATGCGGTGTTCTTCGCCACCGGCCGCCGTGGCAACAGCCGTGACCTGGGCCTGGAAGCGCTGGGCATCGGCATCGGCGAGCACCAGCAGGTGGAGGTGGACGAATGGCAGACCACGAGCGTGCCGAGCGTGCACGCCGTGGGTGACATTGCCGGCAAGGTCGGGCTTACGCCGGTGGCGGTGGCCGCATCGCGGCGGTTGATGGACCGTCTGTTCGGTGGCCGCCCGCAATCGAAGATGGATTACGAGAACGTGGCCAGTGTGGTGTTCTCGCACCCGCCGCTGGGCGCGGTGGGCATGAGCGAGGAAGAGGCGCGTGCGCGCTTCGAGCAGGTGAGCGTGTACCACAGCCGCTTCCGGCCGATGCTGCAGGCACTGGCCAACGGCACCCAGCGCAGCCTGTTCAAGATGGTCTGTGCCGGCCCGGAAGAACGGGTGGTGGGCATTCACCTGCTGGGCGAAGCGGCCGATGAAATCCTGCAGGGGTTTGCCGTTGCGGTGAAGATGGGCGCGACCAAGGCGCAGTTCGACGACACCGTGGCGATCCACCCGACCTCGGCCGAGGAAGTGGTGCTGATGCGCTGAGCCGGGCTGTTGTAGAGCCGAGCCATGCTCGGCTGCCGTTTTCTGTAGAGTCGAGCTTGCTCGACTGCGCTGTGAAGGCAGTCGAGCAAGCTCGACTCTACGGGGCGCCGGGCGCACCCATGCGACAATGACGGCCCCCACCTCTTCCCTGGCCGCCCTGTGCGGCCCGCCGCCGTCCTGATGTCCAGCTCCGCTTCCCGTATCGCCACCACATCCCCACGCATCGCGCTGGGCGGCATCGGCCTGGCCGCGATCGGCGCGATCGCCGCCTCCGGCAAGGCCATCATCGTCAAGCTCGGCCTGCGTCATGGTGTTGATGCCACCATGCTGCTTGCGCTGCGCATGCTGATGGCGCTGCCCTTGTTCGTGCTCATGGCCCTGTGGGCCGCGCGCCGGGCCGAGCCGCTGTCCTGGGCCGACCGCGCCCGCGTGTTGTGGCTCGGGTTCACCGGCTATTACCTGTCCAGCCTGCTCGACTTCCAGGGCCTGCAGTACATCAGCGTGACCCTGGAACGGTTGATCCTGTACCTGAACCCGACCCTGGTGCTGCTGATCAACGTGCTGCTGGCACGGCAGCGGCCGGGGCGCTGGCAGATCGGCGCGCTGGTGCTGAGCTACCTCGGCGTGCTGCTGGCCTTCGGCCACGATCTGCAGCGCGAGGGCGGGCAGATCATCGTCGGCAGCCTGCTGGTGCTGGGCAGTGCGCTCAGCTACGCGCTGTACCTGTTTGGTAGTGGGCAGGTGGTGGCGCGCATCGGTGCGGTGCGGCTGACCGCCTATGCCAGCTGTGTGGCCAGCGTGCTGGTGCTGCTGCATTTCGCGGTGACCCATCCGCTGCCGTTGCTGTGGCAGGCACCGGCAGCGGTGCAGTGGCTGTCGCTGCTCAACGCCACCGTGTGCACGGTGCTGCCGGTGCTGGCGATCATGCTGGCGGTGCAACGCGTGGGTTCGTCGCTGGCCGCGCAGGTCGGTATGCTGGGCCCTGTTTCCACCATCGTGATGAGCCTATGGCTGCTCGACGAACCGATGGGGCCGGCGCAGATCGCCGGCACCGTGCTGGTGCTGATCGGCGTACTGCTGGTGACCCGCCTGCGGCGCTGACGCCGGAGCAGGCGCGTGCACGCATCCTGGCGGTGATCCGCGCGATTCCGCCGGGGCAGGTGCTGGGCTATGGCCAGGTGGCGATGCGTGCCGGCTTGCCCGGGCGGGCGCGGTTGACCGCGCGCATTCTCGGCCAGAACGACGACCCGGACCTGCCCTGGCACCGTGTGCTGCGCTCGGATGGGCGCATCGCGATGGCGGAGGGATCGGCCGGCTGGCGCGAGCAGTCACAGCGGTTGCGTGCCGAGGGCGTGGTGGTGGAGAACGGGCGGGTGCGGATGGCGGCGACCGATCCGGCCGCAGCGCTGGATGCCGCGGTGTGGGGCCCCGGCTGAGCGTGGCGGGCGACTGAACAGGCTGCGCCTGCCGGTCGCCAACAAGATGCGGTGCTGCGGCTATGATGGAGGCCGTTTCATGCCGGTGCTCCCATGTTCCCGCGACTGCCAACCGTCACCAAGGCCCTGTTGATCGCCAACGCGATCCTGTTCCTGCTGCAGCAGCCGTTCCTGCTCGGCATGCAGACCTTCGAGCCGTTCATGCTGCAACCGCTGCAGCAGGGCTTCGATGCGTTCTCGCCCGGCGGCAACTTCCAGCCGTGGCAGCTGCTGACCTATGGCTTCCTGCATGGCAGCTTCGGCCATCTGTTCTTCAACATGCTGGCGGTCTTCATGTTCGGCGCGCCGCTGGAACAGACCTGGGGCGAGAAGCGCTTCCTGCTGTACTACCTGGTGTGTGTTGCCGGTGCAGGCGTCTGCCAGCTGCTGGTCGGTACCCTGCTGGAGAATCCGGCCACGGTGCTGGGTGCTTCCGGCGGCGTGTTCGGCCTGTTGCTGGCCTACGGCATGCTGTTCCCGAACCAGCGGGTGATGCTGCTGTTCCCGCCGATTCCGATGAAGGCGCGGACCTTCGTGATCCTGTTCGGTGTGGGCGAACTGGTGCTGGGCATGACCGGCTGGCAGCCAGGCGTGGCGCACTTCGCGCATCTGGGCGGCATGCTGTTTGGCTGGCTGCTGATCCGCTACTGGCGCGGGCAGCCACCGTTCAACAAGCGGCGCCCGCCGGGCCCGCCGAATCGCCCGAACCATCTGCGCAGCGTGAAGTGAGGCGCGATGCGCCTCGCTTCACGCGGGTAGGTGCCAACCGTTGGTCGGCACACCTTCTCCCGCGCGGGTAGGTGCCAACCTTGGTTGGCACAAAGATCGGTAGGTGCCAACCAAGGTTGGCATCTACCAGAGCAAACGGCACACCCTCACAGATCCCGCAATACCACCTGCGCGGCATTGTGCCCCGGCGCACCGGTAACGCCACCGCCGGGATGGGTGCCCGAACCGCACAGGTACAGGCCGGGCAGGGCACCACGGTAGCCGGCCTGGCCGACCATCGGCCGTGCCGAGAACAGCTGGTTGGCACTGAGCGCGCCGTGGAAGATGTCGCCGCCGATCAGGCCGAAGGTGCGTTCCAGATCCAGTGGTGACAACACCTGGCGGCCCAGCACGCTGTCGGCGAAGCCAGGCGCATGACGTTCGACGGTGGCGATCATCAGGTCGGCCACGCTGTCCTTGTGGTCATCCCAGTGCCGACCCTCGGAAAGGACCGGCGCCACGTGCTGGCAGAACAGGCTGGCCACATGCTGCCCGGGCGGCGCCAACGAATCATCCAGCGTACTGGGAATCAGCATCTCCACGATGGGCTCGCGTGACCAGCCGTCGCGTCGTGCGTCCAGCCAGGCGCGGTCCATGTAGTCCAGGCTGGGGGCCAGGATGATGCCGGCACTGAGATGCTCGCCCGGGCCGGGCAGGGCGCGGAAGTCCGGCAGCCGCGACAGCGCCACGTTCATCCGGAACGTGCCCGAACCACAGCGCCAGTGCGTCATCCGCTCGCGGGTTGCTTGCGGTACCTGCGCCGGTTCCAGCAGCTGCTCGTACAGCAGTTTCGGGTTGACGTTGGCGATCACCGCGTGTGCGCGGAGTGTTTCGCCGTTGCCCAGTTCCACGCCCACCGCGCGGCCCTGCTCGACATGCACTCGCCGCACATCGGCATCCACGCGCAGCTCGGCGCCGGCCTGACGTGCAGCGGCCGCGATCGCCTGGCTGATCGCGCCCATGCCACCGATCGCGTGGCCCCACGCGCCTTTCACGCCATTGCACTGACCGAACACATGATGCAGCAGCACGTAGGCACTGCCCGGCGAGTAGGGGCTGGCGTAGTTGCCGACGATGCCATCGAAGCCGAACAAGGCCTTGATCGGCTCGCTTTCGAACCAGCGGTCCAGGTACTCGGCCGCCGACAGCGTGAACAGGTCCAGCAGTTCCTGTCGCAGTGAAGCATCGAGTGCCGCCAGTTCGCGGCCGAGCTTTCCCATCTGCCACAACGCAGGCAGGGCGCGCCAACCACCCGCCATGCCCAGATCCGGCGGCGCGCGCAGGGCCCACGCACGCAGCACGTCGGCGAAGTTCTCCAGGCGCGCCTCGTAGGCGGGCAGCACCTGTGCATCGCGTTGGGAAAACTTCGCCACCTCGGCCTGGGTACGGCCCGGTGCCGACAACAGGTAGCGCCCATCGGGCAATGGCAGAAAGTTGTTGGCCGGCCGCGCAACGATGCGCAGCCCATGCGCATGCAGCTGCAGATCGTCGATCACCTTCGGCTGCAGCAGCGACACCGTGTACGACGCCACCGAATTGCGGAAGCCGGGATGGAACTCCTCGGTGACCGCCGCTCCGCCGAGCACGCTGCGCCGTTCCAGCACCAGCACCTGCTTCCCGGCCTTCGCCAGATAGGCCGCGCAGACCAGCCCGTTGTGACCGCCACCGATGATGATCGCATCCCAGGACATCTGCACCTCGCAAAAAGGGGACGGAGGGGATTAAGTCGCATTCTGCATTGATGCACCGGGGATGGGGAGAAACGACTTAATTCCCTCCGTCCCCTTTTCTGATTGCCGCTTCGATGGTCGCGATGTCGATCTTCTTCATCGGCATCATCGCGTTGAAGGCGCGCTTGGCCAGTGCCTTGTCCTTGCTGGTCACCGCTTCGATCAGCATGCGTGGGCTGATCTGCCAGGAAATGCCCCAGCGGTCCTTGCACCAGCCGCACTGGCTCTCCTGGCCGCCGTTGCCGACGATGGCATTCCACAGGCGGTCGGTCTCGGCCTGGTCTTCAGTCTGGATCTGGAAGGAGAAGGCTTCGCTGTGCTTGAACGCAGTACCGCCATTGAGGCCGACGCAGGGAATGCCGCAGACGCTGAATTCAACCGTCAGCACATTGCCTTCCTTGCCGTCCGGGTAGTCACCGGGGGCGTGATGCACGGCGGTCACCGCGCTGTCGGGCAGGATGCTGGCATAGAAGGTAGCGGCCTCGAGTGCGCCGCTGTCGTACCAGACGCAGATCGTGTTCTTGTGTGCCATGTCGGGGCTCCACGATGGACGAGGCCGCAGCGATAACATGCCCGGTGTTAACCCGGGATCGTGCTGCACCCGCAAAAAAAAGGGCGCCCGAAGGCGCCCTTTGCTGTGCTGCGTCAGCCCTGGCTCAACGCCAGACCTTGATCTGCTCGGCCTCGCTGCGCTGCATCGGCTGGCCGGCCTTGCAGCTGAAGGTGGCCCCGAACGCGGGCAGGTTGGCCAGCGTGCCGTTGCTGCGCCACACGCCAGGTGCACGGATGTCGGCGGTCAGGCGGCGCACGGCTTCGTTCGGCGACAGCTGCTGTGCCCACAGCGCCGACCAGGCACGGAAGAAGCCCTGCTGCTGTGCCTGCTTGGCCTTCGGTTCCTGCGCGGTGTACGCCGCCCAGGCCAGTTCCAGGCCGGCGATGTCGGCCAGGTTCTCTTCCTGGGTCAGCGTGCCGTTGACCTTGGCACCCTTCACGCCGGGGAATTCGTAGGCGCCGTACTGGGCGGCCACGCGGTTGCCGAGCAGGGTCCAGGCGGTCTTGTCGGCCGGGGTCCACCAGCTGCGCAGTTCACCCTTGGCATCGACCAGCGCGCCCTTGGCATCGATCGCGCGGGTCAGCTCATGGCCGACCAGGCCACCGAAGCTGCCGAACTTGTCGGCCGCGTCGGCCTTGGCGTTGAACACCGGACCCTGCAGGATCGCAGCGGTGACGATCAGGCGGTTCTGCGCCAGGTCATAGGCCAGCGACGGCTGCTGCGGCAACACGTCCCAGCGGCGGTCGGCGTTGCCCTTGCCGATGCGGCGCATCTCCTCTCGGTGGCGCCAGGTCGAGGCGATCAGCATGTTGCCGCCGAACGAGCCGCGGCCCATCGGCTGCACCGTGTAGTCGAGGTCACGCAGCGGCGTGCCGATCTCGATCTTCAGCGCGGCCAGCTTGGCCTGCGCTTCGGTCTTGGCCTCGGCGCTCATCCAGCTGCTGTTCTTGACCGCCTCGATCTGCACCTCGCGCACCTTGTCGACGATCCATGCCGCCTGGCGGCGGTCTTCGGCCGACAGGTAACGCGCGGCATACTCGCGGCCGACCATCGGGCCGGCGGCCACGTTGATCGCATCGAGCACGCTTTCCCAGCGCTGCGGCGGCAGCGTTTCGCCGCGCAGCACGCGGCCACGGAATTCAAACTCGGCGTCGCGGTAGGCCTTGGACAGGTACGGTGCCATCGAATCGCCCACGCGCCAGCGCAGGTAGGCCTTCCACTGGTCCGGCTTGAGCTTGGTGACCATGCCGTCAAGCTGCTTGAACAGCTGCGGGTCGGCCAGCGAGACCAGATCGTCGTCCACGCCCTGCGCCTTCAGGAAGGCATCCAGCTGCAGGTTGCGGTAGCGGCTGTTCAGATCCTTGGTGGAGATCGGCGCGTAGTTGTTGAACGGATTGTTGATGCCGGCCAGCGACTGCGCATTGCGCGCCAGTTCGGTTTCCAGCGCGATCACCGCCTGCGATTCGGCATCCAGCTTGGCAGCCGGGGTGCCGGTCAGCGCCAGGATCTGCTTGACGTAGTTGCGGTAGCGGCCCATCAACGCCACGGTATCGGCGTCGGTACGGGTGTAGAACGCCGGATCGGGCAGGCCCATGCCGCCCTGCATGAAGTAACCGATGTGGCGGTCCAGTGCCTTCAGGTCCACGTCCGGACCGAAGTTGAAGGCCACGGGAATGCCGACCTGGTGCAGCGCGGCGATCGAGGCCGGAACATCCTTGGCCTTCTTGATGGCGTTGATGCGGGTCAGCAGCGGCGCGATCGGATTGGAGCCGTCTGCTTCCACGGCGGCTTCGTCCAGGCCGCTGGCCCAGAAGTCGCCCAGCAGCTTCTGCACGTTGCCCTGCGGCGCCTTCATCGAGGCGTCCAGCAGTTCACGCTGCTGTTGGCGGCTGCGCTCGACCAGCTGGCCCAGCGCGGTGGTGGCACCGACCTGCGGCGCCGGGTTGGCCTTGAGCCAGCCCGCATTGGTGGCCGCATAGAAATCGCTGCACTGGGCGCTGACGGCCGGGGCACGCGCGGCCTTCTTCTTGGCGGCGGCGAACGCATCATGGCTCGGGACCAGGGTCGCCAGGCTGATGCCCAGGGCGATGGCAAGCGGACGGAAGTTGGGCATGTAGAACGAATCCGTGATGGATTGAGGGCGCGCGCACTATAGCAAGCCGGGCATGGACGCGGCATGCACGCATCACGCTGCTCTCGCCGACCAAGGTCGGCAGCTACCGGAGAGCGCCGGGATCAGTAGATCCACGCCATGCGTGGATGGCAGGTTCGGCAAAAAAACAAAGGCCCGGGAATCCCCGGGCCTTTGCAGGTCTGCCGCAGCGTCAGCCGGGGCTTACCAGATCACCACCTGCTGATCGCCAGCACGGACCATCGGCGCACCGGCCTTGCACTGGAACGCTGCGGCGAAGGTCGGCAGGTTCGACGGCGCACCCATGGCGCGGAACTGCGCCGGGGCGTGCGGGTCGGTGGCCAGGCGCACCTTGGCGTTTTCCGGGGTGTACTTGGTACGCCACACGGTGGCCCAGTTGAAGAAGAAGCGCTGGTCGCGGGTGAAGCCGTCAACCTTGGTGTCTTCCTTGCCGGCGCTGGCTTTCTGCAGGGCGTCGTAGGCGGTGGCCAGGCCGCCCAGGTCGGCGATGTTCTCGCCCAGGGTCAGGTGGCCGTTCACCGCCTGGCCGTCAACCTTGTACTGGTCGAACTGCTTGACCAGCTTGCCGGTCAGGCCTTCGAAGTTCTTCTTGTCGGCCGGGCTCCACCAGTCTTCCAGGTTGCCGGTCGGCCCGAAGCGTGCGCCCTGGTCGTCGTAACCGTGGGTCATCTCGTGGCCGATCACCGCACCGATGCCGCCGTAGTTCAGCGCGTCGTCGGCCTTCGGGTCGAAGAACGGCGGCTGCAGGATGGCGGCCGGGAACACGATCTCGTTCTGCAGCGGGTTGTAGTAGGCGTTGACCGTCTGCGGGGTCATGCCCCACTCGGTCTTGTCCACCGGCTTGCCGATCTTGGACAGGTTGAACTTGTAGTTGAACTCGTTGGCCGCGCGCACGTTGCCCAGGAAGCTGTCGCGCTGGGTCTGCAGGCCCGACCAGTCACGCCACTTGTCCGGGTAGCCGATCTTGGGGGTGAAGGTTTCCCACTTGGCGATGGCCTTGGCCTTGGTTTCCTCGCTCATCCAGCTCAGGCCCTGGATGCGTTCCTTCAGCGACGCGGCCAGGTTCTTCACCAGCTCTTCCATCTTCGCCTTGGCTTCCGGCGAGAAGGCCACCTTCACATACAGCTGGCCGAAGGCTTCACCGGCATCGTTCTCGATGGTGCCCAGCACGCGCTTCCAGCGCGGCTTCTGTTCCTTCTGACCGTTGAGGGTCTTGCCGTAGAACTCGTAGTTCTCCTGCACGAAGGCATCGGCCAGGTACGGCGAGGCGCTGTCCACGGTGTGGAAGCGCAGGTAGGCGCGCCACACCGACGGATCGGTGTCGCCCAGCGCCTTGCTCACTTCTTCATGGAAGGCCGGCATGGCCAGCGAGAACTTCTCCGGCGCGGCCACGCCCTGCGACTTGAAGAACTCGGTCCAGCTGAAGTTCGGGGTCAGCTTGTCGGCGTCGGCCAGGGTGACCGGGTTGTAGAACAGCTCGACGTTGCGCGACAGCTCCACGCGCGACTTCGATGCCTTGGCCAGGCGGGTTTCGAACTTGACCACGTCCTCGGCCTGCTTGGCCGCATCGGCGGCGGCGACGCCGGACAGTTCCAGCACCTTGGCCACGTGCGCCTGGTAGGCCTTCAGCTTGTCGGCATTCTTGGCGTCGGTGTAATAGGTGGTGTCCGGCAGGCCCAGGCCACCCTGGCTGGCGTAGGCCAGGTTCACCGCCGAGTTCTTGAAGTCGGCTTCAGCGCCGAAGCCGAACAGGACGTTGTCACCCTTGGCGGCGCTGCTGCGCAGGTAGTTGGCAATGGCCGCCTTGTCCTGCAGGCCGTCGATCGCGCTCAGGTCGGCCTTCAGCGGCTCGATGCCCTGGGCATTGATCTTGGCTTCGTCCATGCCGGTGGCCCACAGGTCGCCGACGATCTTCTCGATGTGGTTCGGGTTCTTCACCTGTGCGACCTGCTCGGCCAGCTGGTGCTGCACGGCCACCGAACGCTCGTCGAGGATGGTGAACGCGCCCCAGCTGGTGCGGTCGCCCGGGATCTCATTGGCGGCCAGCCACTTGCTGTTGACGTAGTCGCCGAAGGCGGTGCAGGCGTCCTTGGTGGTATCCAGGTCGCTGGGCTGGAAGGCGTTGTAGGCCGGCAGCTTGCTCTCATCCAGCTTGTAAACGGTGGCTTCGGCGGTGGCCGGGGCGGGGGCCGCGGCATCCTTGGCCGGGGTTTCGTTCTTGCCGCAGCCGGCCAGCACGGCCGACACGGCCAGGCTGAGCAGGACGATCTTGGGAGTGCGCGTCATCACTATTGTTGGCCTCCAGGCCGAGTGAGTCAGGAAAGAGCCGCAGGTACGGCCGTGGGCCGAACGATACGCCGCCGGCCTGCGCTGCAAGGGTGTCGAAGGTCATGCCCGGGCGCAAGGGCCAGAACGTGCAAGGGCGCCCCTGCTGTGGGCCGGTAACGCTTACAGGCCGCCGCCGCCGCAGCCCTTGCCCAGGTAGTCGTCGATCAGCTGCAACTGGTCGGCCATGATCCGGCGCGTCCAGGCCGGCCCGTGGGCATAGTCGGCGATGGCGTGGAACTCGACCGGCTGGCCGGAACCCTTCGCCTTGTTCACGAACCACTCGGACTGTTCGATCGGCACCGTGCGGTCGCGATCGCCGTGGTAGACCATCAACGGGATCTTCATCTCGCCAGCCTTGTCCACCGGATTCAGGCCGGCCACGGTGGGGGCCTGGGCCTGGCGGAAGAACGGGTTGGTATAGAAGCGCGACCAGATCTTCTTGATGTCCGAGACGCCGGCACCGGCAATGGCACATTTGTACAGGCCGTTGGGGCGCACCGAGGCGGCAAACGCCGAGTAGCCGCCATAGGAGAAGCCGAACATGGCGATGTGGCCGGGGCGGGCGATCTTCTGGTCGATCATCCACTGCGCGCCGTCGTCCTTGTCATCCTGCATCTTCTGGCCCCACTCGGCGTCACCGGCCATCCACAGCTTGCGGCCCCAGTCGGCCGAGCCGCGGAACTGCGGACGCAGCACCGCCATGCAGCGCGATGCCATCAGCGGGACCCACATCGAGCCATCGAAGTCCATGCCATCGCGCGCCCATGGCCCGCCGTGCGGATGCACGACCGCCTTCCAGGGGCCAGCACCGCACAGCTCGGTGCTGGGCGTGGTGAGGAAGGCAGGAATATCCAGCCCGTCGCGTGCCTTGTAATAGACCAGCCGGGTCTGGCCCAGTGCGGCAGGCTGGATCTGCGGGTAGGTCTTGGCCAGCAGGGTCAGCTTGCCGTTGTGCAGCAGGTGGTATTCGGGCGGATTGGACGGCCCGGAGGTGACCACGATGACGGTCTTCATATCGGCGCTGTAATCGACGACCCGCACCGCCTGGCCGTTGTCCAGCTCCACAGTGGCGCTCTGGCTGGTGGCCGGGTCGACCAGCGTCACCTCGCTGGCGTTGATCGCCAAGGCCTGGCGCAGGCCGGCCATCAATGCCTTGAAGGATCCGTTGGTCCATTCCACCTCGTTGCCGCGCGGGCCGCTGTAGCCCACGCCGAGCAGCGCGCCGAACGGGATGTTGTCCACGCCTTTGTAATGGTTGACCCGCACATCGCCGGCGTTGAAGAACTTGTGCTCGAACAGCACTTCCTTCTGCTTGCGCGCGGCGATGTCATATTCATAGATGACGGTCTTGTCGCGGCCGACATTGCTCTGGATGAAGGCAATGTTGGCATCGTCGGCGAAACCGACCACCTGGTTGATGTCACGGTTCTTCACATAGGAACGGAAATGCTCTTCCCACGCATTGGTTGAGGGATTGCGGAACTCGGTCGCCACATAGGCGCCGGTACCGTCCACGTCCTGGCGCAGGCGGGCACGCAGTTCACTGTTGAGGTCGGTGATGTAACCGGCCACCCGTTCTTCGGTCTTCTGGATGCGCTGGGTGGTGAAGTCACGTACGTTCACCTTGTATACGTCGCCGGCATTGCTGCCCGAACCATTGATGACCAGGATGTGGTCCGGATCGTTGGGTAGCGTATCGAGCACACTTGAGCTGGAAAGCGCCTGCTCCAGTTCCTGCGCATGGCTGCTGGCACGAGCAGGGGTGATCGGCTCCTTCCAGTTCTTGCCTTCAATATCGGTGATGAAGAACTTGCTGATGAAGGTCTTGGTCACCCGGTCGGTGCGCAGATCGTAGGGCTGCCAGAGGCTGACGGCGAGCAGCCCGTTCTTGATGAAGGACACGCCCTGGAACTTCATGCGGCCGGATCCGATGACGGTCGGTGCAGCGCCGAGGTTGTCGGTGTTCCAGACCAGGATCACACGATCTTCGCCCTGGGCCTGCAGGCCGGCGATGTGCTTGCCGTCGGGCGAGATGGAGAGGCTGGACAGCTGCGGAAAAGCGGCCAGCTGCTCGATGGTGGGGACGGTCGGCGCTGCCGATACCGGTGCCACGACGGCCAGCGCGAGGGTCAACATCAGTGCGCTGGCGGAGACGATGTTCTTCATGGGCTGTTCCTGGTTGCAGGTCCGGGCGCAAAAAAGCCGCCGCCCTTGCGGGCGGCGGCTCTGGCGCACTATCAGAAGCTCTTGGAGACGTTCACGAAGTACGTGCGGCCGACATAGTCGTAGCCACTGTACAGCGGAGCGTTACCGACACGGTTGTAGGCACCGGAGGAGATCATCGGCGGCTCTTCGTTGCGCAGGTTGCGGACGCCGGCCGTCACCGACCACTTGTCACCGGTGTATTCGGCCGACAGCGAGTGGGTGAAGTAGCTCGGCACAGCGAACTTGTACACCGAGGTGGCCGGATCCAGGTTGTAGTAGTCGTAGCTATCCATCGAGTCGACCCACTCCAGGCCGTAACGGGCGCGCCACTTGTTCCAGCTGTAGACCAGGTCCAGCGTGCCGGTGTAAGCCGGGGTGTTCAGCATGCCGTTGTAGTCCTGCAGCGCGTCATCAGCGAACAGCTTGTTGGACTGTTCGGTGAAGTGGGTTACCTGGACGTTGGCACGCAGGGTGCCCGGGCCCACGTCGCGGGTGTAGCGCAGGGTGAAGTCGTAGCCACGGACCTTGTCCACTGCCAGGTTGACATAGCTGTCATACACGGTCAGTGCCTTGTTGACCGGGTTGCGCGGGTCGACCAGGCGGCAGAAGCCACCACCTGCACGGAAGCTCGGGTTGTTGTAGCACAGGTCCAGGATGTTGGCGCCACCGGCGCGCGACACGCCATTTTCCACTTCGATGTTGAAGTAGTCGGCGGCGAAGGAGATGTCACCGAACCAGCCCGGCAGTTCCGGTTGCAGCACGATGCCGGCGGTGAAGTTCTTCGAGGTTTCCGCCTTCAGGCCCGCTGCCGCACCGCCGCCGTTGATGACCGCCACGGACTGGGTGGCGTAGTGGTCCGGAGACAGGCCTTCGGATGCGCAGTTGGCCGCCAGCGGGGTGCCCGGATCAGCGCCCCAGTTGTTGCAGGGGTCGATCTGGTTGCTGAGGAAGCCGCTGGTGGCACCCAGGAACTGTTCGAACAGCGCCGGTGCGCGGTAGGACGTACCGTAGGAGGCACGCACCGACAGCCACTTGACCGGGGTCCACAGGCCACCCAGCTTGTAGGTTTCGTCCGAACCGTAGGAGCGGTAATCGGTCCAGCGGGCCGAGGCATTGAAGGTCAGCTCTTCGGCCGCGGTGACGCCCGACAGGACCGGTACTTCGATTTCGCCGAACACTTCACGCACCGAGTCCGTACCGCGGGTCGGGGTGGACGAGGTCAGGTTGTACAGGTTGTTGTTGATCGAATGGATCGACGGGGTGTCATCGATCTTGGCACGACGCCATTCGGCACCGAACGCGGCGCGCACATCGCCATGCGGCAGGGTAAACAGCGGACCGTCAACGGAGAAGTTGGCGGTGGTTTCGGTGTACAGCGTGTTGCCGGTCACCGGCACGAACACGTAGTCCTTCCATGCCTGCGGCAACTTGCCGGCGACCACTGCGCTGGTCAGGGCCGGGGCGGCAACGCAGCCATTGCTGGGGTCGACGCAGCGGAAGCCGCCGGCACCGTCGGAGACCACGTTCAGGCTCTGGCGCAGGCGGTCGGTCAGGAACGACTGCTGGGTGTAGTCCGCGTCCGAACGGGCGTGGCTGAGGTAGAAGTCATAGTTCCAGGTCGAGCTCAGCTCGCCGCGCAGGCCGGCGGTGCCCTTGAAGAAGTCGACGGTCTGGCTGCTCTTGTCGTTGCCGTAACCGATGAAGGCACGCACGCCGACGCCGCCGCCGAAGTTGGAGGCCTGCAGGTTGGACGGGATCAACGGGCTGCCGCGCAGGTAGTCCAGCGACAGCTGGCGGTAGCCGGTCTGCTCCGACTCACGGCGGCTGCCGAGCAGTTCGAAGTAGGCTTCGGCATTGCCCAGGGCATTGACGTCCAGGCCGCCCTGCAGGAACAGGGTGTGGGTCTTGGCGCCGGAGATCATCGAGCGGTTCAGCGTGCGCGGATCGAAGGTGTCGCGGATGTTGTTGTTCAGCGCGGAGCCGCGGCCAACGCCCTCGAAGCCGACCAGGCCGGAGGTGACCGAGGAGTTCGGGCGCCAGCGGTCGAAGGTGGTGCCCGTCGCGCCCTGCGCCGGAACACCGGCCAGGACGTTGGTGCCGATGGTGTTGATGGTCACGCCGTTGGAGCCGGTACCGGTGATCGGATAGCACTTCGGCTTGCCGGTCAGCGGGTCGATGTAGTCGCCGTCACCCCAGGCGCCCTGGCCACCCGCGCGCTTGCGGTAGTCGGTGTTGCAGCTGGACCAGTCGCGGTCGCCGAGGGTCAGTTCGTCACGGTTGTAGTACTCGTACGAACCGGAGAAGTGGCCGCGCTCGCCGGTGCTGCCGAACACAACGGAGTAACGGCGCTCTTCGCCGCCGCCGCCTTCGGTCGCCGTGTGGCGGGCTTCGACGGTCACGCCGTCAACCTTGTTGCGGGTGATGATGTTGATCACGCCGGCGACGGCGTCGGAGCCGTAGATCGACGATGCGCCGTCCTTCAGCACTTCAACGCGATCGACCATGGCATTGGGCAGCACGTTCAGGTCGGCAGCGCCGACCGAGCCGCGCGAGCCGGCCGGAGCGACGCGGCGGCCATTCATCAGGATCAGGGTGCGGGTCGGGCCGAGGCCGCGCAGGCCGACGGTGTTGGCGCCCGGGCCGCCGTTGGTGACATAGCCACCGTACGCGTTGTTGATCTGAGCGGAACCGGCGGTAATCGCCGTGCTCTGCAGGACGCCCGCGGTCGACTGGAAGCCGGCCAGGGTGGTTTCCTCACGGGTGATCACCTGCACCGGCGAAACCGAATTGAACACGTCGCGGCCGATGCGCGAGCCGGTGACGGTCACCGTGTCCAGATTGGTGGCCCTGGACTTGGCGGTCTCTTCCGCGGTCTGGGTGGTGGTGCTGGTGGTGTTCTGTGCGACCGCCGGGGCGGCTGCGGCGAGCAGCACGGCAGAGGCGAGGGCGAAGCTCAGCGGATGCTTGCTGAGCGACTTGCGATTGATCATCTGAAATCCCCTTGAATCGAATGATTGCGTCGTACACCGGGACTGGTCCTTGTCGACGTCTCCGTGTGCCCCTTGACCGGTGTCGGCAGCATGTCGCCGCCCGGCGCCGGTACCGGCTTCACGCGCCGATGACTTGAGATTAACATCACATTAACCAAGGCTGTCAAGCGTTCATCATGCAGTCATGAACATGTGCGTCACGCGCCGTCCTGACTGCGACAAAGTACGTCACAATCTGCCTATCTCGTTGATCTGTATTGCATTGTGTCGAAGCGATTCAAATGTGTCTGGATTCTGAATGAGTGTGCGTTGCCAGATCGCAGGCAAAAAAAAGGCCCCGCCTAAGCGGGGCCTGGCCCGGACACGAAGTCCGGAAAACGACGGGATCAGAAGTCGTACTTGACCTGGGCCGAGATCTGGCGGCCGTACACGCTGTAGAAGCCGCTGTTGAACGGGGTCGATTCGTTGCCCGGGTAGTTGTAGCGCTGGCCCTCGGGCAGCTTGTTGAACACGTTGTTGACCATCAGCGACAGGGTCAGATCGTCCTGCGCCTGGTAGTTCAGGCTCATGTTGTAGGTGGTGTACGAGCCCCACTTGCCGGCCTTGGCGCCGGAGGAGTGGACGTAGTCATAGCTGCGGCCGGTGTAGGCCAGGTAGTTCGGGGTGCTGCCGACGTAGTTGGCGTACACGGTGGTGGTGAACCTGGAGATCGCCCAGGCCACCGACACATCGCCGCGGACCTTGGCGAAGTTGTCGTAGTACCACATGTTGTACGGATCGCTCAGCAGGTCCAGCTTCTTGGCGCCGGGCAGCGGCTCCACTTCACGCTTGAGCATGTTGGTGTAGTTGCCCGAGAACATCAGCGAGCCGAAGCGGCCGATGTCCTGCTGGTACTTGGCACCGACGGTCACCGCCTGCAGGTTCTGGCTGGCGACGTTGAGCTTGGGCGTGTACACGCGGGTGAGGTTGCCGGCGGCGTCACGGCTCACCCAGTCGGTCACGTTCTGGCAGCTGGCCGAGGTGTTGTTCGGCAGGCCATTGCGGCACTGGTACTCGGCCAGCAGCAGCTGGTCGGTGCTCAGGGTCTTGACCTCGTTCTTGATCTTCCAGTTGTAGTAGTCCACCGACAGCGAGAAGTTGCTCACCGGGGCCCACACCACGCCTGCGCTCCACACGTCGGCGGTGATCGGCTTCAGGTCCGGGTTGCCGGACTTTTCACTGTACACCGAGGTGGTCTTGTAGAACGAGCAGGCGTCGTCATGCAGCGCGTAGTTCAGCTGGCTGCAGCGGTAGTAGTCGTTCTGGCCGGAGGCGAACGAACCGCTCATGCCCTGGAAGGCATCGGACAGGGTCGGCGCGCGGAACGCGGTGCCGTACTTGCCGCGCAGCAGCAGGCTTTCGATCGGACGGTATTCCAGGCCCAGGCTGTAGGTGGCCTTGTCCACGGTCTTGTCGGCGATCTTGAACGCGTCATAGCGGCCGGAGGCGCTGATGGTCAGCGACTCGAACACCGGCATGCGCAGTTCGCTGGTCACCGCGTAGTTGCTGCGGTGGCCGGCACCGGCCACGGCGCTCGCGCCCCAGGCGTTGCCATCGATGAAGGCCTGGTCCGGCGAGTAGTCCCAGCCTTCACTGCCGCCTTCCAGCACCACGGCCAGGCCGGCGTCGCCGCCCGGCAGCGAGAACAGCGAACCATTGGTCACCTGCACGCGGCCCAGGTTCTGCCAGGTCTTGCTGCGGTGGGTGCCGTAGCCGGTGAAGCTGGCGAACTGGTCCGGGGTGATCGGCGAGTAGAACGCGGCGTAGTTCGGGTTGTAGATGCCGAAACCATCGGCGGTGGTGCCCAGGCGCGGGCCCAGCACGGTGTCGCCGAAGAAGCCTTCGATCCTGTCCTTCCAGCGTGCGAAGCGGTTCTGGTCCAGGCGGTACTCGCCACGGGTGAAGCTGGCGCTGTAATCCCAGTCGCCGACCATGCCCTTGCCCCCCAGGGTGACCTGGTAGGAACGGCTTTCATCGGAATTGAGGATGTTGTTGTAGTGGCCCGGGCCGATTTCTTCCGGTGCGAAGGCGCGCTGCAGGTTCACCACCTTGCCCAGGCCCTGGTCGTAGAAGCCGCCCATCACCGACTTGGTGCCCCACCACAGGGCGCTCGAGCCGGTGGTGAATTCGGTCTTTTCCTTGCTGTACAGCACGTCGGCGAACAGCTGGAAGTTGTCGTTCACGTCGAAGGTCATCGACGAGTAGAACTGGCCACTGTTCTTGCCGTTCTTCAGGGTCTTGTAGCCGGCGCTGTACACCGAACCGCACGATTCGCCCGAGGCGCGCTTGCCGACGGTGGTGGTGCCGTCATACAGGCCGGCCACGTTGGCGCAGCGGCTGGGGTCCATCATCAGCAGCTTGTTGTCGGCGTTGGTGATGACGGCGAAGTCGTTCGACGGCACCTGTGCGGTGTAGCCGACCGGGTTGTTCTGCCTGGTGATGTCACGCTGGTAGCCCCAGATCGGGCTGCCGTTTTCGATCTGCACGTTGACCAGCGCGTGGAAGCGGTCGTCGAACGCGTTGAAGCCCTTGGCGGCGCTGAAGCGGATGTTGCCACCACCACCTTCGGTGTAGGTGCCGCCACGGACGGTCATCGTGCCGCCGTCCATGCGCTCCTTCAGGATGATGTTGACCACGCCGGCGATCGCGTCCGAGCCGTACAGCGAGGACTGGCCGCCCGGCAGCACTTCGATGCGCTCGACGATGTCGATCGGAATGCCGCTGATGTTGTTGAACGACTCGCTGCCGTTGTACAGCGCCGGATACGAAAGCATCGGGCGGCCGTTGATCAGGTACTTGGTGTAGCCCGGGTTCAGGCCGAACATGCCGGCCGCTTCGGCGCCCTGGGTGAAGGCACCCGAGGTCTGGCCGCCCTGCAGGCCGCCGGTGGTCAGCGAGGACTGCTGCAGCACTTCAGCAACACTGCTGAAGCCGCGGGTCTGGATGTCTTCGGCGGTGATGGACATCACCGGGGTCTGGGTTTCAACCTGGGTCTGCGGAATCAGCGAACCGGTGACGGTGATCTTGTCCAGGTTGGTCGCCTTGTCCTGGGCCATGGCCGGTGCGGCGGCCATCAGGGCGGAAATCAGGGCGACGGAGAGCGTACTGCGACGTGCGGTATTGCTGAAGTGTTTCATGTAGTTCCAATAAGAGCAAAAACAAAAACGGCACTGCGCATACGCCGTCGCGCGGGCTGGACAACCAGCCCCGAGGCCTGGAAACAGTGCGCGGCGAACGTAACATGAACTTAACAATCCGTGGACGAATCTGTCGCAATCCTGAATTTCAGTCAGGTTGCATCCAGCTTGTATGATGCGGGGTTACTCCTTCCGATCCCGCCGGTGCCCGTTGTGAACAGTTCTCCCCGCCGTCCCCATGCCAGCCAGGTCCAGAAGGGACTGACGCCGCATGCCCGCATCCGCAACGTCATCGCGGTGGGCTCGGGCAAGGGTGGCGTCGGCAAATCCACCACGGCGGTCAATCTGGCCGTGGCACTGCAGCAGCTGGGGGCCCGCGTCGGCGTGCTCGACGCCGATATCTACGGCCCCAGCGTGCCGGCCATGCTGGGCCTGTCCGGCCGCCCGGAGAGCCCGGACAACAAGAGCATCGAGCCACTGCGCGCATTCGGCGTGGACACCATGTCCATCGGCTACCTGATCGAGGAAGACACGCCGATGATCTGGCGCGGGCCGATGGCCACCTCGGCGATGACCCAGCTGTTCAACGACACCCTGTGGGACGACCTGGATTTCCTGCTGATCGACCTGCCGCCGGGTACCGGTGACATCCAGCTGACCCTGACCCAGAAGATTCCGCTGGCCGGGGCGGTGATCGTCACCACGCCGCAGGACATCGCCACGCTGGATGCGAAGAAGGCGCTGAAGATGTTCGAGAAGGTCGAGGTGCCGGTGCTGGGTATCGTCGAGAACATGGCGGTACACACCTGCAGCAGCTGCGGGCATGTCGAACACCTGTTCGGCGAGGGTGGTGGCGAGCGCATGGCCGCCCAGTACGGCGTGCCGCTGCTCGGCTCGCTGCCGCTGCAGATCGGCATCCGCGAGCAGGGCGATGCGGGCACCCCGATCACCGTCGCGCAGCCGGATTCGGTCCCGGCCCAGGCCTACCGCCACGCCGCGCAGCGCCTGGTCGAGGAAGTCGGTAAGCGTCCGCGGGCCTCGATCCCGATCCTGTCCTCGCTGCTGTAAGTGCCCGGGCAGGGGCCGCCGGCAGGCGTCGGCCCCCTGCTAGAATCCTCGCGCCCCCTCGTACCCCCAGGACAAAGCATGAGCATCAAGAGTGACCGTTGGATCCGCCGCATGTCCGAACAGCACGGCATGATCGAGCCGTTCGAGGCCGGGCAGGTCAAGCAGGCCAACGGCGAGCGCATCGTCAGCTACGGCACCTCCAGCTACGGCTACGACGTGCGTTGCTCGCGCGAGTTCAAGGTGTTCACCAACATCAACTCCACCATCGTTGATCCCAAGCATTTCGACCCGGGCAGCTTCGTCGATATCGTCGGCGATGAATGCATCATTCCGCCCAACAGCTTCGCGCTGGCGCGCACCGTCGAATACTTCCGCATCCCGCGCGACACCCTGGTGGTGTGCCTGGGCAAGAGCACCTACGCGCGCTGTGGCATCATCGTCAACGTGACGCCGCTGGAGCCGGAATGGGAAGGCCACGTCACCCTGGAGTTCAGCAACACCACGCCGCTGCCGGCGCGCATCTATGCCAACGAAGGCGTGGCGCAGATGCTGTTCTTCCAGGCCGCTGCCGATGACGTCTGCGAGACCTCCTACCGTGACCGCGGTGGCAAGTACCAGGGCCAGACCGGCGTGACCCTGCCGCGGACCTGAGCGCCCGCGTCGTCGCGTGACGAAAACGCCGGGCAATGCCCGGCGTTTTCGCATGGGTCACGCGGTGCGTTCGCCGGGCATGGCCCGGCGCTACCTTATTTGCCGCGACCGAACAGCATCGCGATGCCGACACCCACCAGGGCCACCGGCCACCAGGTCATCAGCAGCCGGGACAGGTTCAGGTGCGTCCAGCCCAGATTGCTGGCGAGCATGAACAGTCCGATCAGGATCAGCAGAATGGCGGCAACGAGGTTGAATCGCATCGGGTCGGCAAGGGCTCAGGACTGGGGCTGATATCCTAGCCGTTCCTTCCAGTAGGCGACATGCTGGTCCAGCGCGGCCGGCTCGTAGCGATGCGCCGGACCGCTGCCCCACACCGGGCCCGGCCAGGCCGGATCCCCGTCGTGGCGGCCAATCACATGGAAATGCAGCTGGCGCACGATGTTGCCCAGCGCACCGATGTTGATCTTCTCCACCCCATCGGCACCCTTCAGGGCCTTGCAGGCGCGGTTGAGCTCGGTGCGCAGCTTGTCCTGCTGCTCGCCGTCCAGCTCGATCCACTCGGTCACCCCCGCCAGGCGCGGTACCAGCACCAGCCAGGGGAATCGTTCGTCGTTCATCAGCCGCACTTGCGACAACGGTCCTTCGGCCACCAGCACGCTATCGGTGGCCAGGCGTGAATCGAGTTCGAATTCGCTCATCCAAGATGCTCCGAGAAGAAGTCCAGGGTGCGTTGCAGCGCCAGGGCGGCGCTGTCTGGATCATACGCATGTCCGACCTCCCGGTTGAAGGCATGGTCGGCCGGATAGACGTAGGTGGCCATCTGCGGCAGCTTTTCGCGGTGGGCCTGGATGGCCTCCGGCGGGATGCTCCTGTCCTGCGCGCCGAAGTGGAAGATCACCGGCGCCTTCGGCGTCTCATCGAGGAACTGGACGTTGCGGGCGCCGTAGTAGCTGACCGAGGGCAGGCCCAGGCGCAGTGCCGACAGCATAGCCACCGTGCCACCCCAGCAGTAGCCGACGGTGCCGACCTTGCCGTAGGGGGCCAGGCGGGTGGCTGCCGCGCGGACCACTTCCAGTGCCTTCTCCATGCCCAGCGCTGCCACCCGTTCCAGGCCCTGTTTCACGCCGTCGGCGTCATAGGGCAGGGCGTCCGGATTGGCATCGGCGCCATCGACCAGATCGAAGAACGAGGGGGCGAGCACCGCGTAGCCTTCGGCAGCGAAACGCTCGGCCACGCCGCGGATATGCGGGTTGGCGCCGAAGATTTCCTGCACCACCACCAGGCCGCCGCGCGGGGTGCCCTCCGGCAGGGCCTGCCAGGCCCGCACCGGGCCATGGTGCGTATCCAGGGTGATCCACTCGGCCATCGTCATCTACCTCAATTGCAGGGGACAGGACTGCATTGTCGGTGCTGCGCGGGTTAGCGCGGTGTCAGCGGCTGTGCAGCATCGGGCGGCTGGCGATTCAGGGCGCGGCCCCAACCCCGGTATACTGGCGCCCTTTCAGGCCCCGGCCCCCAGGACCCCCTGCCATGCCGGCAGGGGCCCAGGCCCCCAGAGTCCCGCGATTCCATGTCCCAGCTGAACCCCAAAGTCGGCTTCGTCAGCCTTGGCTGCCCGAAGGCCCTTGTCGATTCCGAGCGCATCCTTACCCAGCTTCGCTCGGAGGGCTATGACATCGTCCCGTCCTACGATTCGGCCGACGTGGTGGTGGTCAACACCTGCGGCTTCATCGATTCGGCGGTGACCGAGTCGCTGGACGCCATCGGCGAGGCGATGAACCAGAACGGCAAGGTGATCGTCACCGGCTGCCTGGGCAAGCGCCCGGAGCAGATCCGCGAGGCGTACCCGAACGTGCTGGCGGTATCCGGCCCGCAGGATTACCAGAGCGTGATGGAAGCGGTGCACGAAGCGCTGCCGCCCAAGCACGATCCGTTCGTGGACCTGGTGCCCGACTACGGCATCAAGCTGACCCCGCGTCACTACGCCTACCTGAAGATTTCCGAAGGCTGCAACCACAAGTGCAGCTTCTGCATCATCCCCTCGATGCGCGGCAAGCTGGTCTCGCGCCCGGTCGATGAGGTGCTGCGTGAAGCCGAGCGCCTGGTGCGCGGCGGCGTGCGTGAGCTGCTGGTGGTCTCGCAGGACACCTCGGCCTATGGTGTGGACGTGAAGTACGCCGAGAAGATGTGGCGCAACAAGGCCTACCAGACCCGCCTGAAGGCGCTGTGCGAAGGCCTGTCCGAACTCGATGCGTGGGTGCGCATGCACTACGTCTACCCGTACCCGCACGTGGACGAGGTGGTGCCGCTGATGGCCGAGAACCGCATCCTGCCGTACCTGGACATTCCGTTCCAGCACGCCAGCCCGCGCATCCTGCGTCTGATGAAGCGCCCCGGCGCGGTCGAGAAAACCCTCGAGCGCGTGCAGAACTGGCGCCGCATCGCGCCGGACATCACCGTGCGTTCGACCTTCATCGTCGGCTTCCCCGGCGAGACCGAGGCCGAGTTCGAGGAGCTGCTGTCGTTCCTGGACGAAGCACAGCTGGACCGCGTCGGCGCATTTGCCTACTCGCCGGTCGAGGGTGCCACCGCCAACGACCTGCCCGACGCCGTGCCGGAAGAAGTGAAGCAGGAACGCCTGGCCCGTTTCATGGAAAAGCAGGCGCAGATTTCCGCCGCGCGCCTGGAAGCCAAGGTCGGCACCGTGCAGCAGTGCCTGGTCGATGCCATCGAGGGTGACATCGCGGTGGCCCGCTCCAAGGCCGATGCGCCGGAGATCGACGGTCTGGTGCACATCCAGAACGCCGATCAGGTTCCGCTGCGGGTGGGCGAGTTCGTCGACGTGGAAATCACCGAGAGCGACGAGCACGACCTGTACGGCGACGCACTGGCCGCCGCCGCGCGTCCGGCGTTCGACATCAAGGTGCTGTGACCACGGCGCCGACCGCCACCGGCGACGGCGGCGGTCCTCGGCGCTTCGTACCGCCGCCGCGCGCGGCGGTCGATCCACGGGTGTTCGCGCACCCGCTGTTTGCCGGCTTGCAGGACTTCCGTGACCTGCTGGACGGTGCGGCATGGCCCTCCATCGCGGCGCTTGATGCGCGACTCTCGCTGCCCGGCAAGCGCTTTGTCGAACAGGATGCCGCGTTGCTGGCCGACGGCCTGCACTACGAGACGCGCATCGCACAGGGATGCATTGCCACCCGCGCCGACAACTGGCATGACCTGTTCAATGCGCTGGTGTGGGCACGCCATCGGCAGCTCAAGCATGTGCTCAATGTGCAACAGTGCCTGCATATCGAGGCCATGCCGGCGGGCCAGCGCAATCGCGCCCAGGCCGCGTTGACCCAGTTCGACGAAAGCGGCGTGATCGTGCGGGTGCGCGATGAGAGAGTGCTGGCGGCATGGGATGCGCACGACTGGCCAACGCTGTTTGAACCGATGCACTGGCGAAGCGGCGTTGTGGCCGTCGCGGCGGTGTTCGGTCATGCGCTGATGGAACAGGCGTTGCTGCCGGGCCGCCTGCTGGTCGGCAAATGCGTGGTGGTGCAGGGCGACGATGACGATGCCTGTATCGCCGAAGTTGCTGCGGCCATCTGCGAGGGTCGGGTGCTGACCGATCCGTTGCAGCTGCGACCGCTGCCGCTGGCCGGCATCCCGGGCTGGCACGAGGGGCAGGACCCCGCCTTCCATGCCAGCACCGATTACTTCCGCCCGCTGCGCGCGGGGCGCCATTACCCGCCGCCTTTGTAGCGTCGAGCTTGCTCGACTGGCCTGATGCGTAGCGTCGAGCTTGCTCGACTGGTGGCAGGTGCACCCGAGCGTGGGCTCGGCTCTACAACGGCGACGCAGTCGAGCAAGCTCGACGCTACAACGGCTCGTATTCCACGCCGATCACGGCGAAGGTGAACTGCCCGCCGGGCAGCTCCACCGAGAACTCGTCATCCAGGCGCTTTTTCAGCAGCGCCCGCGCCAGCGGCGAATCGATGCTGATCCAGCCCAGCCCCGCGTCAGTCTCGTCCGGGCCGACAATGCGGTAGCGCGTGGTGTCACCGCTGTCCACGTTCTCCAGTTCCACCCATGCACCGAAGAACACCGCCTGCGGGTCGGTCGGCGTGGTATCGACCACGCGCAGCGATTCCAGCCGTTTGGTCAGGTAGCGCACGCGGCGGTCGATCTCGCCCAGCTGCTTTTTGCGGTAGGTGTATTCGGCGTTCTCGGAACGATCGCCTTCCGCGGCAGCGGCGGCCAGCGCCTTGACCACTTCTGGACGGCGCACCCGCCAGAGCTCATCCAGCTCGGCCTTCAGGCGTGCATGCCCGGAGGCGGTGATCAGGGCGGTGCTTTTCTCTGCGGGGGGACGCCAACGGGACATGCGGTAAGACTTCTTTTCAGGGGAACGATGGGGTCGGAGCCCTTCCTTGCGGAAGGAATCCGACCCCGGGGTCAGATCCCTTTCCCACGGAAAGGGCTCTGACCCCATGAAGCGATCTCAGCGCTTGCCGCCGAAGATGCCGCCGAGGATGCCGCGCACGATCTGGTTGCCCAGTTTGGTGCCGACGGTACGCGTGGTCTGCTTGGCCATGGTCTCGATCATGCCCTGGCGGCGCTTGGTGCCGAAGATCGCATCCTTGATCGACTGGCCGAATCCGCCTTCCTGCGCATCGTCCTGCTCGCGGCTGCGGGCGGCCGGGGCCTGCGCCTGCTCGACCGTCTTCTGTGCGCGCTGGGCCAGCAGTTCGGCGGCCGATTCGCGGTTGATCGCGGTGTCGTAGCGGCTGCCGACCGGGCTGCCGGCGCGTACCTGCGCACGTTCGGCCTCGGTGATCGGCCCCATCCGGCAGCGCGGCGGCGCGATCATCGTCTGCTGCACCGGCATCGGCACGCCCTTGTCCTGCAGCGTGGAGACCAGTGCCTCGCCGGTACCGAGCTGGCTCAGCACCTTGGCCACATCCAGTTTCGGATTCGGCACGAAGGTCTCTGCGGCGGTCTTCACCGCCTTCTGGTCGCGCGGCGTGAAGGCTCGCAATGCATGCTGCACGCGGTTGCCGAGCTGGCCAAGAATGTTGCCGGGCACGTCGTCGGGGAACTGCGAGCAGAAGTACACGCCCACGCCCTTGGAGCGGATCAACCGCACCACCTGCTCGATGCGCTGCACCAGCGAGGCGGGTGCGTCATCGAACAGCAGGTGGGCCTCGTCGAAGATGAAGACCAGCTTCGGCTTGTCCAGGTCGCCCACTTCCGGCAGCTGTTCGAACAGTTCCGACAGCAGCCACAGCAGGAAGGTCGAATACAGCTTGGGCTTGAGCACCAGCTGGTCGGCGGCGAGGATGCCGATCACGCCGCGCCCATCGTGGTTGACCCGCATGATGTCGGCCAGTTCCAGCGCCGGCTCGCCGAAGAAATTCTCGCCACCATCCTGCGCCAGGCGCAGCACTGCGCGCTGGATCGCCGCGATCGACTGCGCGCTGACCAGCCCGTATTCGGTGGAGATGTCCTTGCGCTCCTCGGCGACCAGGCCGAGCAGCGCACGCAGGTCGTCCATGTCCAGCAGCAGCAGGCCACGGTCGTCGGCCAGCTTGAACACGATGTCGAGCACGCCGGCCTGGGTGTCATTCAGTTCCAGGATGCGCGAGAGCAGGGTTGGCCCCATTTCGCTCACGGTGGTGCGCACCGGGTGGCCGAGCTTGCCGTACAGGTCCCAGAAGATGGCGGGGCTGGCGGCCGGCGCATAGTCGGCCACGCCGATCTCGGCGGCGCGCTTGAGCAGGTTCTCGGCGCCGGTACCCGGCACGGCCAGGCCCGACACATCACCCTTTACATCGGCCAGGAACACCGGCACGCCCAGCCGCGAGAAGCCTTCGGCCAGGGTCATCAGGGTCACCGTCTTGCCGGTACCGGTGGCGCCGGCCACCAGGCCGTGACGGTTGCCGAGTTTCGGCAGCAGGGTGACGGCCACATCGTCGGTGATGCCTTTGCCGAGCAGAATCGGATCCATGGTCCAGCCCTTGTGGTGAATAGCCCAATGTTAACCGCCGGCGGTGACGGTCCGAAGGTCCGCTTGCCCGGACCTTGGCGGCGCCGCTACTCTGCCTGCCTGTTTCGCACACAGTGCCATCAATGCCCGTTCCTGTCCTGATTTCCCGTGGTTGGCCGCTGCTGGCCCTGGCCGGCCTGGTTTCCCTGGCACCCGACGCCCATGCACAGCGGGTTTCGGCCCGGGACAAGGTGAAGGTGGATGCGCTGCAGCAGCGCATGGCCGCCGCCGAGAAGCGCTACAGCGACGCTCTGCTGCGGGTTGCCAACGCCGACCCCAAGGGCAGCAACGAGGCCGACGCCGCGCTGGAGGACATGGAAGATGTCCTCAACGACTGCGTGAAGCAGAAGGGATGCCAGATGGGCACCCTGCTGGCCAGCTACAAGCGCCTGCTCAAGCACGACGCCGACGCCGCAGCCGGCGATGACGTGGCCGACGAGGGCGGTGACCGCCTGGAAGCCGACCCCGACCATATCGGCCCGCTCACCGCCGATGTGCCCGAGGCGGCCCGCGCCGCAGCCCTGTTGAACGACAAGCGGCACGCCTTCGACACCATGGTCGAATACAACCCGGCGGTGCAGGCTGGCATCCGCCGCTGGCTGACCGACATGCGCCCGGCGCTGCTGACCAGCTACGAGAACTACCAGAACCTGCGCGCGGTGATGTGGCCGGAATGGGAAAAGCGCGGCCTGCCCGAAGCGCTGCTGTTCGGCATCATGGCCAAGGAATCCAACGGCCGCGTGCACGCGTCTTCGCGCGCCGGCGCGGCGGGCCTGATGCAGTTCATGCCGGCCACCGGTCGCCGCTTCGGACTGGGCCCGGACGGCACCGGCTTCGATACGCGCTTTGATGCACGCAGCGCCGCCGAGGCCAGCGCCAGCTACCTCAACGAACGCCTGCGCGAACTGAACAACAACGTGGAAATGTCGGTGGCCGCCTACAACGGTGGCGAAGGCCGTGCCGCGCGCGTGTTCAAGCAGAGCGGTGGCCAGAGCTTCTGGACCGACAGCGTCTACAACCAGTTCCCGGGCGAGACCAAGGACTATGTGCCGATGGTGATCGCCGCGGCCTGGATCTTCCTGCACCCGCAGCAGTACGGCGTGGAGTTCCCGAAGATCAGTGCGCAGCCGGCCACGCTGCGCCTGGCCAAATCCACCACCATCTACGAACTGACCATCTGCCTGGGCAGCCACGGCACCCGCGATGGCTACATGCGCGCACTGCGCAACCTCAACCCGCGTTATGAGGCCGACGGCTGGATTCCGGCCGGCACGCTGATCAATGCCACCACCCGCATCGCCGGCCTGTACCAGCGCAACTGCGTCAGCGGCCCGCGCGCCGATCTGGCGCGGACCCTGATCACCGCCGATCTGAACGCGGCGATCGTGCGCCCGACCGCAGCCAGCTACACCGGCAGCGTGGCGGTGGGCGGCGTGGTGCCGGTGGCCGATGCCGCAGCGTCGACCAGCGTGCCGACCACGCCGGTGGCCACGGTGGCGACGCCGCGCCCGGCCGCACGCCCGAAGCCGGTGCGCAGCCACAAGGTGGGCAGGGGCGAGACCCTGGGCGCCATCGCCGCCAGGTTCCAGTGCGACGTGCCGACCCTGGCCCGCGCCAATGGCCTCAAGGCGCCGGCCTACAGCCTGCGCCACGGCCAGACGCTGAAGCTGCAGGGCTGTGACAAGTAATTCCCCCGACCTCTGGAACCCGCATGGACCTTGAAGCCACCCGCAACCTGTTCGCCAACCTCCGCGAAAACACCGATTGGGACATCAACGGCCCATTGCTGTGGGGGTACTTCTTCGTCCACTCCAGCGCAGCGCCGCTGCAGGCCCTGGCCGAGCACCTGCGGGCCCAGGGCTACAGCTTCGTTGACCTGTTCGAGCAGGAACCGGAAGAAGGTGACGCGCCGTTCCACGTGCTGCATGTGGAGCGCGTGGAGATCCACGACGAGGCCTCGCTGGACCGCCGCAACCAGGAATTCGCGGCGCTGGCCGTCGAACATGGCGTAGAGGACTACGACGGCATGGACGTCGGCCCGGCCCCGGCCCTGCAGTAACGGATCGATTTCTGTAGAGCCGAGCCCATGCTCGGCTGTCTACGTCGGCAGTCGAGCAAGCTCGACTCTACGAACCCGGTAGTGCCGGCCGCTGGCCGGCATTCCGTGCCCCGGCAAGAGCCAGGTCAGCGCAGCTTCGCCAGCGCCTGACCCAGCTGCACCGGGCTTTCGGCGCCCAGCTGCGGGGCGAACTCGGCCACGCCCGGCGGCAGCAGCACGATTACGGTCGAGCCGTAGTTGAAGCGAGCCATCTCGGCGAAGCGCTCCAGCACGATGCCCTGGCCGCGGTAATCCTTGCGGGTGATGCGGTCGCCGTAAGCGGGAATCTCTTCGCCACTCCAGACCGTTTCCACGCCCGACACCAGCAGCGCCCCCACCATCACGCTCACCATCGGGCCGAAGCTGGTGTCGAAATGGCAGACCAGGCGCTCGTTGCGGGCGAACAGGCGGGGCACGCCGTTCACTGCCGCCGGGCCCACGCTGAACAGACGGCCCGGCACGTGCACGGTCTCGCGCAGGGTGCCGGTCCACGGCATGTGCACGCGGTGGTAGTCGCGCGGCGACAGGTACACCGTGGCGTACAGGCCATCGTTGTACGGCTTGGCGTCCTCGTCGCTGCCCAGCAGCTCGGCGGCGGTGAACGATTGGCCCTTGGCCTGGAAAATGCGGCCGGCCTCGATCTTCCCCAGCTGGCTGATGCGGCCGTCGGCCGGCATCACCAGGCTGCGCGGATCGGCTTCGGCCACCCGCGCGCCCGGCTTCAGCGCACGGGTGAAGAACTGGTTGAAGGTCGGGTAGCTGCGCGGGTCCGGGTTGGCCGCTTCGTCCAGGTTGACGTTGAACTTGCGGGTGACCGTGTCGATCAGCCAGCGCGACACGCGCGGATCGTCCGAGTACGCCAGCGAGCGCGCCATCGAGGACAGCAGGCGATGGGGCAGGGCGTACGTCAGGGCGGTGGTGAGGCTCATGGGGCGGTTTTCTCGGTCAGCTTCTGCAGGTCGCGGGCGATCGCCGGCGCATTGAACGGGGGGCGCACCAGGCCGGCCAGGCGGCCCTGCGGGTCGAGCACGGCCAGGCTGGCCGAGTGCTCGACGGTGTAATCCTCGGGGTTCTCGTCGAAGTGCTTGCCCGGCACTTTCTGGAACACGAAGCCCAGCGAGGTGGCAAAGCGCTCCAGCGAAGGAATGTCGGCGGTGGCGGCCAGGGTGTCCTTGTGGAAGCCGTGCACGTACTCGCCCAGGCGGGTGGCGCTGTCGCGGTCCGGGTCGACCGAGATGAACAGCACGCGCGGGCGCAGCGTGTCAGGCAGGGCTTCCCACTGGTTCTGTGCGCCGGCCAGTTCGGCCAGGGTGGTCGGGCAGACGTCCGGGCAGAAGGTGAAGCCCAGGAACACCAGGGTCCAATGGCCCTTCAGTTCGCCCGGAATCAGGCGCGTGCCATCGGACTGGGCCAGGTTGAAGTCGGGCAGCGCACGCGGCTGCGGGTACAGCGTGATCGCTTCGGTGGCCGGGGCGTTGGCCGGCGGCTTCGGCGCGAACACCTGCTGGGCGGCCAGCAGGCCCAGGCCTGCCGCCAGGGCGATCAGCAGGATGATGCCGGCGTTGCGATTGAACATGGGGGCCCCCGCGCGAAATGGGCTCCACTATACCGGCTGCGGCCTGATCGTTTCCTCAGCAACGGATGCCGGCGCCGACGCCAGCCCCTATAATCAGGGGCCACTTTGCCCGCAGTACCGCCATGACCGCTGAAACGGCCGCCGAACTCCACACGATCATCGATCTGATCCGCTACGGCACCAGCCGTTTCAATGAAGCCGGGCTGACCTTCGGCCACAGCTACGACAACGCCCTGGACGAGGCCACCCAGCTGGTGCTGCACAGCCTGCACCTGCCGCACGACCTCGGTCCGGCCTACGGCCAGGCGCGCCTGCTGCAGGCCGAGAAGCTGCGCGTGCTGGAGCTGTTCCGGCGCCGCATCGACGAGCGCATCCCGGCCGCCTACCTGACTGGTGAGGCCTGGTTTGCCGGCCTCAGCTTCAAGAGCGATGCGCGCGCCCTGGTGCCGCGTTCGCCGATCGCCGAGCTGATCGAGTGCGGCTTCGAGCCGTGGCTGGCCGGCCGCGATGTGCACCGCGCGCTGGACCTGTGCACCGGCTCGGGCTGCATCGCCATCGCCATGGGCCACTACTACCCGAACTGGGAAGTGGACGGCGTGGACCTGAGTGATGACGCGCTGTCGCTGGCCGAAGAGAACAAGGAGCGCCTGCAGGCGCACAACGTCAGCCTGATCAAGTCCGACCTGTTCAGCGGTCTGACCGGTCGCCACTACGAGCTGATCGTCACCAACCCGCCCTACGTCACCAACGACGAGACCGATGCCCTGCCGCAGGAATACTCCTACGAGCCGGAAATGGGCCTGCGTGCCGGTGATGACGGCCTGGACCTGGTGCTGAAGATCCTGCGCGACGCCCCGCTGCACCTGAGCGAAGACGGCCTGCTGATCTGCGAAGTGGGCGAATCCGAACAGCACCTGATCAAGCTGCTGCCGGAAGTCGACTTCTCCTGGATCGAATTCAAGGTCGGCCAGATGGGCATCTTCGCAGTGGAGTGCCGCGAGCTGATCGCGCACAGCGCGCGCATCACCGAACTGGCGGCGCAGCGCCCGTGAGCTCCAATTCGTTCGGCAAGCTGTTCACCGTCACCACGTTCGGCGAGTCGCACGGGCCGGCCATCGGCTGCGTGATCGATGGCTGCCCGCCGGGGCTGGCGCTGGACGCGGCCGAATTCGCCCACGACCTGCAGCGCCGTGCCACCGGCAAGAGCCGGCACACCTCGGCGCGGCGCGAGGCCGACGAGGTCGAGATCCTGTCCGGCGTGTACGAGGGGCTGACCACCGGCACCCCGATCGCGCTGCTGATCCGCAACACCGACCAGCGCAGCAAGGACTACGCCAACATCGGCCAGCAGTTCCGTCCGGGTCATGCCGACTACAGCTACTGGCACAAGTACGGCATCCGTGATCCGCGCGGTGGTGGCCGCTCTTCGGCGCGCGAAACCACCATGCGCGTGGCCGCCGGCGTGGTCGCCAAGAAGTGGCTGGCAGAACGCTTCGGCGTCACCGTGCGCGGCTACCTGTCACAGCTGGGCGAGATCCGTCCGGCCGGTTTCGACTGGTCGGCGGTGGAAGACAACCCGTTCTTCTGGCCGCACGCCGAACAGGTGCCGCAGCTGGAGGCGTACATGGATGCGCTGCGCAAGTCCGGTGACTCGGTCGGTGCGCGCGTGGACGTGGTGGCCGACAACGTGCCGCCGGGCTGGGGCGAACCGATTTACGGCAAGCTCGATGGCGACCTCGCTGCCGCGCTGATGAGCATCAATGCAGTGAAGGGCGTGGAGATCGGCGATGGCTTTGCCAGCGCTGCGCAGAAGGGCACCGAGCACCGCGATCTGCTGACCCCGCAGGGCTTTGCCAGCAATCATGCCGGCGGCATCCTCGGCGGCATTTCCACCGGCCAGCCGGTGGTCGCCTCGATCGTCCTGAAGCCGACCTCCAGCCTGCGCCTGCCGGGCCCATCGCTGGATACCGCCGGCAACGTGGTCGAGGTGGTCACCACCGGCCGTCACGACCCCTGCGTCGGCATCCGCGCCACCCCCATCGCCGAGGCGATGATGGCGCTGGTGCTGATGGACCAGGCACTGCGCCATCGCGCGCAGTGCGGTGACGTCGGCACGATCACACCGCGCATTCCCGGGCGCATCGATGGCTGACACGCGGCCGACGGTGTGGGTGAGCCAGCCGCTGATCGACGCGGCCATCGCGCCGCTGTGCGATCGCGTGCAGCTGCGCGTCACCGACACCGTTACCGCCTGGTCGCCTGCGCAGATCGCCGAACAGCTGGCCGGCGCCGATGGCGCGATCATCACCCTCAACGAGCGCATCGGCGCGGCCCAGGTGGCCGACGCTGCGCAGCTGCAGGTGATCGCCAATGTCGGCGTCGGCTATAACAATCTGGATGTCGATGCGCTCAGCGCAGCCGGCATCCTTGCCAGCAACACGCCGGACGTGTTGACCGAGACCACGGCCGATCTTGGTTTCGCGCTGCTGATGGCCACCGCGCGCCGCATCACCGAATCCGAGCGCTGGCTGCGCCAAGGGCAGTGGCAGCAGTGGTCGTTCCAGACCATGCTCGGCGCCGACATCCACGGCAGCACGCTGGGCATTCTCGGCATGGGCCGCATCGGCCAGGGCATCGCCCGCCGTGGTGCGCACGGTTTCGGCATGAAGGTCCTGTACCACAACCGTTCGCACCTGCCGGCCGAGACCGAGGCCGCGCTCGGCGCATCCTACGTGGACCTGGACACGCTGCTGGCACAGTCCGACCACCTGCTCACCGTGCTGCCGTATACCCCGGCCTCGCATCACATCATCGATGCGGCGGCGCTGGCGAAGATGAAGCCTTCGGCCACGCTGGTGAACATCGCCCGCGGTGGCATCGTCGACGAGCTGGCGCTGGCCGATGCGCTGGCCAACGGCCGTCTGGCCGCCGCCGGCCTGGACGTCTACGAGGGTGAACCGACGGTACGCCCGGAACTGCTGGCGCTGCGCAACGTGGTGCTGACCCCGCATATCGGCAGCGCCTCGCTGGCCACGCGTACGGCGATGGTGCAGCTGGCCGTGGACAACCTGCTGGCCGGCCTCGGTCTGGCCGGTGACGCGGCGCATATGCCGAGCGCGATCAACGCGGACGCGGCCCTGGCTGCGCGCGTGACCCTGGGCAAAAAAACCGGCAAACGATAGGGAACCTCCGCGCGTCCCGCTTGAGGAGGTTCCCCGAACCCAGCTGTCGTGCACGATTTTCCCATTCCCGTTTTCGTGAGAGTTCCCCCCATGAGCAATGCACAGCGCAGTTTCCACGTCGCCATCGTCGGCGCCACCGGTGCGGTCGGCGAGACCATGCTGGCCATCCTGGCCGAACGTGATTTCCCGGTCGGCACCCTGAGCCTGCTCGCTTCGGAGCGTTCGGCCGGTGGCGAAGTCGAGTTCAATGGCCAGAAGGTCAAGATCCAGGACCTGGCGACGTTCGATCCGAGTGGTGTCCAGATCGCCCTGTTCTCGGCCGGTGGCAGCGTGTCCAAGGAATACGCGCCGAAGTTCGCCGCCGCCGGTGCGGTGGTGATCGACAATTCCTCGGCCTTCCGTTACGACGATGACGTGCCGCTGGTGGTGTCCGAGGTCAACCCGGACCAGATCGGCAACCGCCCGCGCGGCATCATCGCCAACCCCAACTGCTCGACCATGCAGATGCTGGTGGCGCTGGCGCCGCTGCACCGCAAGTACGGCATCGAGCGCATCAACGTCTCCACCTACCAGTCGGTGTCCGGCGGCGGCCGTTCGGCGCTGGAGGAACTGGGCAAGCAGACCGGCCAGCTGCTGAGCTTCCAGGAGATCGATCCGCAGCGCTTCCCGGTGCAGATCGCCTTCAACCTCATCCCGCATATCGACGACTTCCAGGACAACGGCTTCACCAAGGAAGAGATGAAGCTGGTGTGGGAAACCCGCAAGATCCTCGGCGACGACAGCATCCTGGTGAACCCGACCGCCGTGCGCGTGCCGGTGTTCTACGGCCATTCCGAGTCGGTGGCCATCGAGACCCGTGACAAGGTCACCGTGGCCGAGGCGCGCGCGCTGCTGGAGCAGTCGCCGGGCATCGAAGTGGTCGATCGCCACGAAGCCGGTGGTTACCCGACCCCGGTCACCCATGCCTCGGGCACCGACGCGGTGTATGTCGGCCGTATCCGTGAGGACCTGTCGCACCCGCGCGGGCTGAACCTGTGGATCGTGTCGGACAATGTGCGCAAGGGCGCGGCATTGAACGCCGTGCAGCTGGCCGAGCTGGTCGCCGCCGAAGCGCGCTGATCGCTGCGGTAGTGCCGGCCGCTGGCCGGCATTGCCGCGATGCGTGGACGTGCGTGTCTGCCGGCCAGCGGCCGGCACTACCGAAGGCTCGCCATCGGTGGGTGCGGACCCCGGTCCGCACGCTTTATAGTGTCGCCCATGAATAAACGGGCCAAGGGCGCGAAGCGTCCGCTCACCTATCTTTCCGCTGCGCTGCTGGCCCTGGCCAGCAGTTCGGCGCTCGCCCTCGGTCTGGGCGACATCCGTGTCCTGTCCAAGCCCGGCCAGCCATTGCTGGCCGAGATCCCGGTGGTCTCGGCCGACCCGTCCGAGCTGGAGAACCTGCGCGTGGCGCTGGCCTCGCCGGTCACCTTCGAACGTGTCGGCCTGCAGCGGCCCAGCGGGCTGGTCAGCGAGCTGCAGTTCGAGCTGACCCGCAATGCGCAGGGCAGGGCGGTGGTGCGGGTGACTTCGCAGGCGCCGGTCGAGACCCCGTCGTTGAGTTTCCTGATCGAGGCCGACTGGGGCCAGGGCCGGCTGGTGCGCGAGTATTCCGCGCTGGTTGACGCGCCGGCCAGTGCGCTGGCCGTTGCCGAACCGGAGATTGTGGCCCCGGCAGGGACCCTGTCCAACACCATCGCCCGTGAGCCAGCCCCCACGCCGGCTACCCAGACCGAACCGGCCCGTGCAGCGGCCGGCCCGGCGGCGCCGGCAGTGTCGCGCTCGGCACCGGCACCGGCATCGGCATCGATTGCGGCCGATGGCAGCCTCACCGTGCAGCGCGGCCAGACGCTGTCGCAGATCGCCGCCACGGTCGCGCGCGGCAGCCAGGTCAGCCGCGACCGCGCGATGATCGCCCTGCTGCGTGCCAACCCGGAGGCTTTCATCCGTGGCAACGTGAATCTGCTCAAGCAGGGCGCGGTGCTGCGCATGCCCGGTACCGATGCGGTGGCCGCGATCGATGCAGGCGAGGCCGCCGCGCTGGTGCGCGAGCACACCGCGCAGTGGCGCCAGGCACGTACCGTGCCGCAGCCCGCCGGCACTGTCGCACCGGTTGCCAAGGCAACCACAGCAGACGCTTCCTCCCCGGCTGCGGCCAACGGGGCACGACTTGAAATCGCCCCGGCGCTGGCCTCCGACGCCGCGCACGCGGGCACAACCACCGGCACCGGTGCCGGCAGCGAGGGTGACATGCTGGGCAACGAACAACTGCGCCAGGCCCGCGAGGACATCGCCACCCGCGATGCCGAGATTGGTGAGCTGAAGCAGCGTGTGGCCGATCTGGAAAAACTGAAGGAACAACAGCAATCGCTGATCGCGATGAAGGACAACGACCTGGCCGCCGCACAGCAGCGGCTGGCACAGGCGCCGGAGTCGCGTGACGCGGCCACCCCGTGGTACTGGCTGGGCCTGCCGGTGCTGCTGCTGGCGGCCGCCGCAGCCTGGCTGTTGCGCCGTCGCAAACCGTCGCCGCTGCCGCCGCTGCGCGAAGAAGACGATGCCGCCGGTCTGGCCGCAGCGGTACCGGCCGGTGCAGCGCTGGATACGCTGGCCGAGCAGTCCTCCTGGTCGTCGGCGGTGGCCGACGGAGGCCGCCACGAGCCGGCGATGCCGGCCTGGGCGACCGAGGCCGAGGTGCAGGACGAGGTGGGCGGCGAACCGGTCGCCGGCACCGCTGCCCCGGCCGAATGGCAGGCGCAGACGCTGCGCGATGACGAGGTGGTGGAACTGCCTGCGGCGGTGACCGATCTGCCACGCTGGGACGAGCCCGTGGCCGCGCAGGACGACGGGATGCCGGTTGCGTCCGTGCTGGATGAACCGGACGCGCCGGCGGCCCCCGTCGAGGTGGCGGTACCGGACTACGCGCTGCAGGCCGAACAGCAGCCGCAGTTCCGCGGCGTGTTCGACCTGCCGGCCGAGGCGCAGGACAACGCGCATTCCAGCGCGGCGCTGCATGACCTGCCGGCCGGGGGCGCGCACGAAGACGCCGCCGCACCGGGCAGTGATGCCGGCTGGCCGCCACGCGCCGGCCAGGAGCGGCTGGAGCTGGCCATCGCCTATCTCGACCTGGGCGATGCGCAGACCGCGCGCATGCTGCTGCAGGAAGTGGCCGAAGGCGGCGACCTGCACTGCCAGAACCAGGCCCGCGAACTGCTGGCCCGTCTGCCGTGACCGATTCCGCCAACAAGGACCCTGCCATGAGCCGCGAGCGCCGCATCGACTACGTTGAATTCGCCTCCCGCGATCCGGCGGCCAGCCGTGCCTTCTTCGAGAAGGTGTTTGGCTGGTCGTTCGTCGACTATGGCAGCGACTACACCGCCTTCGACGATGGCCGCCTGCAGGGCGGGTTCTTCCGCGGCCAGCCTGCGCAGGCCAGTGAAAGCGGCGCGCCGCTGCTGGTGCTGTACGCCGACCAGCTGCTGCCGGTGCAGGCCGCAGTGAGCGCCGCCGGCGGCGAGATCGTGCGCGCGGTGTTTTCCTTCCCGGGGGGCAGCCGCTTCCAGTTCGTCGAGCCAGGTGGCAACGAACTGGCGGTCTGGTCGGAACGCGATCCGGCCTGAGCGCCGTCCCATCTGCAACATCGAGGTAGCACATGCGTTACGCGCTCGGCGTCGAGTACGACGGCAGCGATTTCAGGGGGTGGCAGAACCTGGGAGAAGGTGGCCCCAGCGTGCAGGCCAGCCTTGAACAGGCCCTGTCTTCGGTGGCCGATGCGCCGGTGCAGGTGGTCTGCGCCGGTCGCACCGATGCCGGTGTGCACGGCCAATGCCAGGTCGTGCATTTCGATACCGGGGTGGTGCGTGATCCACGTGCCTGGATGCTGGGCACCACCACCCGCCTGCCGCGTTCGATCGCGGTGCGCTGGTGCGTGCCGGTGGCCGACGATTTCCACGCCCGCTTCTCGGCGCGTGCGCGGCGCTACCGCTACCGCCTGCTCAACCGCGAGGTGCGGCCGGCGCTGGAACGGCAGACCCTGAGCTGGGAGCGCCGGGCGCTGGACGAAACCCTGATGCACGCCGCCGGGCAGGCCCTGCTCGGTGAGAACGACTTCAGCGCGTTCCGCTCCGTGCAGTGCCAGGCGCTGCACGCGCGCCGCGAGCTGCAGTCGCTGCAGGTCAGCCGCCACGGCGAGGTGATCGAGGTGGCCGTGCAGGGCAATGCATTCCTTCATCACATGGTCCGCAATATCGTCGGTTCGTTGATCCTGGTGGGCAGCGGCGAGAAACCGGTGGACTGGATTGCCGAACTGCTGGCCGGGCGCGACCGTACCGTAGCCGGTCCCACCGCACCGCCACAGGGCCTGGTGTTCCTTGGGCCTCTGTACCCCGACAACTGGCATCTGCCCGCCGAGGTCACGCTATGAGCCGCTCCTACTACCGTACGCGCATCAAGTTCTGTGGCATGACCCGTGCCGGCGACGTCCGCCTGGCCGGTGAGCTGGGCGTGGACGCGGTGGGTTTCATCTTCGCCCGTGAAAGCAGCCGCCGGGTCGCCCCGGCCGAGGCGCGCGCGATGCGCCAGGCGATCGCGCCGATGGTCGATGTGGTGGCCCTGTTCCGCAACAACAGCAAGGAAGAGGTGCGCGAGGTACTGCGCACGGTGCGGCCGACCCTGCTGCAGTTCCATGGCGAGGAAGACGAGAGCTTCTGCCGCAGCTTCAACATGCCCTACCTGAAGGCCATTGCCATGGGCGGGCGCGAGGAGGTCAACGCGCGCACCCTGCAGCTGCGCTATCCCAGCGCGGCCGGTTTCCTGTTCGACAGCCATGCCCCGGGCGGCGGTGGCGGGACTGGCGTGGCCTTCGACTGGGGTCGCATCCCGACCGGGCTGCACCGGCCGTTCCTGCTGGCCGGCGGGTTGAACCCCGACAACGTCTACGATGCCGTGCTGGCCACGCTGCCGTGGGGCGTGGACGTCTCCAGCGGCATCGAGCTGGAGCCGGGCATCAAGGATGGCTACAAGATGCGCACCTTCGTCGAGGAAGTGCGCCGCGCGGACTGCACGGTTCTGGAGTGATTGGCGCAGCGTTGGGTGGCAATCGGTACGGTTTAGTCACCGCGCGCGCGGATTGCCGCGTCGTTGCGCGGGTAGAGTCGAGCTTGCTCGACTGAAGCGAAGGCAGTCGAGCAAGCTCGACGCTACGATCTGGAGCAGTCGAGCAAGCTTGACGCTACAGCTGCTGCACCAGCCAATCGGCCAGGGCATCGACCCGCGCATCCGAGGGGCCATCGGGCCGGGCCAGCACCCAGAAGCCACCGGTAGCGGTGAAGCCCCATGGGGCCACCAGCCGGCCCGCCGCCAGGTCCTGGGCCACCAGTGGCTCGGGCGCAATGGCCGGGCCCAGCCCGGCCACCGCCGCTTCCAGCAGGTAGTAGAGGTGATCGAAGGCGGTGCCCAGCTGCAGCTTCGACGCATCCAGATCATGCGCCTGCGCCCATGCCGGCCACGCCTGCGGCCGTGAGCGGGTGTGCAGCAGCGTCTCCTGCAGCAGTACCGAGGGCGGCCCGTTGCGCAGGCGATGCGCGGCCGAATGGGAGGGCGCGACCACCACGCCCACCCGCTCTGGTGCCAGCTCACGCACCTGCCAACCGCGCGGCCACGGCCCCTGTGCCAACAGCAGCACCGCATCCAGCGCCGCCTGCGCCTCGGTGAAGCTGCCGTCCAGCGCCGACCATTGCAGGCGCACGCCGGGCAGGGCCGCCTGCAGCGCAGGCAGGCGCGGGATCATCCAGCGTGCCAGCACGCTGCCACTGCACCCCAACACCAGCGCCGGCGACGCTGCAGGCCGCCGCAGTTCACCCACGCAGTCTTCGATGCGACCGAACGCCTCAGCGCACGCGGTGTGCAGTTGGGTGCCTGCGGCTGTCAGGCGCAGGCCACGGCCGGCGCGCTGGAACAGCGCCAGGCCCAGGTGGTCCTCCAGCAGCTTCAGCTGCCGGCTGACCGCACCGTGGGTGACGTGAAGGTCCTGCGCGGCACGGCCGACACCGCCCAGGCGGGCAGTGGCCTCGAACGCCCGCAGCGCGTTGAGCGGTGGAAGCGATGAGCTGCTCATGTGAGATTTCCTGACGGGATACGCCAGATAATATCCATTTTCCGGTCACGACCCGTGCGCTAGAGTATCCACCTGTCTCGAACCAGCGGTCGCTTCCATGTCAGCTTCCCCCATTGCCGACTTCCATGCCTTCCCGGATGCCCAGGGTCACTTCGGCCGCTACGGCGGCAGCTTTGTCGCCGAAACCCTGGTCGGCCCGCTGCAGGAACTGGCCCAGGCCTATGACCAGGCCCGCCAGGACCCCGCCTTCCAGCAGGCCTACGACCGCGACCTGGCCCACTACGTGGGCCGGCCGAGCCCGATCTACCACGCCCAGCGCCTGAGCGACCATGTCGGCGGCGCGCAGATCCTGCTCAAGCGCGAAGACCTGAACCACACCGGCGCGCACAAGATCAACAACACCATCGGCCAGGCGCTGCTGGCGGCGCGGATGGGCAAGAAGCGCATCATCGCCGAGACCGGCGCCGGCCAGCATGGCGTGGCCAGTGCCACGGTGGCCGCACGGCTGGGCCTGGAGTGCGTGGTGTACATGGGCGCCACCGATATCGAGCGGCAGAAGATCAACGTCTATCGCATGAAGCTGCTCGGTGCGACGGTGGTGCCGGTTACCTCCGGTTCGGCCACCCTGAAGGACGCGCTCAACGAAGCGATGCGCGACTGGGTGACCAACGTGCAGGACACCTTCTACATCATCGGCACCGTGGCCGGCCCGGACCCGTACCCGCGCATGGTGCGCGACTTCAACGCCATCGTCGGCCGCGAAGCGCGCGAGCAGATGCTGGCCGAGTATGGCCGTCTGCCCGATGCGATCACCGCCTGCGTCGGCGGCGGCAGCAATGCCATCGGCCTGTTCCATGCCTTCCTCAACGACCGCCAGGTCGAGATCGTGGGCGCCGAGGCAGCCGGCGACGGCATCCACACCGGTCGCCACGCCGCGTCGATCGCCGCCGGCCGTCCTGGCGTGCTGCACGGCAACCGCACCTACGTGCTGTGCGATGACGATGGCCAGATCATCGAGACCCACTCGGTCTCGGCGGGCCTGGATTACCCCGGCGTCGGCCCCGAACACGCTTTCCTGGCCGATACCGGCCGTGCGCGCTACCTCGGCATCACCGATGAGGAAGCATTGCAGGCCTTCCACCTGCTGGCGCACACCGAAGGCATCCTGCCGGCACTGGAATCGAGCCATGCACTGGCGCAGGCGATCAAGCTGGCGCGTGAGCGTCCGCGCGACCAGATCGTGCTGTGCAACCTGTCCGGCCGTGGCGACAAGGACGTGCACACCATCGCCGCGCGCGAAGGCCTGGTGCTGTGAATCCGATGCTGCGCCACGGCGGCGCGCTGGTGCTGGTGGTGGGGTTGGGGGGCTGCACACCGCCCGATCCGCCGGTGCTGGCACCTGCGCCAGCCGCACCGGCGGCGATTGCGCCGGCGCAGCGCCCGGCCAGCAACGACGACATGGCGCATCGCCCGATCGATGACGCGCCTGCGTCGGAGGTCACCCCGCAGGTCGATGAGGACAGCGCACCGGCGGTGGTCTCGGTGGCCCTGGACCATGCCGGTGAGGTGCTGATCGGCCAGCGGTTCAGCGAAGTCGAAGCGGAGGGCGCCTGGCATTCGGCCGGGCTGCACGAGGCCACGCAGGGGCGCTGCGAATATTACGAGCGCGGCACGCTGCCGGAAGGCGTGGCGATGATGGTGCAGGACGGCGACGTGGTTCGTTTCGACCTGGCTCCGATCGATGATTCCGGGCAGGTGGTGGTGCAGCCGGGTCCGTTCGGCCTGCGCCTGGACATGCCCCGCGCGCAGGCACTGCAGCTGCTGCCGTCCGGTGTGACCGCCCAGCCTTATGGCGACGACCCGGAAGCCGGAGAGAGCCTGCTCTGGCAGGACCCCGGTTCGGACCTGGCGATCCGCGTGGAGATCGTCGATGGCGTTGTATCGAGAATGTACTGGGGCGCCAGCGGCGCCGTTGACCTGATTGAAGGATGTACCTGACATGTCCGTTGAGCGTATCGATGCCTGTTTCGCCCGCCTGCGTGCCGCTGGCCGCAAGGCGCTGATTCCCTTTGTCACCGCCGGTGATCCCTCGCTGGAAGCGACTGTGCCGGTCATGCATGCACTGGTCGAGGCCGGTGCCGATGTGATCGAACTGGGGGTGCCGTTCTCCGACCCGATGGCCGATGGCCCGACCATCCAGCGCAGCTCCGAACGCGCGCTGGCACGCGGTGCAGGCAGTCGTTATGTGTTGCAGGCGGTGGCGCAGTTCCGCGAGCGCGACACACAGACCCCGGTGGTGCTGATGGGCTACCTGAACCCGGTGGAGATCCATGGCTATGCCGCATTCGCCCAGGCCGCGGTGGCAGCGGGCGTGGACGGCGTGCTGCTGGTCGACCTGCCGCCGGAAGAAGCCGGCGAAGCGCAGCAGGCGTTCGATGCCGCCGGCCTGGCGCTGGTGCTGCTGGCCTCGCCGACCACCAGCGAAGCGCGCGCCGACAAGCTGCTGGCGCTGGCCCGTGGTTACCTCTATTACGTGAGCTTTGCCGGTGTGACCGGCGCGTCGGAGCGGTTGGACAGCGATGCGGCCGGTGCACGCCTGCAGGCCCTGCGCCAGCGCGCTTCGGTGCCGGTGGTGGCCGGCTTCGGCATCAAGGATGCCGCCAGCGCCGCGGCGATGGCGCGGCAGGCGGACGGTGTGGTGGTCGGCAGTGCCCTGGTCGCGGCGCTGGCCGAAGCCGGTTCAGCCGAAGACGCGGCGCAGCGCGCACGGGCCTTCCTGGCCCCGCTGCGGCAGGCGCTGGACACCTGACGGTCGTGCCGGCCGCTGGCCGGCATACGCCTGGCCCGCCCACGCGCTACGGGTTGCCGGCCAGCGGCCGGCACGACCGGCGGGGCCCTGGATGCCTGAGGGTCGTGCCCCGCACGGCGTTGCCGCGCTAAACGTACGTCCCAGCATGGTTTTTTCCGCCAGCCCGAAGCCCGGCAAGGGGTGCACGGGCGGGGGAAGCGGAGCTAGACTGTCCGCCTTTGCGGCCCCCGGGCCGCCCTGAACGGAAGTGTCCTCCCGCATGAGTTGGCTCAGCAAGTTGATGCCGTCCGGCATCCGCACCGACAACACCCCCAGCAAGAAGCGCAGCGTCCCCGAGGGCCTGTGGGAAAAGTGCAGCAACTGCGGCAGTGCGCTGTACCGGCCGGAACTGGAAGAGAACCTGGAGGTCTGCCCGAAGTGCGGCCACCACATGGCGATCCGCGCGCGTGCGCGGCTGGCGGCGTTGTTCGACGCCGACAGCACCACCGAGATCGGTGCGCGCCTGGGGCCGACCGACCTGCTCAAGTTCAAGGACCAGAAGAAGTACAGCGAGCGCATCAAGATCGCGCAGAAGAACACCGGCGAGTACGACGCACTGATCGCCATGCGCGGCCTGCTCAAGGGCCGTGCGCTGGTGGCGTCGTCGTTCGATTTCGCCTTCATGGGTGGCTCGATGGGGTCGGTGGTCGGTGAGCGCTTCGCGCTGGCCGCGGAAACCGCTGTCGAGATCGGCGCACCCTACGTCTGCTTCTCGCAGAGCGGTGGTGCGCGCATGCAGGAAGGCCTGTTCTCGCTGATGCAGATGGCCAAGACCTCGGCTGCGCTGGGCAAGCTGCGTGAAGCCGGGCTGCCGTACATCTCGGTGCTGACCCACCCGACCACCGGTGGCGTGTCGGCCTCGTTCGCGATGCTGGGCGACATCAACATCGCCGAGCCGCAGGCGCTGATCGGCTTCGCCGGCCCGCGCGTGATCGAGCAGACGGTGCGCGAGAAGCTGCCGGAAGGGTTCCAGCGCTCGGAGTTCCTGCTCGAGCACGGTGCCATCGACCAGATCTGCGACCGTCGTGAACTGCGCGACCGGCTGTCCGATCTGCTGGCCATGCTCGGCCGTCAGCCGGCGCCGGAGGTGGCTTGATGGGAGGCCGCAAGTACTTCGGTACTGATGGCATCCGTGGGCGGGTCGGGCAGGGGGTGATCTCGGCCGACTTCGTGCTGCGCCTGGGCAATGCGCTCGGCCGCGTTCTGGTCGCCCAGCGCGGCCAGGACGGGCGCCGGCCGATTGTGATCATCGGCAAGGACACCCGCATCTCCGGTTACATGTTCGAAGCGGCGCTGGAAGCCGGTCTGGTCGCTGCGGGCGTTGATGTGCAGCTGCTGGGCCCGATGCCGACCCCGGCGGTGGCGTTCCTGACCCGCACGCTGGGGGTGGATGCCGGCATCGTCATCAGCGCCTCGCACAACCCGCACTACGACAACGGCATCAAGTTCTTCTCCGCCCAGGGCGAAAAGCTGGACGATGCCACCGAGCTGGCGCTGGAGGCGGCGCTGGACATCGCCTTCACCACCGCCGAATCGGAGAAGCTGGGCAAGGCCTCGCGTGCCCGTGAGGCGGTGGGCCGCTACATCGAGTTCTGCAAGGCCAGTGTGCCGCGTACGTTCGACCTGCGCGGCGTGCGTCTGGTGCTCGACTGTGCGCATGGCGCCACCTACCAGATCGCGCCGCTGCTGTTCCGCGAACTGGGCGCCGAAGTGATCGGCATCGGTGCCGAGCCCAACGGCGTCAACATCAATGCAGGTGTGGGATCCACCCACATCGACAACCTGGCGGCCAAGGTGCGCGAGACCCGCGCCGATCTTGGCATCGCCTTCGACGGCGACGGCGATCGGGTGTTGATGGCCGACGACCAGGGCAACCCGGTCGATGGCGATGATCTGCTGTACATCCTGGCGCGTGCGTGGAAAGCCGAAGGGCGCCTGCATGGACCGGTGGTGGGCACGCTGATGAGCAACTACGGCGTGGAAAAGGCCTTCGCCGACCTGCAGATTCCCTTCCTGCGCAGCAACGTCGGTGACCGTCATGTGCACCAGGCGCTGGTGGAAGGCGGTGGCGTGCTCGGCGGCGAAGCCTCCGGCCACCTGCTGTGCCTGGACCGGGCCACCACCGGCGACGGCATCATCAGTGCCCTGCAGGTGCTGGTGGCGCTGCGCAACAGCGGGCAGACCCTGCGGCAGGCCCTGAAGGGGCTGCTGCGGGTGCCACAGAAGACGGTCAACGTGCGCCTGGGCAATGTATCGGCCAAGGCCACCGTGCAGGCCGAACGCGTGCAGTCGGCACTGGCCGACGCGCAGCAGGCAGTGGCCGGTCGCGGCCGTGCGTTCCTGCGCCCGTCCGGCACCGAGCCGGTGGTGCGGGTCACGGTCGAGGCCGACGATGCAACGCTGATGCAGGACACGCTGGATCGCTTGTCGGCCGCCGTGCGCGACGCTGCCGGCTGAGACGGCCGATCCGGTCGGCACAGCGCAGAGGAAACCCCGACATGGCCGCGACAGCGGCCATGTCGCTTTCCGGTGCCGTTGGCTGAACCCACCGCGACCGGCAATCGCGTTCAGCGCAGCGTATGCGCTTTCTGACGTGGCGTGAACGAAGTGCGGCGTATTCCGGGCATCAGGATTCCTGCTTCTGCCCGATGCCTGCGCAGAAGAGGACCTGGTCGGAGCGGATCACGCTCCATTGTTCTTCCTTCGCTGCAAGGACCACGACCATGAACACCTCACTGCGCTACAGCCGCTGCCTGCTGGCAGGTGCGCTGCTGGTGCTGCCGTTGCTGGCTGGCGTTTCTGTTGCCAGCGCGCAACGCCGCCCTGAAGGCGGACCGCACATGTCCGCGCCGCGCGAAGAGCCGATGCGCGCACCGTGGGGCTACCCGCGGATGGAGCGCCCGCGTGAACTGGGCGCTGCCCGGCCGGCGTACCGCGAGGACTACCGGCACAACTTCCGCGCCGACCACGCCTTCCGCATCGGTCCCTACCATCCGCCGGTCGGCTACGCCTATCAGCGCTGGCACTATGGCCAGATCCTGCCGCGCCCGTACTGGGAGGGCGACTACATCCTCAACGACTTCTGGCTGTTCGGCCTGGACGTGCCGCCGGTGGGGCTTGAATGGGTGCGCTATGGGCCGGACGCGCTGCTGATCAACACCCGCAACGGCGAGATCGTGCAGGTCGTGTACGGGCGCTTCTTCTGAAGCCGTTGTTACGGCCCCGGCACCATCTTCTTCTGGCGCGCCTTGAAGCCATTGAACAGCGGTGCGAGCAGCGGGTTGTAGCTCTGCGCGATGCGCTTGCGCAACCAGCTGGCCGGCCGGTTGCGGATCGCAAAGCGGTAGATCCGCTCCGGATCACCGCCGACCACGTTGCGTCCAAACGGATGGGTGGTGTGCAGGTAGCGGAAGCCGTGCTCGCGCGCGACCTCGATGTGGTCCTGGTCGAAATCACCATAGGGCCAGCACAGCGTGTCCGATACCTCGCCGAGCTTGTCGCGCAGCACCTCGCGCGAGATCGCCAGGTCGTGGCTGAGGCCCGCGCGGCGCTGCGCGCGGTCCAGGTCGTCGCGGCGCAGCCAGCGGGTATGGGTGTGGGTGTGGCAATGCACTTCGAAGGTGCCGGCGGCGATCGCCGCGCGCGCCTCGCTCCACCGCATCATCACCTCATCGCTGCGCTTGTGCTCGTAGATGGCCGCTTCGCAGCCGCGATGGTCCGGCGTGGCCGGCAGTGCCGCGCCGGCGATGCCGGCGTGCGGGCGCTCGGGGCCTTCGCCCATCCAGCCGGTGACCACGAACACCACCGCGTGCATGCCGTACTTCTGCAGGATCGGATGCGCATACACCCAGTTGTCCAGATAGCCATCGTCGAAGGTGATCACGATCGATCTGCGCGGCACCGGCCTGCCCGCAAGAAAACCGGCGTACTGGTCCAGGGTCAGCGACGTCCAGCCATTGCGGGCCAGCCACGCGATCTGGCTCTCGAAGTTCTCCGGTGACACGGTGATCATGCCCGGCGAGGGGCTGACGTGATGGTGCATCAGCACCGGTACGGTTCGCGCATCAGCCATGTCCCAGCTCCTTCAGCCACTGGTGGTAATAGTACTCGGTGGTCTCGCCGTGGCCGGCGGGAGTGAAGCGGTGGGCGCTGCGCATCCATTCCCAGCCGGCGCGGCCCATCTGCCGGCGCCGTTCCGGATCATCCACGAGCAGGCGCAACGCACCGGTGAGGGCGGCGCCGTCACCCAGCCGGGTGAGGATCGCATTGCTGCCATCGACCACCATTTCCGGAACACCACCGACCCGCGTCGCCACGATCGGCACGCCGACATAGGCCGCTTCCAGGAACACGGTTCCGGCGGCCTCCTTGTGCGAGGCCAGAGCGAAGATGTCGAAGCCGGCCATCAACCGGCAGGCCCCGTCGCGGTAGCCCAGCAGGTGGACCTGCTGCTGCAGCCCGTGCTCGTCGCGCAGCGCCTGCAGCCGTTCCATCACGGTCTGGCCATCGCCGATCACCACCAGATGCAGGTTGGGGTGGGTCCGGCACAGCGGCACCATCGCCTGCAGCAGATCGACATGGCCCTTGGGCTCACGCAGCACCGCCACGCAGCCCACCACGATGTCCTGCGCACCGAAGCCGAGCTCGGCACGCACTTCGGCGCGCACGTCCTGCAGGCATTGCCAGGGATCATCCTTGCGGATATCGCTCCAGCGCGGCGGTACCGCGATCGGCGGCACGATGCCGATGCGTTCGGTGGGGATGCCGCGGTCGGCCAGCAGCTGCTTGACGAAGCTGCTCACGGTCAGCACCCGGTGTGGCAGGCCGGTATAGGTGAGCAGCGAATTGACCGGGCTCATCAGGTGGCGCGAGCGCACCACCAACGGCGTGCCGCCCAGCCGTGCGCCGGCAGCGGCGATCAGCGCATCGCGGCGGCTGGTGGTATTGACCACGTCATAGCGCTCGCGCCGGACCAGCCGCGACACCGACCAGATGCCCCTCAGCAGGCGCCCCAGGCCGCCCATGCGCAGGGTGTGCACGGTGAAGCCATCGTCGCGCGCCAGCGCGGCCAGGCGGGCATCGGGCTGGCACAGCAGCGACACCTGGTGGCCGCGCGCGCGCATCACCTGCATGTGGCGGAAAATATAGATCTCCTGCCCGCCCATTCCCTTGGCGGCTTCGGTGTGCAGGATGCGCAGCGGACGGTTCATGCGGAATCGATCCTTGAGGGTCAGCGGTTGCGGAAGCGGGTCAACGCTTCCCATGCAGCGCGCACCGCGGTGGCATCGGGGCTCTGCTGTGGCAGCGGGCGGTAGTGCCGGTCCAGGGCGGTGGCATTGCCGAACTTGTCGAACACGTAGATGGCATCGCCGTAGCGGACCGCGCGTTGCGACCAGCTTTCGACCACCAGTGCGCGCGGGCCCTGCGGCTCGGCCAGCAGGTCCTGGCCGGTGCTGTAGTCGCCCAGCGGGTTCTCGCAGCCCAGTGCGTGGCGCATCAACGTGGGAACCCAGTCTTCGTGCGAGCTGGTGCGGGCCTGCCGGCCGGCGTCCTGTCCAGGCCAATGCAGTACGAACGGCACCTGCAGCTGGAAGTCGGAGAAGTTGCCGTTGTGGCCCCAGTAGTTCAGCTGCAGATCGTTGAACTCCTCGGCGTGGTCGCCGGTGACCAGCACGATCGTGTTCTGCTCCAGCCCCTGTGCGCGCAGGTCGTCCAGCAGCGTGCCGATCAGGCTGTCGGCGTAGTGCACGGCGGTGCGGTAGCGGTTGAGTTCCGGGGTCGGGTCGTGGTCGGGGCCGAAGGCCAGGAAGTCGATGTCGCCAGCCATCGGCGTGGCCAGGGGGCGATAGTCCGCCGGCATGTGGTACGGCGCGTGCGTGGAGTCGAGGAACACGAAGCCGAACCAGGGGCGCTGTGCCGCCTGGCTGGTTCGGATGTCCTGCTGCAACGCGCTGACAATCGCGCGATCGCGGCCATCGGATTTCAGTTGCGACGGGCCCTGGTGCAGCTGGTCTCGCACATCGGCGAATGCGGTACGGTCGAACTCAGGGCTGTACAGCGGCGCACTGCCATACAGATGCAGGTCATAGCCCTGCTGGCCCAGCACCCGGAACAACTGCGAGCCGCGCTGCTCGTCAAGCATGCTGGGCCAATAGCCCCCGGGCAGGCCGTAGAGCAACCCGAACAGGCCGTAGCGGGTGGCGTTGCCGGTACTGAAATGGTGGTCGTAGACGCGCGCGTCCTGTGCCAATGCCGTGGTATTGGGCATCACCTGTGCGGTGAGTGCATCCTGGCGCAGGGACTCGAGCACCACCATCAACACGTTCGGGCGCTGCGTGCTCTGGCAGCGCAGCGGATGCAGCGGGTACTGCAGCTGTGCATGGCGCGGGTCGGGCAGGCCGGCCTGCTGCTCACTGACTACGCCCAGGTGGCGCATGAAACTCTTGGCGGTGATCGGCTGTGCCCACGGCAGGTAGTTCCACTGCGCGATCACGTCGCGGTCGCCGCGGGCATCGTAATAGGCGGTGGCGACCTGGCCGCCGCCCATCAGCAGCGCAACCATCGCCCACGCCTGCAGCACGCGGCGCCGGCGCGGAGCGGCAGGCAGCAGTTTCCAGCAGGCCCAGGCCAGCAGGCCCTCGGCGCTGAAAACTGCGGCGACCAGCAGGCCGACCTGCAGCCAGGTCTTCCACGACAGAGCCACCTGGTCCTGCAGCGCGCCACCGAACACCATGTTCACCACCATGGCATTGAGGTGGAAGCGGTACAGGGTGAACACCTTGGCGTCGACCAGCAGCAGGCACAGCCACAGGCCCTGCAACAGCACGGCGCTGACACTCAGGATGCGCGCGCTGCGTGGCCACAGGCCGAGCAGCAGGGGCAGCAGGCCGGCCAGGGCACCGAAGGCCAGCAGGTGGCCGGGCAGGGCGATGGCCAGATAGGCCAGGCCGGCAGCGCCGCCGGGGTTGTCGCGCAGAGGCACATTGCCCAGCGCGATCGCCGCGGCGAGCACCGCATTGCCCGCCACGAACAGCGACCACCAGGCCAGGCGATGCCAGCGGCGGGCGGCACTGGGCAGCAGCGGAACATCGGCAGAAGGGGCGGCAGTGTGCATGGACGATCGGGGCAGGGGCGCGGGATGAAAGGAGAGTCCCGGTTGTGACGGAATCGTTAATCCGCGCGCGGGTGGCGCATTGTATCGGTTTGTTTCTTCGTATCGGGTGGCGTACCCCGGGCGATCTGTCACAATGTTCAGGTGGGCCGTGAATGCGCGGCCCGCCCAGACCAACGACAAGCCAGGAACCGCTGTGAGCCAGATCCCCACCCTCGACATCACCCGTTTCGACAGCGACCGCGAGGCCTTCGTGGCCGAGCTGGGCGCGGCCTACCGCCAATGGGGATTCGCGGGCATCCGCAACCACGGCATCCCGCAGGCCGACATCGACGCGGCCTACGACGTCTTCAAGGCCTTCTTCGCGCTGCCGGAAGAGGTCAAGCGCAAGTACCACGTGGCCGGCAGCGGTGGTGCCCGCGGCTACACCCCGTTCGGCGTGGAAACCGCCAAGGGCTCCAAGCACTTCGACCTGAAGGAGTTCTGGCACATCGGTCGTGAGATCGCCGACGACTCCAAGTACCGCGACGTGATGGCACCAAACCTGTGGCCGACCGAGGTCGAGGGTTTCCGTGAGCGCGGCTATGGCCTGTACCAGGCGCTGGACAACCTGGGCTCGCGCGTGCTGTCGGCGCTGGCCCTGCATATCGGCCTGCCGGAAAACTTCTTTGCCGACAAGACCAACTTCGGCAACTCGATCCTGCGCCCGATCCACTATCCGCCGATCACCACCGACGACATCCCGAACGTGCGTGCCGGTGCCCATGGCGACATCAACTTCATCACCCTGCTGGTCGGCGCCAGCGCCGCCGGCCTGGAAGTGCAGTCGCATGATGGCCAGTGGGTGCCGTTCACCTCGGACGCGGACACCATCGTGGTCAACATCGGCGACATGCTGCAGCGCCTGACCAACCATGTGTACCCGTCGACCATCCACCGCGTGGTCAATCCCCCGGGCGAGCTGGCGCGCCAGCCGCGCTACTCGGTGCCGTTCTTCCTGCACCCGAACCCGGACTTCCTGATCGACGTGCTGCCCTCGTGCATCACCGCCGAGAACCCGAGCCGCTACCCGGAAGCGATCACTGCCCATGGCTTCCTCGAGGAACGCCTGCGCGAGATCAAGCTGAAGTAATGAAAAGGCCGCCGAAAGGCGGCTTTTTCATTACAGGTAGTGCCGGCCGCTGGCCGGCAGCTCCGAATTCGACAGGGTAGGGGTCAGATCCCTTTTCCTGCGGAAAAGGGATCTGACCCCGGCCAGGCCCACCCAGGCCACCCACCACGAGGGGCTGCGGCGTTGGCTGAAAATGCATGTAACCGCTTACACGGAAACGGATTTTTGCCGTAACGGGTATCATGCTCGGCTGACTTCACACAGGAGCCACCCGCTCATGCGCCGCAAGATCGTCGCCGGAAACTGGAAGCTGCATGGCAGCCGTCAATTCGCCAATGAACTGCTGGGGCAGGTGGCCGCAGGGCTGCCGCTGGACGGGGTGGACGTGGTGATCCTGCCGCCGCTGCCGTACCTGGGGGAACTGGTCGAGGACTTCGGCGACACCGGCCTGGTGTTCGGCGCCCAGGACGTGAGCAGCAACGAGAAGGGCGCTTATACCGGTGAGGTCTGCGCTGCCATGCTGCATGAGGTTGGTGCCCGCTATGGCCTGGTCGGCCATTCCGAGCGCCGCCAGTACCACCATGAGAGCAGTGAGCTGGTCGCGCGCAAGTTCGCCGCGGCCCTGCACGCCGGGCTGGTGCCGGTGCTGTGCGTGGGCGAAACCCTGGAGCAGCGCGAGGCCGGGCAGACCGAAGCGGTCATCGCCAGCCAGCTGGCCCCGGTGCTGGAGCTGACCGGCGCGGCCGGTTTCGCCCAGGCCGTGGTCGCCTACGAGCCGGTCTGGGCCATCGGTACCGGCCGTACCGCCAGCAAGGAGCAGGCGCAGCAGGTGCACGCGTTCATCCGTGGCGAAGTCGCGCGCTTCGATGCTAGAATCGCTGATTCACTGCCCATTGTTTACGGCGGTAGCGTGAAGCCCGACAATGCCGGGGAACTGTTCGCGCAGCCGGATGTCGATGGTGGGCTGGTCGGCGGCGCCTCCCTGGTGGCCGCGGACTTCCTGGTCATCGCACGGGCGGCGGCCGCGAACTAATCCTAGAAGTATTGTCCGAGGGCGGTTTCCAATGCTGATGTTGATCCTCAATGTCGTCTACGTGCTGGTCGCTGTGGCCATGATCGCGCTGATCCTGATGCAGCGTGGCTCGGGTGCGGCGGCGGGTTCGGGCTTTGGTGCCGGCGCCTCGGGGACGGTGTTCGGTGCGCGTGGCGCCTCGAACTTCCTGTCCAAGTCGACCAAGTGGCTGGCTGTCGTGTTCTTCGGCATCAGCCTCTTCATGGCCTGGTACGCCGGTCACGGCAGCCGCCCGGCGGCCGACCAGGACCTGGGCCTGATGTCCGCCCCGGCGGCGACCGCTCCGGCGGCTCCGGCGGGCGAACTGCCGGCCGTTCCGAAGGCCGATACGGTCCCGGCCGCCCCGGTTCCGGCCGCGAATGTGCCGGCTCAGGCGGAATCTTCGGTTTCTGGTGAAGAAAAGCCTTCGGAAGGCTCCCAGAAACACTGAAGCCGGTTACAATACGCGGCGCATCGGGAAGATAGTCTGATGTGATCGTTTGCCCAGGTGGCGGAATTGGTAGACGCACTACCTTGAGGTGGTAGCGACGCAAGTCGTAGGGGTTCGAGTCCCCTCTTGGGCACCATTTGTAAGTAAAGCGGGTTGGTCTGGCGCGCAAGGCGCCAGGCGCATTCCCGTCCACTCCCCCATGCCAAAGCGCCTGCAGGCGCGGCGGCAGAGGCAAGAGAGAATCGCTGTGCTGGCCGAATATTTGCCTTCTCTGCTGTTTCTGATCGTTGCCACCGGTATCGGCATTACGCTGATGCTGGTAGGCCGATTCCTCGGTCCCCGCCGCCCCGATCTGGAAAAGCTGTCGCCGTACGAGTGCGGCTTCGAAGCCTTCGAAGACGCGCGCATGAAGTTCGACGTGCGCTACTACCTGATCGCGATCCAGTTCATCGTCTTCGACCTGGAAATCATCTTCATCGTGCCGTGGACCCAGGTCTTCATGGAGCTCGGTGCCCGTTCGCTGGTCACCATGGGCCTGTTCGTCGGCATGCTGTTCCTCGGTTTCATTTACGTCTGGAAGAAGGGAGCGCTGGAATGGGAGTGATTCAGACTCTCGATGGCCTCATGAACAACCCCACGCCGGAAGGCCGGGTTGATGACATCCTGCGGCCGGAAGGCGACAACCCGCTGCTGGAAAAGGGCTTTGTCACCACCAGCGTCGACGCACTGCTGAACTGGGCACGCACCGGCTCGATGTGGCCGATGACCTTCGGTCTGGCCTGCTGCGCGGTCGAGATGATGCACGCCGGCGCCGCGCGCCTGGACCTTGACCGCTACGGCGTGGTGTTCCGCCCGTCGCCGCGTCAGTCCGACGTGATGATCGTGGCCGGTACCCTGGTCAACAAGATGGCCCCGGCGCTGCGCAAGGTCTACGACCAGATGCCGGACCCGAAGTGGGTCATCTCCATGGGTAGCTGCGCCAACGGCGGTGGCTATTACCACTACTCCTATTCTGTCGTGCGCGGCTGTGATCGCGTGGTGCCGGTGGACGTCTACGTCCCGGGCTGCCCGCCGACCGCCGAGGCGCTGGTGTACGGGATCCTGCAGCTGCAGAAGAAGATCTGGCGTACACAGACCATCGCCCGCTGACCCCTTCACCTGACAAGAGCGCGCCAAGCCCCCATGGCAGAGCAAGCATCCTTCATCGACCGACTCTCCGCACGTTTCGCAGGTGCGAAGGTCATCGTGGTCGAACCCCGCGGCGAAGTGACGCTGGAAGTGCCTGCCGCCGAGTGGCACGCCACCGCCCTGGCGCTGCGTGACGAGTTTGGTTTCGAACAGGCCGTGGATCTCTGCGGCGTCGATTACCTCGGCTATGGCTCCGACGAATGGGACACCGCTGACGTGTCCTCGCAGGGCTTCAGCCGCGGTGTCGAAGGCAAGGCCCAGGGCCGTTTCGCGTGGGGTGAATTCCCCACCGAGGAAAACGGTGCCGACGGCGCCCGCCCGCAGCACATGCCGACCCAGCGTTTCGCCGTGGTCGCCCAGCTGCGTTCGTACCAGCACAACCTGATGATGCACCTGCGCTGCTTCGCCCCTGACGAAGCACTGCCGGTGGTGTCCTCGCTGACCGGCATCTGGCCGGGCCTGAACTGGTTCGAGCGCGAAGCGTTCGACCTGTACGGCGTGATCTTCGAAGGCCACCCGGACCTGCGCCGGATCCTGACCGACTACGGTTTCGTCGGCCATCCGTTCCGCAAGGACTTCCCGCTGATCGGCAATGTCGAAGTCCGCTACGACGAAGAAAAGAAGCGCGTGATCTACGAACCGGTCACCTCGGTGGAGCCGCGTGTCGGCGTGCCGCGCGTGATCCGTGACGACGCCCGTCTGCAGACCGCAGAAGGTGAGCGCGCGCAGGAGGCAGTGAAGTGAGCGAGTTCCACCAGGCCCGCGAAGCGTTCGCGAGCAATCCGGCCGAAGCACGGCAGGAAATCCGCAACTACACCATGAATTTCGGCCCGCAGCATCCGGCCGCGCACGGTGTGCTGCGCCTGATCCTGGAAATGGATGGCGAAACCATCATGCGCGCCGACCCGCACGTGGGTCTGCTGCACCGTGGTACCGAGAAGCTGGCCGAATCCAAGCCGTTCAACCAGTCGATCGGCTACATGGATCGCCTGGATTACGTGTCGATGATGTGCAACGAGCACGCCTACGTGCGCGCGATCGAGACCCTGATGGGTATCGAAGCGCCGGAGCGTGCGCAGTACATCCGCACCATGTACGACGAAATCACCCGCATCCTCAACCACCTGATGTGGCTGGGCTCCAACGCACTCGACCTGGGTGCGATGGCGGTGATGCTGTACGCCTTCCGCGAGCGCGAAGAGCTGATGGACTGCTATGAAGCGGTCTCCGGCGCGCGCATGCACGCGGCGTACTACCGTCCGGGCGGTGTCTACCGCGACCTGCCGGACCACATGCCGAAGTACAAGGAATCGCGCTGGCACAAGGGCAAGGCGCTGAAGCAGCTGAATGCTTCGCGCGAAGGCTCGCTGCTGGACTTCCTGGAGAACTTCACCGTCGAGTTCCCCAAGCGCATTGATGAATACGAAACCCTGCTGACCGACAACCGTATCTGGAAGCAGCGTACGGTCGGCATCGGCGTGGTCAGCCCGGAACTGGCCCACCAGTGGGGCATGACCGGCGTGATGCTGCGCGGCTCGGGCGTTGCCTGGGACCTGCGCAAGAAGCGTCCGTACGCCAAGTACGATGCCGTCGATTTCGACATCCCGCTGGGCAAGGAAGGCGACTGCTACGACCGTTACCTGGTCCGCGTTGCCGAAATGCGCGAATCCAACCGCATCATCAAGCAGTGCGTGGCGTGGCTGAAGGCCAACCCGGGCCCGGTGATGGTGAAGAACTTCAAGGTCGCTCCGCCCAAGCGCGAGGACATGAAGGACGACATGGAAGCGCTGATCCACCACTTCAAGCTGTTCAGCGAAGGCTACTGCGTGCCGGCCGGCGAGACCTACTCGGCGGTGGAAGCCCCGAAGGGCGAGTTCGGCTGCTACCTGGTCTCCGATGGCGCCAACAAGCCGTTCCGCGTGCACCTGCGTGCACCGGGCTTTGCCCACCTGTCCTCGATCGATTCGATCGTGCGCGGCCACATGCTGGCCGACGTGGTGGCCATGATCGGTACCTACGATCTGGTGTTCGGCGAGGTTGACCGGTAATGCCGTCCGCCACGCCAACGCCCGCTGCAGGCAGCCGGCGCAAGCCGGCGCCGCAGTTTCTGCAATTTCACGTTATGCATTTCGCTGAGGTCGGCCGATGAAGGCGACAGGTAATTTCGAGGCGGCGCGCGACGTCGACCCGATGGTGGTGCTGAGCGACAAGACCCGCGCTCACATCGATCACTGGCTGTCCAAGTTCCCGCCGGACCGCAAGCGCTCTGCCGTGCTGCAGGGCCTGCATGCGGCCCAGGAGCAGAACGAGGGCTGGCTGACCGACGAACTGATCGCCGGCGTGGCCAAGTACCTGGACCTGCCGCCGGTGTGGGCCTACGAAGTGGCCAGCTTCTACTCGATGTTCGAGACCGAGAAGGTGGGCCGCAACAACGTGGCCATCTGCACCAACATCAGCTGCTGGCTCAATGGCGCCGAAGACATCGTGCGTCATTGCGAGAAGAAGCTGGGCATCAAGCACGGTGAATCGACCCCGGACGGCCGCGTCTACCTCAAGCGCGAGGAAGAGTGCCTGGCTGGCTGTGGTGGCGCGCCGATGATGGTCATCAACGGTCACTACCATGAGCGTCTGACCCTGGAAAAGGTCGACGAGCTGCTGGACGGGCTGGAGTAAGGGCATGGCACATCACCACGAATCCAAGGGTCCGGTCGGCCCCGCGCCGCTGCCGCACCAGGTGGTCTACACCACCCTGCATTACGACACCCCGTGGTCGTACGAAAGCTACCTCAAGACCGGTGGCTACGCCGCCCTGCGCAAGATCCTCGAAGAGAAGATCCCGCCGGAGCAGGTCATCGAGATGGTCAAGGCCTCGGGCCTGCGCGGCCGCGGTGGCGCTGGCTTCCCGACCGGCCTGAAGTGGTCCTTCATGCCCAAGGGCAACATGCAGAAGTACATCCTCTGCAACTCGGACGAATCCGAGCCGGGCACCTGCAAGGATCGCGACATCCTGCGCTACAACCCGCATTCGGTGGTGGAAGGCATGGCGATCGCCTGCTACGCCACCGGTTCGACCGTGGGCTACAACTACCTGCGCGGTGAGTTCCACCACGAGCCGTTCGAGCACTTCGAACAGGCCCTGGCCGACGCCTATGCAAACGGCTGGCTGGGCAAGAACGTGATGGGCTCGGGCGTGGACATCGACATCTACGGTGCGCTGGGCGCCGGCGCGTACATCTGCGGCGAAGAAACCGCACTGATGGAATCGCTGGAAGGCAAGAAGGGCCAGCCGCGCTACAAGCCGCCGTTCCCGGCCAACTTCGGCCTGTACGGCAAGCCGTCGACGATCAACAACACCGAAACCTACGGTTCGGTGCCGGCGATCATCCGCAACGGTCCGGAGTGGTTCAAGGGCCTGAGCCTGACCGCCAACGGCGGCCCGAAGTGCTTCTCGGTGTCCGGCTGCGTGCAGAACGGCGGCAACTTCGAAGTGCCGCTGGGCACCACCTTCGACGACCTGCTGGAAATGGCCGGTGGCCTGCGTCCGGGCCGCACCCTGAAGGGCGCGATTCCGGGCGGCGTGTCGATGCCGGTGCTGACTGCGGCCGAGCTGAAGGGCCTGCCGATGGACTACGACACCATCCGCGCACTGGGCTCGGGCCTGGGTTCGGGTGCCGTCGTGGTGCTCGATGACAGCGTCTGCTGTGTCAAGTTCGCCTGCCGCATCAGCCAGTTCTTCCACAAGGAGTCCTGCGGCCAGTGCACCCCGTGCCGTGAAGGCACCGGCTGGATGCACCGCGTGCTGGAGCGCATCGTCGCCGGCAAGGCCACGATGGAAGACCTGCACCAGCTGAAGGCGGTGGCCGGCCAGATCGAAGGCCACACCATCTGTGCGTTCGGCGAAGCGGCTGCATGGCCCATCCAGGGCTTCCTGCGCCAGTTCTGGGACGAGTTCGAGTACTACATCGTCAACGGTCATTCGATGGTTGACGGCAAGAAGGTGGAGGCAGCCGCTGCATGAGCGCGCAACCCAATAATCCGGGTGGGAATCCGAGCGTCCCACCCGATCACGTCACCATCGAGATCGATGGCAAGTCGCTGGTCGTGCCCAAGGGCTCGATGATCATCCAGGCCGCCGACAAGGCCGGCATCTCCATTCCGCGCTTCTGCTACCACGAGAAGCTGCCGATCGCCGCCAACTGCCGCATGTGCCTGGTGGACGTGGAGAAGTCGCCGAAGCCGGCGCCGGCCTGCGCCACCCCGGTGATGGACGGCATGAAGGTCGCCACCCGCAGCGAGAAGGCGCTCAAGTTCCAGCGTTCGGTGATGGAGTTCCTGCTCATCAACCACCCGCTGGACTGCCCGATCTGCGATCAGGGCGGCGAGTGCGAGCTGCAGGACGTGTCGCTGGGCTATGGCCGTTCGGTCAGCCGCTTCAACGAGCGCAAGCGCGTGGTGCCCGACGAAGACATGGGTCCGCTGGTCGCCACCGAGATGACCCGCTGCATCCAGTGCACCCGCTGCGTGCGCTTCACCGCCGACGTGGCAGGCACCTATGAACTGGGTGGCATGTACCGCGGCGAGAATCTGCAGATCGGTACCTACGACGGCAAGCCGCTGACCACCGAACTGTCCGGCAACGTCGTCGACGTCTGCCCGGTCGGTGCGCTGACCAACAAGGTGTTCCAGTTCCGCGCCCGCCCGTGGGAACTGACCGCGCGTGAATCGCTGGGCTACCACGACGCGATGGGTTCGAACCTGTTCCTGCACGTGCGTCGTGGCGAAGTGCTGCGCACCGTGCCGCGCGACAACGAAGCCGTCAACGAGTGCTGGCTGTCCGACCGTGACCGCTACTCGCACCAGGGCCTGTACAGCGAAGACCGTGCGGTCAAGCCGCTGCGCAAGGTCAATGGCGAGTGGAAGGAAGTGAGCTGGGCCGAAGGCCTGGCCGCGGCCGCCGAGATCCTCAAGGCCAACCAGGGCGACAACCTGGGCGTGCTGGTGCATCCGTCCACCTCCAACGAGGAAGGCGCGCTGCTGGCCCGCCTGGCCAAGGGCCTGGGTTCGAGCAACATCGACCACCGCATCAACAACCGCGATTTCTCCGACGCCGCAACCGCCGAAGTGTTCGGCCTGCCGCTGGCCGAAATCGAAGGCGCCGACCGCATCGTGATTCTGGGCAGCAACATCCGCCACGAATTGCCGCTGCTGCACGCCCGCCTGCGCAAGGCGCAGACCACCAACGGCGCCAGGATCCACGTCGTCAACCCGGTGGACTTCGACTTCGCTTTCAGCATTGCCGGCAAGCAGATCGTCGCGCCGTCGAAGTTCGTCGACGCGCTGGCCAACGCCGAGCTGCGTTCGGCAGTGCAGGGTGGCAACAACACCGTGCTGATCGTCGGTGGCATCGCCGAGAACCACCCGCAGGCTGCCGCGATCCGCGCTGCTGCGCGTGACTTCGCCGCCGCTACCGGTGCCAAGCTGTGCCGCATCCCGCAGGGCGCCAATGCCGTGGGCCTGACCCGCGCCGGCGTGCTGCCGGCCGGCAAGGACGTGGCCGCGATGCTGGCGCAGCCGCGCCAGGCCTACGTGGTGTACGGCCTGGAGCCGGGCCTGGACTTCGCCGATGCCCCGGCCGCGCGCAAGGCGCTGGCTGGTGCCCAGGTGGTGGCCTTCAGCCAGTTCGCCTGCACCTCGACCCGCGATGTTGCCGACGTGATCCTGCCGATCGGTGCGCTGCCGGAAATCGACGCCACCCTGACCAACCTCGATGGTCGCGAGCAGTCGGCGCGTGCCGGCGGCAAGCTGCCGGGCGAGGCCCGTGAGGGCTGGCGCGTGCTGCGTGCGCTGGGCGGTGAGATGGCCGTGGCCGGTTTCGACTTCATCGACCTGGCCGGCCTGCGCGCCAGCCTGGCCCCGGTGTCGGTCGCCGTGGCTGCCTCTGCGCAGCCGGCCGTTGCCGGCGAAGGCCTGGAAGTGGCTTCGACCGCCGCGATCTACCGCACCGATGCGGTGGTCCGTCGCGCGCCGGCACTGCAGTCGCATCCGCTCAACAACGCCCCGCGCATCGTGCTCAACGCTGACGATGCCGCTCGCCTGCAGCTGCAGGAAGGGCAGATGGCCAAGGTCGGCACCGATGCCGGCAAGGCCACCCTGCCGGTGGTGGTCGACGCCCGCGTCGCTGCGGGTTCGGTCTGGATTGAATCGGGCCACGGCGCGACCGCGCCGCTGGGTGCCGCTCGCGTATCGGTGGTGGCTGCATGAACGAATTGCTGTTGAACGCGGTCGACCCGCTGCACCAGTGGCTGCTTGGCCTCGGTGACATCGGCGCGCTGATCTGGATCATCCTGAAGATCCTGGTGATCACCGTGCCGGTGATCGTCTCGGTGGCCTTCTACGTGGTCTGGGAACGCAAGCTGATCGGCTGGATGCACGTCCGCCACGGCCCGATGTACGTAGGCATGGGCATCTTCCAGGCCTTCGCCGACGTCTTCAAGCTGCTGTTCAAGGAAGTGGTCCAGCCGAGCAGCGCCAACAAGGCGATCTACCTGCTGGCGCCGCTGATCACCCTGGCGCCGGCCTTCGCGGCCTGGTCGGTGGTGCCCTTCGATTCGCAGATCGTGCTGTCCAATGCCAACGCCGGCCTGCTGTACCTGCTGGCGATGACCTCGCTGGGCATCTACGGCATCATCCTGGCCGGTTGGGCCTCCAACTCGAAGTACGCGTTCCTGGGTGCGATGCGCGCCTCGGCGCAGATGATCAGCTACGAAATCGCCATGGGCTTCGCCCTGGTCGGCGTGATGATCGCCGCCGGCAGCCTGAACCTGAGCAACATCGTGATGGCGCAGGCCGGCAGCTCCGGTTTCTTCGACTGGTTCCTGCTGCCGCTGTTCCCGCTGTTCGTCATCTACTGGGTGTCGGGCGTGGCTGAAACCAACCGCGCGCCGTTCGACGTGGTGGAAGGCGAATCGGAAATCGTGGCCGGCCACATGGTCGAGTACTCGGGCGGTGCGTTCGCGCTGTTCTTCCTGGCCGAATACGCGAACATGATCCTGATCAGCTTCCTGATCTCGATCTTCTTCCTCGGCGGCTGGCTGAGCCCGGTCCAGGGCTGGGTCAACTTCGGTGATGTCTCGCCGCTGGTCGACTGGATCTGGAAGGGCGGTGCACCGTGGCTGTTCGTCAAGGTGTTCTTCTTCGCCAGTGCCTACATCTGGTTCCGTGCCAGCTTCCCGCGCTTCCGCTATGACCAGATCATGCGCCTGGGCTGGAAGGTCTTCATCCCGCTGGCCATTCTGTGGATCGCGGTTACCGCCGTCATGGTGTTCTTCGGCGTGATTCAAAAGGGCGTCTAAGTGATGAACAGGATTACCCATTACTTCAAGAGCCTGCTGCTGCTCGAACTGCTGGCCGGTCTTTGGCTGACGCTGAAGTACAGCTTCAAGCCGAAGTACACGATGATGTACCCGATGGAGAAGTTCCCGCAGTCGCCGCGCTTCCGTGGCCTGCACGCGCTGCGCCGTTACCCCAACGGCGAAGAGCGCTGCATCGCCTGCAAGCTGTGCGAAGCGGTGTGCCCGGCACTGGCCATCACCATCGACTCGGCCAAGCGCGAGGACGGCACCCGCCGTACCACCCGCTACGACATCGACCTGTTCAAGTGCATCTTCTGCGGCTTCTGTGAGGAAAGCTGCCCGGTGGACTCGATCGTCGAAACCCACATCCTCGAGTACCACTTCGAGAACCGTGGCGAAAACATCGTTACCAAGCCGCAGCTGCTGGCCCTTGGCGATCGTCTCGAAAACGAGATCGCCGAGCGTCGTGCCGCCGACGCCGCTTACCGCTGAGGTCGAGAGATGGATTGGGTAAATATCGCTTTCTGGGTGTTCGCCATCGCGGCAACGGTTTCGGCCGGTGCGGTGATCAGCGTGCGCAACCCGGTTCACGCCGTGCTGTGCCTGGTGCTGACCTTCTTCTCCATCGCCTGCGTGTGGCTGCTGGTGGGCGCCGAGTTCCTCGGCGTGGCGCTGGTGCTGGTCTACGTCGGCGCGGTGATGGTGCTGTTCCTGTTCGTGGTGATGATGCTGGACATCGATCCGACCAAGATGCGTGAAGGCTGGGTGCGCTACCTGCCGGTCGGCCTGATCGTGGCCGTGGCGATGCTGGTGCAGATGCTGATCCTGATCGGCGTGAAGGGCAGGGCGGTCAACCCGTTCCCGGCCGACAACGCCGCCGCGATCGCTGCCGACAGCTCCAACATCACCTGGCTGGCGCGCACGCTGTTCACCGAATACCTGCTGCCGTTCGAGTTCGCCGCCGTCATCCTGACCGTGGCCGTGGTTGCCGCCGTGATGCTGACCCTGCGTCGCCGCACCGGCGTGAAGAGCCAGAACCCGGGCGAGCAGACCATGGTCAAGGCCGAACAGCGCCTGCGCATGGTCAAGATGGATGCCGAACAGCCGGTGGTCCACAGCAACAACACGCCTGCCGCAGGCGAAGAGGAGACCAAGGCATGATCACGCTGGGCCATATCCTCGCGCTGGGCGCGGTGCTGTTCGCCATCAGCCTGGCCGGCATCTTCCTCAATCGGAAGAACGTCATCGTCCTGCTGATGTCGATCGAGCTGATGCTGCTGTCGGTGAACATCAACTTCGTCGGTTTCTCGCGCCAGCTGGGCGACCCGTCCGGCCAGCTGTTCGTGTTCTTCATCCTGACCGTCGCCGCCGCGGAAGCCGCCATCGGCCTGGCGATCCTGGTGACCCTGTTCCGCACCCGCCGCACGATCAATGTCGGCGAAGTCGATTCGTTGAAGGGCTGATCCACAGATGGAAATCACTCTCTCCAAGAGTCTGTTGATCGCAGTGGTGCTTGCACCGCTGTTCGGCAGCATCATCGCCGGCCTGTTCGGTCGCCAGGTCAAGCGCTTCGGCGCGCAGACCCTCACCATCCTCGGCGTCGCAGTTGCCTGCGGCCTGTCGATGTACACGTTCTACCAGCTGATGTGGGGCGGCGCGCAGCCGTTCAACCAGAACATCTACACGTTCTTCGAGGTTGGCCAGTACTCGGCCCACGTCGGCTTCATGGTCGACAAGCTGACCGCGATGATGATGGTGGTGGTGACCTTCGTGTCGCTGCTGGTCCACATCTACACCATCGGCTACATGCAGGACGACCCGGGCTACCAGCGGTTCTTCAGCTACATCTCGCTGTTCACCTTCTCGATGCTCACCCTGGTGATGAGCAACAACTTCCTGCAGCTGTTCTTCGGCTGGGAAGCGGTGGGCCTGGTGTCGTACCTGCTGATCGGCTTCTGGTTCAAGCGCCCGACCGCGATCTTCGCCAACATGAAGGCGTTCCTGGTCAACCGCGTCGGTGACTTCGGCTTCCTGCTGGGCATCGCCGGCGTGCTGTGGGTGTTCGGCACCCTGGATTACTCGCAGGTGTTCTCGCAGGCCGGCATGCTGGCTGACCCGCGCGCCCAGCTGCAGATCTGGGACGGCACGATCCTGGGCATGCAGCTGCTCAACGAGCCGGTGATCTGGTCGATCGCCACCGTCATCTGCATCTGCCTGTTCATCGGCGCCATGGGCAAGTCGGCCCAGGTCCCGCTGCACGTGTGGCTGCCGGACTCGATGGAAGGCCCGACCCCGATCTCGGCACTGATCCACGCCGCGACCATGGTGACCGCCGGTATCTTCATGGTCACCCGCATGTCGCCGCTGTTCGAGCTGTCGCAGACCGCGCTGAACTTCGTGCTGTTCATCGGTGCCACCACCGCGTTCTTCACCGGCCTGATCGGCATCGTGCAGAACGACATCAAGCGCGTGGTCGCGTACTCCACGCTGTCGCAGCTGGGCTACATGACCGTCGCGCTGGGCGTGTCGGCCTATTCGGCCGCCGTGTTCCACCTGATGACCCACGCCTTCTTCAAGGCCCTGCTGTTCCTGGGCGCCGGCTCGGTCATCATCGCGATGCACCACGAGCAGGACATGCGCAAGATGGGCGGCCTGCGCAAGTACATGCCGATCACCTTCATCACCATGTGGATCGGTACCCTGGCGCTGGTCGGTACGCCGTTCTTCTCCGGCTTCTACTCGAAGGACACCATCATCGAGGCGGCCGAGCTGCACGCGCACCTGTCCAACAACTGGGTGGCCACTTACGGCTACTGGGCAGTGCTGGGTGGCGTGATCGTCACCAGCTTCTACAGCTTCCGCCTGCTGTTCCTGACCTTCCATGGCAAGGAACGCTTCCGCGACGCGCATGATGATCATGCCCATGGCCACGGTCATGACGATCACCACGCCGCCGACGCCCACCACGGTGATGCGCACCACGACGACCACGGCCATGGCCATGGTCCGCATGAGCCGCACGAAACCCCGTGGGTGGTGACCCTGCCGCTGATCCTGCTGGCCATCCCGTCGATCGCCATCGGCTTCTTCAGCATCGGTCCGATGCTGTACGGCACCGACTGGGCCGGCCACCACGCGCACGACGCGATCAAGGGCCAGGCGCATACGTTCTTCACCGGCATCGTCGATTTCTACGATCCGGCCAAGAACACCATCGGCTTCCTGGGTGAAGAGTTCCACGGCCCGGTCGCCTTCGCGCTGCACGGCATGATGGCGCCTGCGTTCTTCCTGACCGTTGCGGGCTTCCTGCTGGCTGCACTGTTCTACCTGTGGAAGCCGGACCTGTCGGGCAAGGCGCGCAAGACCTTCGCCCCGATCGTTTCGGTGCTGGAAAACAAGTACGGCTTCGACAAGCTGTGGATCGATGGCTTTGCCGGCGGCAGCGTCAAGCTGGGCAAGGTCTCGCGCTGGATCGACAGCAACATCGTCGACGGCGTGGTCAATCTCTCGGCACGTGTTGTGGACGTCGCAGCCGGCGTGCTGCGTCGTACCCAATCCGGTTTCCTCTATCACTACGCCTTCGCGATGATCATCGGCCTGATTGCCCTGCTGGGCGTGCTGATGCATTACCTGCGTTGATGACCTGTACGGAATAAGAAGACGTGTCGAACTGGCCTCTACTCAGTGTCCTCATCTGGCTGCCGATCATCGGTGGCGCCCTGATCCTTGCGATCCGTGATGCGCAGACCGCCCGCTGGGCGTCGCTGGGCGTGGCGGTGCTCACCTTCGTTGCCAGCCTCTCGCTGCTGAGCGGCTACAACGCGGGCATCGACGGTCTGCAGTTTGTCGAGACCCATGCCTGGATCCCGGCGTACAAGATCGGCTACAACCTGGGCGCGGACGGCATTGCCATCGCGCTGATCCTGCTGACCACGCTGGTCAGCGTGCTTGCCCTGATCGGCGCCTGGAGCGCCATCGACAAGCGCGTGAACCAGTACGTGGCCGCCTTCCTGATCCTGGAAGGCGTCACCGTCGGCATCTTCGCCGCGACGGACGCGATGCTGTTCTACGTGTTCTTCGAAGCGATGCTGATCCCGATGTTCCTGATCATCGGTGTCTGGGGCGGCCCGCGCCGCATCTACGCTGCGCTGAAGTTCTTCCTGTACACCTTCCTCGGCTCGGTGCTGATGCTGGTGGCGCTGATCTACCTGTACATGAAGGGCGGCAGCTTCCAGCTGGCCGACCTGTATGCACTGCCGCTGTCGGCCAAGGAGCAGACCTGGATCTTCTTCGCCTTCCTGATCGCCTTCGCGGTCAAGGTGCCGATGTTCCCGGTCCACACCTGGCTGCCGGACGCGCACGTGGAAGCGCCGACCGCCGGTTCGGTGATCCTGGCCGCCATCGCGCTGAAGATCGGTGGCTACGGTTTCCTGCGCTTCAACCTGCCGATCGTCCCGGACGCATCGCAGGAATGGGCATGGCTGGTGATCGCGCTGTCGCTGATCGCAGTGATCTACGTCGGCCTGGTCGCCCTGGTGCAGGACGACATGAAGAAGCTGATCGCCTATTCGTCGATCGCGCACATGGGCTTTGTCACCCTGGGCACCTTCATCGCCCTGTGGCTGGTGCGTGAAGCCGGCAACGCCGATGCGGCCCGCCTGGGCCTGCAGGGCGCCATGGTGCAGATGATCTCGCACGGCTTCGTGTCCGGCGCGATGTTCTCCTGCGTCGGCGTGCTGTACGACCGCATGCACAGCCGCCGCATCGCCGATTACGGCGGCGTGGTCAACGTGATGCCGTGGTTCGCCACCTTCGCCATGCTGTTCTTCATGGCCAATGCCGGCCTGCCGGGCACCAGCGGTTTCGTCGGTGAGTTCATGGTCATCCTGTCGGCGTTCCAGCGTAATCCGTGGATCGCGCTGGGTGCGGCCACCACGCTGATCATCGGCGCGGCCTACACCCTGTGGCTGTACAAGCGCATCTTCTTCGGCGAAGTGGCCAACAGCCATGTTGCCGAACTGAAGGACATCAACGGCCGCGAATGGCTGGTGCTGGGCGTGTTCGCCGTCGGCGTGCTGGCCCTGGGCATCTACCCCAAGCCGCTGACCGACCTGATGGAGCCCTCGATCGCGAAGCTGGCGATGCAGATCGCATCCAGCAAGCTGCTGTAATTCCAGGATTTGATGATGACCACCTCGCCGCTGCTGCCATTGACCGCCGCCGACCTGCCACCGCTCGCTCCCGAGCTGGTGCTGATCGGCAGCGCCTTCGCCCTGATGATCCTCGACCTGTTCGTCAGCAACCGGAACAAGATCGTCACCCACCTGTTCTCGCTCGCTGCGCTGGCCGTGGTGCTGTTCATGCTGGCCACCGGCGTGGGCGGGCAGGGCGAAGTCTTCCATGGCATGTTCGTGCGCGATACCGCCGCGGACGTGATGAAGACCGGGATCGTGCTGCTCAGCGGCCTGACCCTGGTCTATGGCTGGCGCTACCTGCGTGACCGCAACCTGTTCCAGGGCGAGATCCCGGTGCTGATCCTGTTCGGCACCGCCGGCATGATGATCCTGGTCTCGGCCGGCAGCCTGCTGATGGTCTACCTGGGCCTGGAACTGCTGGCGCTGTGCTCCTACGCCCTGGTCGCCAGCAACCGCGACAGCGGCCTGGCCTCGGAAGCGGCGATGAAGTACATCGTGCTCGGTTCGCTGGCCTCGGGACTGCTGCTGTATGGCATGTCGCTGATCTATGGCGCCACCGGCAGCCTGCACCTGGACGTCATCCGTGATGCCATCCCGCACTCGGAAGAGCGCGTGCTGCTGATCACCGGTGCGGTGTTCATGATCGCCGGCGTCGCCTTCAAGCTCGGTGCCGCGCCGTTCCACATGTGGCTGCCCGACGTGTACCAGGGTGCGCCGGCGCCGATCGCGCTGTTCATCAGCTCGGCCCCGAAGCTGGCCGCGTTCGGCATGGCCTACCGCCTGCTGGAGATGGGCGTGGGCCCGCTGTCGACCGAACTGCAGCTGATGATTGCCGGCCTGGCCGCGGTCTCGCTGGTGATCGGCAACCTGATGGCCATCGCGCAGAGCAACCTCAAGCGCATGCTGGCGTTCTCCACCGTCTCTCACATCGGCTTCCTGCTGATGGGCATCGCCGGTGGCGGCGCGCAGGGCTATGCGGCAGCGCTGTTCTACGCACTGGCCTACGCCATCATGTCCACCGCCGCCTTCGGCGCGATCATCGCGCTGTCGCGTGCCGGCTTTGAAGCCGAGAACATCGAAGACTTCAAGGGCCTGAATGCCCGCAACCCGTGGATGGCCGGCCTGGTGCTGTGCATCATGGCGTCGCTGGCCGGCATCCCGCCGTTCCTGGGCTTCTGGACCAAGCTGGCGGTGCTGGGCGCGGCCGTCAACGGTGGCCTGCTGTGGCTGGCCATCCTCGGCGTGCTGTGTGCCGTGGTCGGCTGCTTCTACTACCTGCGCGTCATCAAGGTCATGTACTTCGATGAGCCGGTGGGCGAGGCCATGCCGCGCAGCAACGACCGCGTGCTGGGCCTGGTGCTGGGCGTGAACGCACTGGCGCTGCTGGCGCTGGGCATCGCCTGGAACCCGATCATGGTCTGGTGCCAGCAGGCATTTGCGCATCTTGCATAAAAGTTGACACAAAGCTGCGCGATTCGTGTAATATGCGCAGCCTGAGTTGTCACTGCAGCGGTTCAGCCAGAACATCGTTGCGGTAGCCCTCCTCGAAAGAGCAGGGCAGCAGTTCAAACACTTCCGGTGCGGGGTGGAGCAGTCTGGCAGCTCGTCGGGCTCATAACCCGAAGGTCGCAGGTTCAAATCCTGCCCCCGCTACCAACATCGAACCGGCGCCAACCGGCTTGATGAATGAGGGAAAGCTTGCATGTTTTGAAGCCATCACTCATAATTCCGCTTCTGATGCGGGGTGGAGCAGTCTGGCAGCTCGTCGGGCTCATAACCCGAAGGTCGCAGGTTCAAATCCTGCCCCCGCTACCAAGTAAAGAGATCGCCTTCGAAGTCCTGCTTCGAAGGCGTTTTTCTTTGGGGTCCGCGTCGTTTCCGTCCGATTGGGGTCAGATCCCTTTTCCACGGGAAAAGGGATCTGACCCCAGGCCCCGCACCTTGCACCAGTGCGGTGCAGCCGCTATCATCAGCGGCCTAGCACTACCCCTGAAGGCGGCCTCCCGGCGGGAGTCCGGACCCGGAAGGAGGGCCGCAACCGGCAGGCAATGCAGGTTGCAACCGGAATCCAGTCACCGGAGTCTTTCCGGAAAAGGGGCCCAGCGGGCCCTTTGTCGTTTCCGGGGCGTCATGTTTTCACGCCGGCCAAGGCCGGCACCCAACCAAGAGATCAAGGCAGGCTGTGAGCGACAAGGCAACCGACATCGCGAATCTGCTCGCCCCGACCGTTGTGTCGCTGGGCCTGGAGCTGCTGGGCGTTGAGTATCTGCCGGCCCCCGGCGGTGCGACCCTGCGCCTTTACATCGACGTGCCGCTGGCTGAACAGCCCGAGCGCATCATCAATGTCGACGACTGCGAGCGGGTCAGCCGCGAAGTCTCGGCGCAGCTGGACGTCGAAGACCCGATCAGCGGCAACTACACGCTGGAAGTGTCTTCGCCGGGCGTGGACCGCCCGCTGTTCAACCTGGAGCAGTTCGCCCGCCACCAGGGTGAATCGGCCAAGGTCACGCTGAAGCTGCCGCAGGACAATCGTCGTCGTCTGCAGGGCCGCATCGAAGCGACCGACGAAGCCGCAGGTACGATCACCTTCATCGTCGACAAAACCGAAGTGGTGGTGTCGGCCGACAACATCGACAAGGCACGGATCATGCCCGACTGGGTGGCGCTGGGGCTGGCCCCGAGCAAGCCGACCGGTCCGGCACCGAAGCGTCCGAAGCCGAACCCGAATTCTTCTTCCAACGAGCCGGCGGCAAAGAAGCCGCGCGCGGAGTGAGCCAATGAGCAAGGAACTGTTGCTGGTAGTCGACGCAGTCGCCAACGAGAAGGGCGTGCCGCGTGAAGTGATCTTCGATGCCATCGAGGCCGCCCTGGCCTCGGCAGCGAAGAAGCGCTATCCCGACGAGGAAGTGCTGACCCGCGTGGTCATCGACCACAAGGATGGCAGCTACGAAACCTACCGCCGCTGGGAAGTGGTGGCCGATGACGTGGTCATGGAATCGCCGGACCGCCAGATCCGCCTGATGGACGCCGTCGATGAAGCCGAAGGCGTGGACGTCGGCGACTACATCGAAGAGCAGATCGAGAACCCTGACTTCGGCCGCATCGCCGCCCAGGCCGCCAAGCAGGTCATCGTCCAGCGCGTGCGCGAAGCCGAGCGCCAGCAGGTCGTGGATGCGTGGAAGGATCGCGTCGGCGAGCTGATCACCGGTGTGGTCAAGCGCGCCGAGCGCGGCAACATCTACGTCGACCTCGGTGGCAACGCCGAAGGCTTCATTCCGAAGGACAAGGGCATTCCGCGCGACGTGCTGCGCGCCGGTGACCGCGTGCGCGGCTACCTGGCCGAAGTGCGCTCGGAGCCGCGTGGCCCGCAGCTGTTCATCAGCCGCGCCGCCCCGGAATTCATGATCGAGCTGTTCAAGCTGGAAGTGCCGGAAGTCGGCCAGGGCCTGGTGGAAATCAAGGCCTGTGCCCGCGATCCGGGCGACCGCGCCAAGATCGCCGTGCTGGCCCACGACCAGCGTACCGATCCGATCGGTGCCTGCATCGGCATGCGCGGTTCGCGCGTGCAGGCGGTGTCCAACGAGCTCAATGGCGAGCGCGTGGACATCGTGCTGTGGAACGACAACCCGGCCAACTTCGTCATCAACGCGATGGCGCCGGCCGAAGTGCAGTCGATCATCGTCGATGAAGACAAGCACTCGATGGACCTGGCCGTTGCTGAAGACCGCCTGGCCCAGGCCATCGGCAAGGGCGGCCAGAACGTGCGCCTGGCCAGCCGCCTGACCGGCTGGCAGCTCAACGTGATGACCCAGGACCAGGTCACTGCCAAGTCGGAAGCCGAGCAGGCGTCGGCCCGCCAGCTGTTCATGGACAAGCTGGAAGTGGACGAGGAAATCGCCGGCATCCTGGTCAGCGAAGGCTTCGGCACCGTCGAGGAAATCGCTTATGTCCCGGTCGGCGAGCTGCTGGCCGTGGAAGGTTTCGACGAAGACATCGTCGAAGAGCTGCGCGCTCGTGCCCGCGATGCGCTGCTCAATGAGGCCCTGGCAGTCGAAGAAGGCCTTGAAGACGGCCAGCCGGCGCAGGACCTGCTGTCCCTGAAGGGCATGGACGAAGCCACCGCGTATGCGCTGGCCGGCCACGGCGTGCGTACCAGCGAGGAGCTTTCCGACCTGGCCGCTGACGAGGTCATGGACTTCGGCATCGAAGGGCTGGACCAGGAGCGCGCCGCGGCGCTGATCCTGGCCGCGCGTGCCGAGGAGATCGCCCGACTGGAACGCGGCGAATGAGCCGGCAATGAACAGGGCCCTGAGCCGCTCAGGGCGTAGAATCCGCGCCACCTCCAGATGCGGGGGGGCGCCCACAAGATCATAGGATCCGAATGTCGCAGCAAACCACCATCCGCAAGCTTGCCGAACTGGTCAACACGCCGGTCGAAAAACTGCTGGAACAGCTGGCCGGTGCCGGCATGAAGTTCAGCGGTCCCGACCAGGTCGTGACCAGCTCCGAGAAGGTGAAGCTCCTGGGCTTCCTTCGTCGTTCGCACGGCAAGCCCGAGCAGGCCCCGGAAGAGACCGATCAGTCTGCAAAGAAGATCACGCTCAACCGCCGGAAGCAGCAGGAAGTGACGGTCAATTCCGGTCGCAGCAAGACGACCGTGAATGTCGAGGTGCGCCAGAAGCGCACCTACGTCAAGGATGGTGCTCGCGCCATGACTCCGGACGAAGAGCGCGCCGACATCCTGCGCAAGCTGGAAGAGTCGCGTGCCCGCAACCTCGCCGAACAGCAGGCCCTGGCCGAGAAGGATCGTCTGCGCGACGAAGCCATCGTCCGTGCCCGTGAGGAAGAGGTTGCGGCCAAGGAGCGCGCAGAGGCCGAGAAGAAGGCTGCCGAAGAAGCTGCGGCTGCCGCCAAGGCGGCCGAGGCGCTGGCGGCCAGCAAGCCCAAGCGTGCTCCGATCGATGAAACCGCGCCGCGCCCGCCGCGTACCCCGGCCGCCGCTCCGGCAGCGCCGCGTGGTGCACCGCCGCCGCCGCGCAACGATGACCGCAACAACCGCAGCGCGCCGCGCAACGAGCGTGGCCCGGGCGACCGTTTCGCCGGCCAGATGCATCTGTCGGCTGCCGATCGTGCGCGTCGTGGCAACAGCAACAACAGCAACACCCGGGGTCGTCCGGGTGGCCGCAACCAGGCCGGTGGCCGTCGCGACATGTCGCGGGGTGGCAACAATGCCGGCCCGCACGCGTTCGAGCGTCCGACCGCACCGGTGGTGCGTGAAGTGGCGATCGGCGAAACCATCACCGTGGCCGACCTGGCGCAGAAGCTCGCGCTGAAGGGCGGCGAGGTGGTGAAGGCGCTGTTCAAGATGGGCGTGATGGCCACCATCACCCAGTCCATCGACCACGACACCGCTGCGCTGGTGACCGAAGAGCTCGGTCACAAGGCGATCCGTGCCAATGACAACGACGCCGAAGACGCACTGCTGGCCTCGACCGGTGAAAACCAGGGCGAAGCCGTGCAGCGTCCGCCGGTGGTCACCATCATGGGCCACGTCGACCACGGCAAGACCTCGCTGCTGGATTACATCCGTCGCACCAAGGTCGCCACCGGCGAAGCCGGCGGCATCACCCAGCACATCGGTGCGTACCACGTGGATACGCCGAAGGGCGTGATCAGCTTCCTGGATACCCCGGGCCACGCAGCGTTCACCTCGATGCGTGCGCGCGGCGCCAAGCTGACCGACATCGTGGTGCTGGTGGTGGCGGCCGATGACGGCGTCATGCCGCAGACCAAGGAAGCGATCCAGCACGCGCGTTCGGCGGGTGTGCCGCTGATCGTGGCCATCAACAAGATCGACAAGTCCGGCGCCGACCCGATGCGGGTCAAGAACGAGCTGCTGTCCGAGCAGGTCGTGGCCGAAGACTTCGGTGGTGACATCCAGATGGTGGAGATCTCGGCCAAGACCGGCCTGGGCATCGACGACCTGCTGGACGCGGTGTCGGTGCAGGCCGAACTGCTGGAACTGAAGGCCGTCGACGAAGGCCGCGCCTCGGGCGTGGTGATCGAATCGTCGCTGGACAAGGGCCGCGGCCCGGTCGCTACCGTGCTGGTGCAGCAGGGCCGCCTGAAGAAGGGCGACTACCTGGTGTGCGGCATCCAGTACGGCCGCGTGCGTGCGCTGTTCGACGAAACCGGCAAGCAGCCGGAATTCGCCGGCCCGTCCATCCCGGTGCAGGTCCTGGGCCTGTCCGGCGTGCCGGAAGCCGGTGACGACTTCGTGGTCGTCGAGGACGAGCGCCTGGCCAAGGACGTTGCCCAGCAGCGTGAGACCAAGCGCCGTGAATCGCGTCTGGTCGCTACTGCTGGCAGCCGCATGGAAGACATCATGGCGACCCTGGGCAAGGGCGAGGGCCAGCAGGTCCTCAACCTGGTCATCAAGGCCGACGTGCAGGGTTCGGTGCAGGCCCTGAGCCAGGCACTGGTCGCGCTGTCCAACGAAGACATCCGCATCAACGTGATCCACTCCGGCGTGGGCGGCATCACCGAGTCGGACGCCAATTCGGCGGCCGCTTCGAAGGCCACCGTCATCGGCTTCAACGTGCGTGCGGATGCTTCGGCCCGTCGCATCATCGAATCCAACGGCGTGGACCTGCGTTACTTCTCGATCATCTATGACGTGATCGACCAGGTGAAGCAGGTGGCCTCCGGTCTGCTGGGCGTGGAGATCCGCGAAGAGATCATCGGTATTGCCGAGGTCCGCGACGTGTTCCGCAGCTCCAAGCTGGGCGCCGTGGCCGGCTCGATGGTCATCGAGGGCGTGGTCAAGCGCAACAAGCCGATCCGCGTGCTGCGCGACAGCGTGGTGATCTTCGAAGGCGAACTGGAATCGCTGCGCCGCTTCAAGGAGAACGTCGAGGAAGTCCGCAACGGTACCGAATGCGGTATCGCGGTGAAGGCCTACAACGACGTCAAGCCGGGTGACCAGATCGAGTGCTTCGAGCGTATCGAAGTGCCGCGCACCCTGTAATGTGATGTGGCCCGACCAACGGTCGGGCCCCACCATGTACCTGTAGCGCCCGACCGTTGGTCGGGCGACAATCGAATCAAAGGTAGCGCCCGACCGTTGGTCGGGCGACAACTGAACCAAGAGCTCCTCGTGCCCAAGACTTTCCATCGAACCGACCGTGTCTCCGCCCAGCTGCGCCGCGAACTCGGCACCCTGGTGCACAACGCCGTGCGCGAGCATGGGTTGCCCTCGGTGAGCGTGTCCGACGTGGAAATCACCCGCGACATGGCCCACGCCAAGGTGTTCGTCACCGCGCTGATGCCCGAGCGCTCGGCCGAGGCGGTTGCCGGCCTGAAGGAGCTGGGCTACCGGCTGCGCATGGACCTGGCCCGGGCGATGAAGCTGCGCCACGTGCCGGAGCTGCATTTCCACTACGACGACTCGGTCGACCGTGGTGAGCACATCGACAACATCCTGCGCGACCTGCCCGATACGCTGGCTGCGGAGAAGCGTCGCGAAGGCGACGAAGAATAAGCTTCTTGAAGGGCCGAGCCATGCTCGGCTGCTTTTGCTCTCGCACACCGCTGCGGAAGCCGAGCGTGGCTCGGCTCTACAACATCCTGTCATGACCCGAATTCAGTTCCGCCGCCTGGATGGCATCCTGCTGCTCGACAAGTCGACCGGCATGAGCTCCAACGCCGCCCTGCAGGTGGCCCGTCGCCTGTTCCGCGCCGAGAAGGGCGGCCATACCGGTAGCCTCGACCCGCTGGCCACCGGGCTGCTGCCGCTGTGCTTCGGTGAAGCCACCAAGATCGCCGGCCTGCTGCTCGGTTCGGCCAAGGCCTACGACGCCGAGATCGTGCTCGGCCAGACCACCGATACCGATGATGCCGAAGGCCAGGTGCTGCTGCAGCGCACGGTGCCTGCCATCAGTGCCGACGCCCTGCAGGCCGCGCTGGCGCCGCTGACCGGCACCATCCTGCAGCGTGCGCCGATCTATTCGGCGCTCAAGCAGGGCGGTGAACCGCTGTATGTGAAGGCTCGGCGCGGTGATGTCATCCAGGCACCCGAGCGCGAGGTGCAGGTGCACGCCATCGAGGTGCTGGAGCAGCAGCCGGAACGGCTGCGCCTGCGCGTGACCTGCGGCTCGGGCACCTACATCCGCAGCCTGGCCCGCGACCTGGGCGAGGCCCTGGGCTGTGGCGCCCACATCAGCGCGCTGCGCCGGCTCTGGGTGGAACCGTTCCGTGAGCCGGCCATGGTCACCCTGGACCAGCTGCGGGCGATGGTCGAGGCCGGTGACGAGGCCGGCATGGACGCGTTGCTGCTGCCGCTGGCCGCCGGGCTGGCCGAATACCCGCGGGTCGACCTCGATGCTGAGCAGGCGCATCGCTTCTGCGTCGGTCAGCGCCAGCGCGACCTGTCCTGGCCGCAGGGCCTGGTGGCCGTGTTCGGTCCGGACGATGCTGTCCAGGGGCTCGGGCAGGTTGATGACAGCGGGCTGCTGGCCCCGCAGCGCCGTTTCAACCTCTGACCGGGGCAGGCCGGTTCAGCCCCGGTCCTTGTCCCGGAAGCCCCTGGCCGTTACAATTTCGCGGCCGTTTTCCGGCAACCTGCTCCACGCAGGTTTCATCCTTGTAGTCCACGGCGAGCCTGGCGGTGCGCGAAGCGCGTTCCTGCCGGCCACGCATCACAGAGAAAAAAGAAAATGTCGATCGACACCCAGAAGGTCATTGAAGACAACAAGCGCAGCTCGGCTGACACCGGCTCCCCGGAAGTCCAGGTGGCCCTGCTGACCGCCCGCATCGAGCTGCTGACCGGCCACTTCAAGACCCACAAGAAGGACCACCACAGCCGCCGCGGCCTGCTGCAGATGGTCAACCGCCGTCGCAGCCTGCTCGACTACCTGAAGAAGAAGGACGTCGAGCGTTACAAGGCCCTGATCGAAAAGCTTGGCCTGCGTCGCTAAGCAACGAATCCCCCGCGGCGCAGCGATGCGCCGCGGTTTTGTTTTGTAGCACCGCAATCCCCGATTCAGGCCGGAACGATCCGGCCACCCGCTGGCGGCAAGGGTCGCCGACGGTCCAAATTCGCAGACAGCATCCCCAAGGACACCCTCCGTGGCAAAAATCACCAAAACCTTCCAGTACGGCAAGCACACCGTCACGCTTGAGACCGGCGAAGTCGCCCGTCAGGCCAGCGGCGCCGTCATCGTCAAGATGGACGACACCGTACTGCTGGTCACCGCCGTCGCCGCCAAGAGCGCGCGCGAAGGCCAGGACTTCTTCCCGCTGACCGTCGATTATCAGGAAAAGTTCTACGCCGGCGGCCGTATCCCGGGTGGTTTCTTCAAGCGTGAAGGCCGTGCGACCGAGAAGGAAACCCTGATCTCGCGTCTGATCGACCGTCCGATCCGCCCGCTGTTCCCGGAAGACTACAAGAACGAAGTGCAGATCATCGCCACGGTGATGTCGCTGAACCCGGACGTGGACGGTGACATTCCGGCCCTGATCGGCGCCTCGGCGGCCCTGGCCCTGGCCGGCACCCCGTTCATGGGCCCGATCGGCGCTGCCAAGGTCGGTTACAAGAACGGCGAGTACATCCTGAACCCGACCGTCAGCGAACTGGCTGACTCGCAGCTGGAACTGGTCGTGGCCGGTACCTCCAACGCCGTGCTGATGGTTGAATCCGAAGCCGCGCTGCTGTCCGAAGAGGTGATGCTGGGCGCCGTGACCTTCGGTCACCGCGAAATGCAGAAGGTCATCAACGCGATCAACGAGCTGACCGTCGAAGCCGGCACCAAGCCGTCGACCTGGGAAGCCCCGGCCAAGAACGACGCGCTGATCTCCGCCCTGAAGGAAGCCATCGGCCCGCGCCTGGGCGAAGCCTTCCAGGTGCGCGACAAGCTGCAGCGCCGCGACGCCATCTCGGCGATCAAGAAGGACGTGGTCGAAACCCTGGCTGGCCGCGTGGCTGCCGAGGGCTGGAACCCGGCCGAGCTGTCGAAGGAATTCGGCGAGCTGGAATACCGCACCATGCGTGACTCGGTGCTGGACACCAAGGTCCGCATCGACGGCCGTGCGCTGGACACCGTCCGCCCGATCGCGGTCAAGACCGGCGTGCTGCCGCGTACCCACGGTTCCTCGCTGTTCACCCGCGGCGAAACCCAGGCCATCGTGACCATCACCCTGGGCACCGCCCGTGACGGCCAGGTCATCGACGCCGTTGCCGGTGAGTACAAGGAAAACTTCCTGTTCCACTACAACTTCCCTCCGTTCTCGGTGGGCGAGTGCGGCCGCATGATGGGCCCGAAGCGCCGCGAAATCGGCCACGGTCGCCTGGCCAAGCGCGGCGTGCTGGCTGTCATGCCGTCGCTGGAAGCCTTCCCGTACACCATCCGCGTCGTCTCGGAAATCACCGAGTCGAACGGTTCCTCGTCGATGGCTTCGGTCTGCGGTTCGTCGCTGGCCCTGATGGACGCCGGCGTGCCGGTGAAGGCCCCGGTGGCCGGTATCGCCATGGGTCTGGTCAAGGAAGGCGATCGCTTCGTCGTCCTGTCCGACATCCTGGGTGATGAAGATCACCTGGGCGACATGGACTTCAAGGTCGCCGGTACCGCTGAGGGCATCTCCGCCCTGCAGATGGACATCAAGATCGAAGGCATCACCGAAGAGATCATGAAGCAGGCCCTGCAGCAGGCCAAGGCTGGCCGTCTGCACATCCTGGGCGAAATGGCCCACGGCCTGACCGCGCCGCGCGAAGAGCTGTCGGACTACGCGCCGCGCCTGCTGACCATCAAGATCCACCCGGACAAGATCCGCGAAGTGATCGGCAAGGGTGGTTCGACCATCCAGGCCATCACCAAGGAAACCGGCACCCAGATCGACATCCAGGATGACGGCACCATCGTCATCGCCTCGGTCAACGCTATCGCTGCCCAGGCCGCCAAGGCCCGCATCGAGCAGATCACCTCGGACGTCGAGCCGGGCCGCATCTACGAAGGCAAGGTCGCCAAGATCATGGACTTCGGTGCGTTCGTCACCATCCTGCCGGGCAAGGACGGTCTGGTCCACGTCTCGCAGATCTCCAGCGAGCGCGTCGAGAAGGTCGGCGACAAGCTGAAGGAAGGCGATGTGGTCAAGGTCAAGGTGCTGGAAGTCGACAAGCAGGGCCGTATCCGCCTGTCGATGAAGGCCGTGGAAGAAGGCGAAGGCGCCAGCGCCGAGTAATCGACCTCCGGTCGATGACGGTAGGTGAGGACCGTTGGTCCTCACACTTCGCAGGTGAAAAAGCGGGCTTCGGCCCGCTTTTTCTTTTTCGTAGCGTCGAGCTTGCTCGATGTCCGTTCTTCGTAGCGTCGAGCTTGCTCGACGTCCGTTCTTCGTAGCGTCGAGCTTGCTCGACATCCGCTCTTCGTAGCGTCGAGCTTGCTCGACATCCGCTCTTCGTAGCGTCGAGCTTGCTCGACATCCGCTCTTCGTAGCGTCGAGCTTGCTCGATGTCCGTTCTTCGTAGCGTCGAGCTTGCTCGACGTCCGCTCTTCGTAGCGTCGAGCTTGCTCGACTGCTTCTGCTTCCATCAGTCGAGCAAGCTCGACGCTACGGTGCGTCACCGGCTCGGCGTCACTCAGCGGATGCAAACATCCCGGTGCTGCTGCGTCGGCACGTGTCCTGCTGCACTGCATGATGGCCGTGGTGTGACTGCTGGATTGTCGTCACCCGGCAGATCGCGCCTGTCCAGTGGACGACATGCCACGACATCGGTCCTGCAGGCGCATTGGTTTGCTAACGTGACGGCGCCTTCGAACCAGGAGATCGCATGTTCCGCCAGACCGTGGCCGTCCTTGCCGTGCTGATTGCCGGTGCCTTGCCCATTGCTGCGCAGGGCGCGCCGGCGCAACCGCCGATCTTCGGTGCGTACTACCCCGGGGGCTCGGCCGAGCGCTACCCGGTGTCGAGCATTCCGGCCGAGCGCCTGACCCACCTGTTCTACGCGTTCTCCACCATCGAGGACGGGCGCTGCACGATCGGTGCGGAAGCGCCGAAGAACTTCGCCGCGCTGGCCGAACTCAAGAAAGCGCATCCGCACCTGCGCACGCTGATCTCGATCGGTGGCTGGGGTGCCGGCGGGTTCTCCGATGCGGCACTGACCGAGGGCAGCCGCAAGCGCCTGGTCGATTCGTGCATGGCGCTGTTCTTTGATCGCCACGCCGGCAGCTTCGATGGCGTGGACATCGACTGGGAATTCCCGGTCAGTGGCGGGCCGAAGGAGCTGGCGCACCGCCCGCAGGATCGCGCCAATCTGACCCGGCTGGCGCAGGCGTTCCGCGTGGCGCTCGATGCGCACGGGCGCAAGGTGCAACAGCCGATGCTGCTGACCGCCGCATTGGCCGCCGGCCGCCTGCAGACCGATGGCCCGTACGATCCGGCCGCCAGCTACGACCTGCCGGCGCTGGCCAAGGTGTTCGATTTCATCAACCTGATGAGCTACGACATGGGCACCGGCTTCTCGGCAGTGTCAACGTTCAACGCGCCGCTGCATGAGGTGGCGGCTGACCCGTTGGCGCCGGAGCTGCGACGCTGGAACAACGTGGCCGGCGCGGTGCAGTACTACCGCCAGCACGGTGTGCCGGCCGACAAGCTGGTGCTGGGCGTGCCGTTCTATGGGCGCGGCTTCAAGGTGACCGGCAACGCTGCCGATGGCCTGTACCAGCCCTACAGCGCGCCGGCCGATGCTGGCGACTGGCGGGTGATCAAGGCGCGCTATCTCGACCAGCCCGGCTGGACGAAGCATTGGCAGCCGCAGGCGCAGAGCCCCTGGCTGTACAACAGCGAACAGAAGGTCTTCATCAGCTATGAGGACCCGCGTTCGATCGGCCTGCGCGCGCAGTTCGCCCGCGAGCAGGGCGTGGCCGGGGTCTTCATGTGGGAGCTGACCGGCGACGACGAACAGGCCAGCCTGCTCAACGCCATGCTGGGCCCGTGGCAGAAGGCACGCATCGGCGATTGAGCCGTGACCGCGCCGTAGTAGCGTCGAGCTTGCTCGACGGCTGTTGGCGCGGTGTGTATCGGTAGCGCCGGGCCATGCCCGGCGGATCTCTGCGAGAACGCCACAACCGTCGAGCAAGCTCGACGCTACTCAATCAGTTCGGATCGCCGTTGCGATCGCATTGGCGATTGAGCGATGACCGCGCTGTCGTAGCGTCGAGCTTGCTCGACGGCTGTTGGCGCGGTGCATATCGGTAGCGCCGGGCGATGCCCGGCGGATCTCCGCGCGAATGCCACAACCGTCGAGCAAGCTCGACGCTACTCAATCAGTTCGGATCGCCGTTGCGATCGTATCGGCGATTGAGCGATGACCGCGCTCTCGTAGCGTCGAGCTTGCTCGACGGCCGTTGGCGCGGTGTGTGTCGGTAGCGCCGGGCCGTGCCCGGCGGATCTCCGCGAGAAGGCCACAACCGTCGAGCAAGCTCGACGCTACTCAATCAGTTCGGATCGCCGTTGCGATCGCATCGGCGATTGAGCGATGACCGCGCTGTCGTAGCGTCGAGCTTGCTCGACGGCTGTCGGCGCGGTGTGTATCGGTAGCGCCGGGCCACGCCCGGCGGATCTCCGCGCGAATGCCACAACCGTCGAGCAAGCTCGACGCTACTTGGCGCGGTGTGTGTATCGGTAGCGCCGGGCCATGCCCGGCGGATCTTCGCGCGAACGCCACAACCGTCGAGCAGGCTCGACGCTACTCAATCAGCCCAGACGCTGTTCGGATCGCCGTTGCGTGCGCGGCGCTGGCTGGCCACGGCCAGGCGGGCGAAGCCGAACGCCATCGCCAGTGCGATCGCATCGACCCAGAACAGCGGCCACTGGCCGTGCGTGGCGGCACGCCACAACCAGTCACCACTGAGTGCTCCATGCAGGATCGGCACCAGTGCGGTACTGATCGCCGCCGCCCACAGCAGCTCGCGCGCGGCCTGCGCCGGGCGCCGCAGCGCGGCCCACAGCGCACAGACCGCCCAGCTGCCGAAGCAGGCCCAGCGGATGCCGTGGTCGACGACCGACGGTGCCCACCGTTCCAGCACCAGCGCGGTGCCAAACGCGACTGAGATCGCCACGCACAGGCCGATGCAGACCCCCACCGTGGCCCGGGCCATGTTCACCCCGGCGCGCGGTTGCTGCGGCTGGCGCCGCTTGCGGCGGGATTCGATCCACAGCAGATTGCCCGAATAGAACAGGAAGGCACCGCCCAGGCCGAGCAGGAAGTACAGCCAGACCACCACGCCATTGCCGAACTCGCCGAAATGCAGTGCGTAGGCGGCACTGAGCGTGGCGTGATTGGCATCACGGTGGCCCGGCAGCTGGGTGGCCAGGACATTGCCGGTGGCCACGTCCAGCGCCACCGAACCCAGCGGCCCGAGCGTGCCGGTGGATTCACCGGTGATCTCGATGGTGGCATGGGCGTCGCCGGCATTGGCCAGTTTCAGGTAGGCCGGCTCGAAGCTGGCCACACCCTGCGCACGGGCAACCTCCAGGGCGCGCGCATGCAGCACGCGCAGGCTGCCCGGCGGCGCCGGAATGCCGGTGGCCTCGCGCACCGGCGCGGTGTCCATCGCCGCGGGCGCCGCCGCCAGCACCTTGCCGTCGTAGATCAGTGGATTGAGCAGGGCCATCTGCACGAAGACCAGGCAGAGCAGGGCGCCGGTAACGGCGAACATCAGGTGGAAGGGCAGGCTGAGCACGCCGATCACGTTGTGCGCGTCCTGCCACATCTGCTTCAGGTTGCGGCCGGGGCGCAGCGCGAACAGATCGCCGAGCAGCTTGGGCAGATGGATCACCAGGCCACTGAGCAGCGCCATGCCGTACAGCAGGCTGACAATGCCCATCACATAGATGCCGGCCACCGGCAGGCCGAGACTGTAGTGAAGTTCGTTGACCAGTTCGGCCAGCCCACTCTGCGGGGGCGTCGGGCTGCCGCTGATCTGGCCCGGCCACGCGTAGCGCCAGCTGCCGTCGTCGGCCTGCCAGTAGGCCAGCGGTTGCGGGTGCTCGGCGCCGGGGAAGGTCATCCCGACGTGGCGGCGCGCTTCCGGATGCGTGGCCAGCACGTCCTCCAGCAGGTACTGCGCGTCGTCCAGGCCAGCGGGCAGTGCGGTCGCAGCGCCAGGCGTCTGCCACAGCGGCAGGTCATGATGGAACAGGGTCAGTGCGCCGGCGTAGAACGCCACGAACAGGCCGAAGCCGGCCACAAGGCCGACCCAGGTGTGCAGGGTGGTGAAGGTGCGCAGGGTCTGCGAGCTGAACTTCATGCGGTCGGTCTCATTGCACGGCACCGGCCAGGCGCAGCAGCCCGAGCACGGCGAAGCCGGCCGTTGCGCTGCCGGCCAGCACCAGCCAGGCGCGTAGTGCGCTGCGGAAACTGAACGCCCACAGGGCCGCCAGCATCCACAGCGGCACGAAGGCGATCAGGCTCGGAACCAGGGCGTTCTGCCAGGGGCCGGGAGGCAGCCAGGTGACCAGCCCGGTCACCGCGGCGGCCAGGAAGAAGCCGGCGACGAGGCCGGCGAAGGCACGCGCCCACATCAGGGCGACTCCGCGCCGGGGCGGTGCCAGGCCGCCAGCGTCGGCAACAGCATGGCCGACAGCATCCAGGTACACAGCATCGCCACCAGCCCGGCGGCAAAGCCGAGCTCGGCCATCCACAGCCACAATGCGGCGGCGGCGGCAACCAGGCCGATCTGGCGGCCAAGGCGGCCGGCACGGCGCAGGCGCGGCCAGCGGCAGTGCGGCGAGGCGGCATAGAAGGACAGTGCCGAGAACATCGCCGACAGCATGCCCAGGCTGCAGAAGCCGAGCGTGGAAAGGCCGACGGTGATCATCGCGGGTGGCCGGCGCAGCTACGGGCGGGCGAACGCGGGGCACGGGCGGGGCCGGCGGGAGCCGGTCGGAGCGGGTGGCGCATCACGAGGTCCTGGGGGAAAGCGGGCAGGCTGGCACAGGGCGGGCCGCGCGGACATGGTAATCATTGCGTTTTCACGCCGCCAGCGACGCTCATTCAGCGGGCCGTACGGTGGCCCTTGGGCTTTCCCGCCCGCTGGTTTAAGATCAGCGCAGAACCCTGACTGGAACAAGGTGGCCCGCGCCCAGCGCCGGCCGAGCGTGTGACATGAGCACTACCACCGCCCGCTGTTGACCTGCCCCCGAAGGCCCTGTGTTCCAGGCGCCCTCGCGGCGCTTTTTTATTGCCCGGGCTCCGGCCCGGGACCGCTTTCCAGCCCGCCCGGCGGGCCCCGCACGAAGCTACTGCGATGATCAACATTACCCTTCCCGACGGCAGCCGCCGCGAATTCGAAAACCCCGTCAGCGTCATGGACGTCGCCCAGTCGATCGGCGCCGGCCTGGCCAAGGCCACCATCGCCGGCGCTGTGGATGGCGTACTGGTCGATGCCAGCGACGTCATCGACCACGATGCCAGCCTGCGCATCATCACCGCCAAGGACGAGGAGGGCGTGGAGATCATCCGCCACTCCTGCGCCCACCTGGTCGGCCACGCCGTCAAGCAGCTGTACCCGGACGTGAAGATGGTGATCGGCCCGGTGATCGCCGAGGGCTTCTACTACGACATCTACTCCGAGCGCCCGTTCACCCCGGACGACATGGCCGCGATCGAGAAGCGCATGGGTGAGCTGATCGCCCAGGACTACGACGTCATCAAGAAGATGACCCCGCGCGCCGAAGTGATCGAGATCTTCAAGGCCCGTGGCGAGGACTACAAACTGCGCCTGATCGAGGACATGTCCGCCGACATCCAGGCCATGGGCATGTATTACCACCAGGAATACGTTGACATGTGCCGCGGCCCGCACGTGCCGAACACGCGCTTCCTGAAGGCCTTCAAGCTGACCCGCATCTCCGGCGCGTACTGGCGTGGCGACGCGCAGAACGAACAGCTGCAGCGCATCTACGGCACCGCCTGGGCCGACAAGAAGCAGCTTGAGGCCTACATCAAGCGCATCGAAGAAGCCGAAATGCGCGACCACCGCCGCATCGGCAAGCAGCAGGACCTGTTCCACCTGCAGGAAGAAGCGCCGGGCCTGGTGTTCTGGCACCCCAAGGGCTGGGCGCTGTGGCAGGTGGTCGAGCAGTACATGCGCAAGGTCTACCGCAACAGCGGCTATGGCGAAGTGCGCTGCCCGCAGATCCTGGACGTGAGCCTGTGGAAGAAGTCCGGCCACTGGGACAACTACCAGGACAACATGTTCTTCACCGAGTCGGAAAAGCGCACCTACGCGGTCAAGCCGATGAACTGCCCGGGCCACATCCAGGTGTTCAACCAGGGCCTGCACAGCTATCGCGATCTGCCGATCCGCTACGGTGAGTTCGGTTCCTGCCACCGCAACGAGCCGTCCGGCGCGCTGCACGGCATCCTGCGCGTGCGCGGTTTCACCCAGGACGACGGCCATGTGTTCTGCACCGAAAACCAGATCGAATCGGAAGTGACCGCGTTCCACCAGCAGGCGCTGGCGGTGTACCAGCACTTCGGCTTCGACGATATCCAGATCAAGATCGCGCTGCGTCCGGAATCGCGCCTGGGTGACGATGCCACCTGGGACAAGGCCGAGGGCGCGCTGCGCTCGGCGCTGACCGCCTGCGGCGTGGAATGGCAGGAGCTGCCGGGCGAGGGCGCCTTCTACGGCCCGAAGATCGAGTATCACCTGAAGGACGCCATCGGCCGTACCTGGCAGCTGGGCACGATGCAGGTCGACTTCATGATGCCCGGCCGCCTCGGCGCCGAGTACGTGGACGAGAACAGCCAGAAGAAGCACCCGGTCATGCTGCACCGGGCCATCGTCGGCTCGATGGAGCGCTTCCTGGGCATCCTGATCGAGCACCACGCCGGCCAGTTCCCGGCCTGGCTGGCGCCGACCCAGGTGGTGGTGGCCAATATCACCGACGCCCAGGCCGAGTACGTCGCGGGCGTGACCAAAACCCTTGCGGAGCAAGGCTTCCGCGTCAGCTCGGATTTGCGTAACGAGAAGATCGGCTATAAAATCCGCGAGCATACGTTGCAGCGCGTGCCCTACCTGCTGGTCATCGGTGACCGCGAGAAGGAAAATGGGGCTGTGGCGGTGCGTACGCGTTCTGGCGAAGACCTGGGCAGCATGAGCCTGCAGGCCTTCATCGAGCGGCTCCAGGCCGAGGGCGCGTAAGCAAAGGTCCGGTCCGGGGGCACAGGCACCCGGACCGGTTCGATACCCTTGGGAGAACGTAATATCAGCACCCCTGACAACAAACAGAACCGCAAGAATCAGGAAATCCGTGTGCCGCGCGTCCGCGTGATCGGCAGTGACGGAGAAATGATCGGCGTGTTGTCGCGCGACGAAGCGCTGTCCATGGCCGAAGATGAAGGCCTGGACCTGGTCGAAATCCAGCCGCAGGCCGATCCGCCGGTCTGCAAGATCATGGACTTCGGCAAGTTCAAGTTCGAAGCGCAGAAGAAGGCCAGCGAGGCCAAGAAGAAGACCAAGCAGGTCGAGATCAAGGAAGTGAAGTTCCGTCCGGTCACGGACGAGGGCGACTACCAGATCAAGCTGCGCAAGATGCGTGGGTTCCTTGAGGATGGTGACAAGATCAAGGTCAACATCCGCTTCCGTGGCCGTGAAATGAGCCACCAGGAACTGGGCCGTGAAATGGCCAACCGGATCGAGACCGATCTGGGTGAGGACATCGTCATTGAATCCCGTCCGCGCCTGGAAGGGCGTCAGATGGTCATGATGATCGCGCCGAAGAAGAAGACCTGAGGCCTGACGGGCCGCCTTCCGGGGCGCCTGGCTGAATGGTTCAGGGTAAAGGGGCGCCGTTGGCGTCCCTTTGCTTTTGCAGCAGGCCGGTGAATTGCCGGTAAAGGGTTGCAGGGGCTGGTGGCAGGGCGGTTTTGCCTGTATCATGCCCGGCTCGACCCACCCAGGACGGGTCGTACGCCGATCATGGCAGGACGGAAAGAGCGGCCCAGGCCGCCGCCAGATCAGTCAGAAACCAGGGTCACCCCCATCAAGGACATTGCAATGCCCAAGATCAAGACCAACCGGGCAGCGGCCAAGCGTTTCCGCAAGACCGCCTCGGGCAAGTACAAGTGCGGCCACGCCAACCGTAGCCACATCCTCACGAAGAAAGCGACCAAGCGTAAGCGTAATCTGCGTCAGACGGGCCATGTCCGTGCAGAAGACGCAGGCCGTCTGGACCGCATGCTCCCTTACCTCTGAGGAACTGAAAAATGGCACGAGTTAAGCGTGGCGTACAGGCGCGTCGCCGCCACAAGAAAATCCTGACCCTGGCGAAGGGTTACTACAACGCTCGCCGCAAGGTCTTCCGCGTTGCCAAGCAGGCGGTCATCAAGGCACAGCAGTACGCCTACATCGGCCGTAAGCAGAAGAAGCGCAACTTCCGTTCGCTGTGGATCACCCGCATCAACGCGGCTGCCCGCATCAACGGCATGAGCTACAGCCGCTTCATGAACGGTCTGCTGAAGGCCGGCATCACCCTGGATCGCAAGGTCCTGGCTGACATCGCCGTGCACGACGCAGCCGGTTTTGCCGCGCTGGCCGAAAAGGCCAAGGGCGCGCTGGCGGCATAAGTCCTTCCCGATGCCGTAACCGTTCTGCGGAACGGTGTCAGGTCAAGGCAATGCATGGGGAAGGGCGCAAGTCCTTCCCCATTCTTTTTTGGGTCCCGGCGTGGCCACAGCGGCAGCGCGGGGACGGCGGTGGCGACAGGGGTCGGCCCTTCGCGCATCGCGATGGCAGATCGACTGGAGTTCCGGCCCCCCATGAGCGACATCCAATCCCTCACCACCCAGGCGCTGGCCGATGTGGCCGCCGCACAGAGCCCCGACGTGCTGGAACAGCTGCGCGTGGCCCTGCTTGGCAAGAGTGGCAGCATCACCTCGCAGCTCAAGCAGCTCGGCGCCCTGCCGGCCGACGAGCGCAAGGCCGCCGGTGAAGCGATCAACCAGGCCCGCGACGCGCTGACCCGCGCGCTGGGCGAGCGCAAGGCGCTACTGGAAGACGCGGCGCTGGATGCGCGCCTGGCCGCCGAAGCCATCGACATCACCCTGCCGGGCCGCAACGGCGAGCGCGCCGGCCTGCACCCGATCACCCGCACCCTGGAGCGCATCACCGGCATCTTCGGCCGGCTGGGCTACGAGCTGTCGGAAGGGCCGGAGATCGAGGATGACTGGCACAACTTCGAAGCGCTGAACTTCCCGCCGCACCATCCGGCGCGCGCGATGCACGACACCTTCTACTTCGGCGACGGCCGCCTGCTGCGCACGCATACCTCCGGTGTGCAGGTGCGCTACATGGGCGACCACGCGCCGCCGCTGCGCATGATCGCCGCCGGCAAGGTGTACCGCAGCGACAGCGACCAGACCCATTCGCCGATGTTCCATCAGGTCGAAGGCCTGCTGGTGGACGAGCATTCGACCTTCGCCGACCTGAAGGGCACGCTGGCCGAGTTCGTGCGCGCGTTCTTCGAGCGCGATTTCGAGATGCGCTTCCGTCCCAGCTACTTCCCGTTCGTCGAACCGGGCGCGGAAGTGGACATCGCCTGGCAGCAGCCCGATGGCAGCACCCGCTGGCTGGAAGTGCTCGGCTGCGGCATGGTGCATCCGAACGTGCTGCGCAACGTCGGCATCGATCCGGAGCGCTACACCGGCTTTGCCTTCGGCATGGGCGTGGAGCGCTTTGCGATGCTGCGCTACGGCGTCAACGATCTGCGCGCGTTCTTCGAGAACGATGTGCGGTTCCTGAAACAGTTCGCGTAAGCCGCAATCGTGTAGAGCCGAGCCATGCTCGGCTGCTTTTCTGGATGGACGCCTCCTTGCGCATGCGCTGGGCGACCACAAAACCGCAACGGGAGGCGCGCCTCCCACCAGGGTGACACCATGAAATTCTCCGAAAACTGGCTGCGCAGCCACGTCCCGACCTCCGCCTCGCGCGATGAGCTGAGCGCGGTGCTGACCGCCATCGGCCTGGAAGTGGAAGACGTGACCGCGCTCGGCGACGGCCTCGATCACGTGGTCGTGGCACGCATCGTCGAAGCGGTGCGCCACCCCGAAGCCGATCGCCTGCAGGTGTGCAAGGTCGATGCCGGGCAGGGCGAGCTGCTGCAGATCGTCTGCGGTGCGCCGAATGCGCGCCCGGGCCTGGTTGCGCCGCTGGCGATGGTCGGTGCGCAGATCGGCGAGCTGAAGATCAAGCCGGCCAAGCTGCGCGGCGTCGAGTCGAACGGCATGCTGTGCTCGGCCAAGGAGCTGGGCCTGGACAACGATGCATCCGGCCTGCTGGAACTGCCGGACGATGCGCCGGTCGGCCAGACCCTGGTCGATTACCTGGGACTGCCGGACGCCAGCATCGAGATCAAGCTGACCCCGAACCGCGCCGACTGCTTCAGCCTGCGTGGCATCGCCTACGACGTCGCCGCTGCGACCCGCAGCGAAGTGCTGGATTTTGCCGCCGATGCCATTGCGCCGGTCGGCAGCCGTGAGCTGTCGATCCAGCTCGATGCCGGCGCCGAAGCGCCGCGCTACCTGGGCCGTGTCATCGAAGGCGTCAACGCCGCCGCCACGACGCCCCTGTGGATGGCCGAGCGCCTGCGCCGCAGTGGCGTGCGCCCGGTCTCGCTGCTGGTCGACATCACCCAGTACGTGATGCTCGAGCTGGGCCAGCCGATGCATGCCTATGACCTGGGCACCCTGCAGGGCAGCATCGCGGTGCGCCGTTCGCGCGCGGGCGAGACCCTGAAGCTGCTGGACGGCCGTGATGCCACGCTGGACGACAGCTTCCTGGTGGTCACCGATGCCGATCGCGCGGTCGGCCTGGCCGGCCTGATGGGGGGCTTCGACACCCGCGTCACCGATGCCACCACCGCCGTGTTCCTGGAGGCCGCGCACTTCGCGCCGGCCGCGATCATGGGCCGCGGCCGCAAGCTGGGCCTGCACACCGATGCCGGCCACCGCTTCGAGCGTGGTGTCGATCCGGCGCTGCCGCGTACCGCGATCGAGTACGCCACCCGCCTGGTGCTGGATCTGGCCGGTGGCACCCCGGCGCCGGTTACCGAAGCCGTGCGTGAGGCCGATCTGCCGCAGCCGGCAACGATCGTGCTGCGCCGCGCGCGCATCACCCGGGTGCTCGGCATCACCATCGACGATGCCGAAGTCGAGCGCATCCTGCGCGCGCTGGGCATGGACGTGGCCGCCACTGCCGAGGGCTGGCAGGTGGCCGCGCCGAGCCGCCGCTTCGACATCGCCATTGAAGAAGACCTGATCGAAGAGCTGGCCCGTATCCACGGTTACGAGCAGATTCCGACCACGCTGCCGGGCGGTGCCGCCCGCGTTGCGATGCCGAGCGAGACCCAGCTGGACGCGCTGAGCGTGCGCCGCCAGCTGATCGCCCGCGACCAGCAGGAAACCGTCAACTTCGCCTTCGTCGACGACGCGCTGCTGACCCAGTGGCAGCTGCGTGACGGGCTGGTGCCGCTGGCCAACCCATTGTCGGCCGAACTGGCGGTGATGCGCCCGTCGCTGCTGCCGGGCCTGGTCGCCACGCTGGGCCGCAATGCCGCCCGCCAGCTCGGCCGTGTTCGCCTGTTCGAGATCGGTCGGGTGTTCGCCCAGCAGGCCGGAGAAGGCCAACCGGCACCGCTGGAAACCCCGCGCGTGGCCGCTGCGGTCTGCGGCGATGCGCAGGCGGTGCAATGGGGCCTGCCGACCCGCAAGGTCGATTTCCATGACCTGAAGGGCGATCTGGAGTCGCTGGCGGCTGCCAGTGGTGCGCAGCTGGAGTTCCGCCCGTCGGCGCGTGCCTACGGCCACCCGGCGCGTTCGGCCGAGGTGTTGCGCGATGGCGTGGCGATCGGCTGGATCGGCCAGGTCCACCCGCGCCTGGCCAAGGCGATGGACATCGAAGCCGACGTGTACGCCTTCGAGCTGGACCTGGAGCCGTTGACCGCCCGCCGCCTGCCGCGTGCCGGCGAGCTGTCGCGCTTCCCGGCGGTGCGCCGCGACCTGGCGTTCCTGGTGCCTGAACAGGTGGCCTGGGCCGATCTGGCCGCCACCGTCCGCCAGGCCGCCGGGCCGCTGCTGCGCGAGCTGAACCTGTTCGACCGCTATGTCGGCCAGGGCGTCGAGCCGGGATTCAAGAGTCTCGCTATGGGCTTGATTTTGCAGGACAAGTCGCGCACTCTGACGGACCGCGACGTGGATGCGGTGGTGGCCGAGGCGGTCACTGCCATCGAGCGTGAACACCACGCCCGGATCCGCGGCTGAGCGGGCAGCACTCGGGGGTAGCAGGCAATGGCATTGACCAAGGCGGAGATGGCGGAAAAGCTGTTCGACGAAGTCGGTCTGAACAAGCGGGAAGCCAAGGAATTCGTCGACGCGTTTTTCGATGTGCTGCGTGAAGCATTGGAACAGGGACGTCAGGTGAAGCTGTCGGGCTTCGGTAATTTCGATCTGCGGCGCAAGAACCAGCGCCCGGGTCGCAACCCCAAGACCGGCGAGGAAATTCCGATTTCCGCCCGTACGGTGGTGACCTTCCGTCCGGGCCAGAAGCTCAAGGAGCGGGTGGAAGCTTATGCTGGATCCGGGCAGTAACCGCGAACTACCGCCGATACCGGCCAAGCGCTACTTCACCATCGGTGAGGTCAGCGAGCTGTGCGACGTCAAGCCGCACGTCCTGCGCTACTGGGAAACCGAGTTCCCCAGCCTTGAGCCGGCCAAGCGCCGAGGCAACCGTCGCTACTACCAGCGCCACGACGTGCTGATGGTGCGGCAGATCCGCAGCCTGCTGTACGAACAGGGCTACACCATCGGTGGTGCACGCCTGCGTCTGGACGGTCCCGATGCCCGCGAGGAATCGGCGCTGAGCAACCAGATCATCAAGCAGGTGCGCATGGAGCTGGAAGAAGTGCTGCAGTTGTTGCGTCGCTGATCCCATTTCCATCGTAATCCGCTATACTTCACGGCCCGCCGCACTGGCGGGCACATCGCAGCATCAGTCGGGGCGTAGCGCAGCCTGGTAGCGCATCTGCCTGGGGGGCAGAGGGTCGTCGGTTCGAATCCGGCCGTCCCGACCACTGTGATGAATCAAAGAGCCTGCGCAGCGATGCGTGGGCTTTTTTGTGCGCGCGGTGTATGCTGCGCGCCACTCGTACTACCGCGGCTGCTGAACCCGGTACTCACGAGAACACACAATGGAATCTGCAAGAAACCGTGCCTGGCGTCGCAGCCAGGCCTGCAACCGCGGTGGCGACCGCGCCACGACGGCGTACAGCTACAAGCCCGAAAAGAACTGGAAGCTGCTGTACACGCGCGGTGCCAAACTCGCGCGCGCACGCCAGCTGGGCTTCGTCTATCCGGTCCTCAGCGCCCGCCAACTGCAGGAACAGGAATGATCAAGCTGCTGTTCGTCTGCAGCCGCAACCAGTTGCGCAGCCCGACCGCCGAAGCCATGTGGCAACGGCGGCCCGGATTCACCGCGCTGTCGGCCGGCACCAGCCCACATGCACGACGCCCCATCGGCCCGGCGGACATCCGCTGGGCCGATGTCATCTTCGTGATGGAGGCCAAGCACCAGCATCGCCTGCAGGCCACCTACGCGCGCCTGCTGGAGCACAAGCGCCTGCATTGCCTCGATATCCCCGATGACTACCGCTGCATGGATCCGGAGTTGATGGATCTGCTGGACGCCAGGGTGACCGCCTGTCTGGATCAGCTGCCGGCAAAGCGGTAGATCAGTTCCGGATCGCCTTCGTCCAGACCGTGCACGATGCCGCTGCCGATGAAGCCGGAGGCGTTGAGCAGGCGTTGCATGCCGGTGTTGGAGGCATTGGTTGAAGTAAACAGCTTGCGCTGTCCCTGCAGTGCGCTTGCGTGGCGCAGCAGGGCGGCCCCGATGCCCCGGCGGCGCTGCGCGTGCGCCACCATCAGCATCTCGATGAAGGCTTCGCCGAAGAAGTGGCGGTGGATGACCAGATAGCCGGCCACCACATCGTCCCGTTCCGCCACGTACACGGCGGCGCTCGCCAGCCAGCCGGCAATCTGCCGCGCGCGTTGCGGATCGCCGGCCGCGACGCTGTCGAGCGCGACCAGTGCGGGCAGATCGCGCGGCACCGCGTCGCGCAGACGCAGCATCGTCGGGGAGGCATCGGGTGGCGGCATCGTCGGCTCCTGGGCGGGTCGGGCCCAGTCTATCGAGTGCGCCGGCCGCGTTCGCCCATCCGCCGCGGCCAACACGTGGCCGCCGCTCAGTACACCCGGAATTCGGCGCGGCAGCCGTCGCTGACCCACACCCCGCGGCGGTCCCAGCCCCAGTTGCGGTCCTCGATGCAGGGCGTCACCGACTTCTGCTTGACCAGGCGTACCTCGTGACGCACGCGGATGCGGCATTCCTTGTCCTTTTGTTCGTATGACTCGCAGACCAGGCGTTCGCCGTCATCGTCGCGGTCCCGGCCGTGGCCCGGCCAACGTCCGCGTCCGTCGGCCACGAACTCGGCACGACAGCCGTCGTCGACCCAGAGCATGCGGCGGCTCTGCCCCCAGTTCTGGTCCTCCACGCAACGGGTGACCGACAGCTGCCTGGCCAGGCGCATGCGGCCTTCGATGGGGCACTGCTGGGGCTTGTTGAACTGCGATTCGCAGCGCAACGGCGAAATGTGATCGCTGTCGTAATCCCGGGCTGCCACCGGGGTGGCGGCCAGCAGCAGGGTCAGGGTGGAGAGGGCGATCGGCAGCAGCAGGCGATGGGTCATGAGCAGTCTCGGCAGGGGAACGGGCCGCAAGAATGGACCAGGCCGGGGCCGCCGGAACGGATCGTTGCAGCGAGGGCTCATGCGGGATTTAGTAGTGCGCACGGGCCCATGCAGAGGCTTACATCCCGTATCATCGCTGCACATCCGATCGCATCGGCTTACACCTTCTTACATGTCTGCCACGCCTGGCGGCGCAGCCTGTGGCTGTCGTCACTGGCGTGCGCGCGGCCTGCGGGAGACGATGCGCGGACCACGACGACCACAGGGGGTTGCGTTGATCAGCAGTACCGTCATTCATCGTTCGGCGAGCACCGATGCTGGGCCGGTGCAGGTCCTGGACACCACGTTCAAGGGCAAGCATGTGTTTGTTGCCTGGGGCCTGCGCGGGCCGGAACTGACCCGCAGCGCGGACCCGGCCACCACGGTGGCCGCGCGCAAGGCGCTGCAGGCAGTAGCAGGGCACAGCGAAGGGCCGCGCAGCCCGGAAGTGTTCATCGCCAACCAGTCGGCGGTGGCGATCACCGTCTATCGCCTGCTGACCGAGGCACGTTCGGGCGACGCCATCTTCTTCCTGTGTGATTCGCAGGCGGTGGTCGATTGGCTGATCACCGCGCTGGAAGTGCAGGGCGAGGGCTGACGCCGGTCCGGATCACCCCAGCGCCGCGTCCACCGCTGCGATCGCGTGCAGGGTGGTGGTGTCGAACAGGGGCACCGCGCTGTCTTCGGGGCGCACCAGCAGCATGATCTCGGTGCAGCCGAGGATGATCGCTTCGGCCCCGCGCGCGGTCAGCCGCGCGATGACCTCGGCGTAGCGCCGCCGCGATGCCTCGCTGACCACGCCGAGGATCAGCTCCTGGTAGATGATGTCGTGCACGCAGCGCCTGTCGGCCGCGTCCGGGACCAGCACCTCCAGCCCGAAGCGTTGTTCCAGCCTGCCGCGGTAGAAGTCCTGTTCCATGGTGAAGGCGGTGCCGAGCAGGCCGACCCTGCGCGCGCCCGCCTTGATGATCGCCGTTGCGGTCGGGTCGGCGATATGCAGCAGCGGCAACGGGCACGCCGACTCGATGCGATCGGCCAGTGCGTGCATGGTGTTGGTGCAGATCAGCAGCAGTTCGGCGCCGCCGGCCTGCAGCCGCTGCGCGGCGTCCACCATATGGGTGCCCAGGGCATCCCAGTCGCCCTCGTGCTGCAGCTGCTTGATGCCGGCGAAGTCCACCGACCACAGCAGCAGCTGCGCCGAATGCGCGCCGCCGAGGCGATCGCGCACCGCCTCGTTGATGAGCCGGTAGTACTGCGCCGAGCTCTCCCAGCTCATGCCGCCGATCAGGCCCAGGGTCTTCATGCACTGCTCCATGCCAGGGCAGGCCATTGCAGCACAGATGGCGCTGTCCATGCGGTCATCGAGCATCTGTAACCATCGTATCGGTGCGCCGCTGTGTGTGCCGCAATGCGGCCGCGGGCTCTATGCTGGTGCGCTCTTCCGAGGTGGATGCCGGACATGGCGCTGCATACCTGGTGGTGGTTCCTGGCCACGGTTTTCGTCCTGTGCGGCACGCCCGGGCCGAACATGCTGCACATCCTCGGGCGCAGTGTCGGGCTGGGTTTCCGCGGCAGCGTTCCGGCCATGGCCGGCTGCCTGCTGGCGATGCTGCTGGTGCTGGCGGCCTCCGCGGCGGGATTGAGCGCGCTGCTGCACTCCTCGCCGATGCTGTTCGAGGTGCTGCGCTATCTGGGCGTGGCCTACCTGGCGTGGCTGGGCATCAAGGCCTGGCACGACAGTTTCCGGCCAGCGCCGCCGGTGGCCAGCGACGAGGCGCCGGCGCTGGCGCCGGTACATGGGGCGTGGACCGTCCTGCGCGGCGGGCTGTGGGTCGGCCTGAGCAATCCCAAGCTGCTGTTGTTCGCCACCGCGTTCCTGCCGCAGTTCGTCGACCCCTCGCGCAGCCAGGCTGTGCAGTACAGCGTGCTGGTGGCGACCTTCGCGGCCTGCGAACTGTTCTGGTACGTGATGTACGCAGCCGGCGGACATGGCCTGCGCCGCTGGCTGGCCCGGCCGTTCGCGCGGCGCTGGTTCGAACGGCTGGTAGGCAGCGTGTTCCTGGCGTTTGCCGTAGCCCTGCTGCGCTTCCGGCCGCGCTGATTCACATCGCACACGCGGCCCGTTCACGGGTGCCGCATCGGCGTCAGCCTAGCCTGATCTCACCGTTTGCATTCCCTGCGGGGAAAGGATCGACATGATCAAGTGGGCCATCATCTTCGCCATCATCGGTGTCATCGCCGGCGTGCTGGGCTTTGGCGGCATTGCCGGCGCGGCCGTGGGCATTGCCAAGTTCCTGTTCTGGGCCGGCATCATCATCGCCGTGGTGCTGTTCCTGCTGGGCATGAGCGTGGCGAAGAAAGTCAGCTAGCGTGGTTCACGCAGCAGCGCGCTCAGTGTGCGCTGCTGCGTGAGAACAGATTGATCACCAGCACCCCGGCGCAGATCAGGCCGATGCCGATCAGGGCGGGCGCATCCAGGCGCTGCTTGAAGACCAGCAGCCCGATCAGCGAGATCAGGACGATGCCCACGCCGGACCAGATCGCATAGGCGACGCCGGTCGGGATGGACTTCATGGTCACCGACAACAGGTAGAAGCACAGGCCATAGCCGACCAGTGCGCCCAGCGTCGGCCACAGCCGGCTCATGCCTTCAGACGCCTTCAGCAGCGATGTGGCAATCACTTCCAGGACGATGGCGGCGGCGAGGTACAGGTAGGGATTCATCACGGGCTCCGGGCTACAACGGATCACACAGCTTCAGCGCCTGCTCGGCCATCGCCAGCGCATTGGCGTGTTCCTGCGCGTCCAGTGGACGCCCATAGGCGGTGGCCCAATAGCCATCGGCGACGCAGCGCGCAGCGTACAGCCGGGGGTCATCGGCTTCGTCGGGGAATTCGACCAGCATGGCCCGCTTCCAGTCGCGCCAGCGCACCAGCAGGGCCGGTTCGAGCAGGTTGCCCAGGGTGAGGCCGATATCGTTGTCCTGTTCCTGCTGCAGCAGGTGTTCGAAGTTGGCCTGGACATAGGCGCGGCTGAAGCGGCCGTAGCCCGACGATCCTGCCGGCAGCAGGGCCCGCACGCGTGCCTCGAATTCGCCGATGAGCCCGTCAATGGCCTCATCGACCAGGGCCTGCTTGCTGCTGAAGTGGTGGAACAGCGCGCCCTTGCTGACCCCGGCCGCGCGCGCGACGTCCTGTACGGTCAGGGCGGCCAGGCCATGCTGGCCGATCATCGCAACGGTGGCGTGCAACAGCGACTGGCGCACGCTCTCAGGCGCCTTGCGCCGCGAACGGGGAGGGGGCGGGGACGCGGATGGGGGCATACAGGAAGAAACCGACTGGACGGTACGATTGTAGCGCAGCAGCGCCTGGCTACCGTTGCCAGTCTCGGTCAGCGCGGGGCTCAGTCGTCGATGCGGGCGAAGCGGGGCTGCGGGCCGTGCTGGCCGGGCACCTGCTCGACGAACATCGAGTAGGGGCGCACCCATAGGCCGCCTTCGCCGTACAGGGCCCGATAGAGCACCATCGGTTGCAGTGTCTCGCTGCTGCGCACCAGATCGATGACTTCATATTCGCCGCCCTTGAAGTGGCGGTAGCGGCCGCGCGCAAGCGCGGGCAGCGGACTCAGTTCAGCCATGCGTGGTCGGTCTCAGGTCTGCGGCGGGCTGGCCGGCTTGGCGCAATAGGCGTCGATCGCCTCGGCGGAATTGGCCAGGCCCTGGGCCTGCGCCAGTTCCCAGGGACGCTCGCAGCGCTGGCTGTGCTGGCACCACTGGTATCCGGCCGAGCCGATGCAGCCATGTGCATCGCGGTCACTGCCGGGCGCCGGGCGGGCGGTACCGGTATCGGTGGTGGCCGCCGGCCTGTCCGAGCTGGCGCAGGCGGCCAACAGCAGCACTGCGGGCATCAGGAGGAGCGCTTTCATGGGGGAGTCCGTGTCCAAAGCAGCAGTCTGCGCTGCTGCCCGGAACCGGGCAAGCGCCTAGAACACCGTGGCGCGGATCAGTTCTTCGATCAGCACCACGTAGCTGGCCACGAAATAGAACTTCAGCAACGTCGAACGCTGCTGCGAGAAGAAGGTGCGCATGTGGAAGGGGCCCCTGTTAGTGACGATAGTGTGAAGCCAGGCTGACTCCGTGACAAGGATCACGAAATGAACGGGCTAAACAGACTCAGGGATGTGAGGAATGTAGGCACCGACCCGCAATGAAGGCGTTTTCGTACAAATCCTATAGGCCCTTCCCGACGTGCTCGCTAGCCTGACGGGGTATCGGCAGGGACGCCCTTGTGCCTGCCACTGCATCCCTGTCGCGAAGGAGCCGGAACATGGTGATTACTGTCCAATGCAAGGCACGGCACTGGTCCGTACTGCATCCCCAGGCGCACGACGCCATTGGCTATGCGCACGGCGCCGACGCGTTCGACGCCGCCGCCGCGCTGGCCCTGGAACATCACCGGCGCACCGGCCAGCCCAGCACGGTACGGGTGGAGGCGCTCGGCAACGCCGTGGACGCCCTGCACATCGGGGACTGACACGCCGGCCGTGGCCCAGTCAGCCACGGTTGTGGTGTTTGAATGGGGAAAGAACCGCAGCTTCCTGCCCCTCTGTGCGCCGCGACGCGAATCCCGGATGCTTGCGCCATCGTATTCATCTGGAGATCTCGATGGGCAACGCACTCACCTGGCGCACCCTGGCCTGCGCATTGCTGCCGATGCTCGCGGCTGCGGGCGGCGCGCAGGCGCAGAGCTACGGTTATGGCTATGACGACGATCGCTATGGCAGCCGCGATGGCGGTGGCATTGTTCGTTGCGAGTCGATCAAGAACCGCAGCAACGAGTGCCGCCTGCAGGGCCGGGCACGCTTGATCCGCCAGTTGTCCGGTTCGCCGTGCGTGGAAGGTGAAACCTGGGGGCAGTCGCGCAACGGGGTGTGGGTGACCCAGGGCTGCCGCGCCGAGTTTGTGGGTGAGTATCGCCGTGGCGGCGGTTGGGGCAACGGCAACGGCAACGGTTGGGGCGGCGGCGGGGAGGTGATCGCCTGCCATTCCAATGGCCATCGCCAGGAGTACTGCGACGCGCGCATCCGCCGTGGCGTCCGCCTGATCCGCCAGGATTCACGCAGTGCCTGCATTGAAGGCCAGACCTGGGGTTGGGACCGTCGCGGCATCTGGGTCAGCGATGGCTGCCGGGCCCAGTTCCAGGTGAACTGAGTCTTCTGGAACTGCTGCGGCAAAATCAGAGAAATCTGATACAGATCTCATTTTGAACGCCGTATCGTCTGCAGCCAGGGTGCCGGTGTGCGCCCTGATTGCTTACGGTGCCGCGCGCGCAGCCGGCCCGGTCAACCCGTCGCCGTCGATACGCTGCCTCAAGGAGTGAGCTGCATGTTGATCCGCCTGCAATGCGAACAGCGCCAGTGGCGCGTGCTGCATCCGGACCGGCCGGAGCCGATCGAATTCCGCGACGGCGCCCGCGCCTATGATTTCGCCGAGACCCTGGCGCGCCTGCATTTTGTCGACACCGGGCAGCGCGCCGCAGTGCGCGTGGAGGCCAGCGGCGCGTACGTGGAAGCGGTCAGTTACGGTTGACGCCGCCATCCACGCGTGGCGTGGATGTACCGGGATGCCCGTAGAGCCACGCCGGGCGTGGCTGCTTCCATCAGCTTGCCGCGCTGAGCGGCGGCGTACCCGAGGCCAGCTGCGGCCAGCGCTTGAGCACCGCCGCGCGGATGCCCGCGGCATCGATGCCGGCTTCGGCCAGCAGGTCTTCGCGGCTGGCATGGTGCTGGTAGCTGTCGGGCAGGCCCAGATGCAGGATCGGGCGCAGCACGCCTTCAGCATTGAGCAGTTCGCCGACGCCGGAACCGGCGCCACCGGCGACCACGTTGTCCTCGATCGTCACCAGGCCCTCGTGCTGGGCCGCCATGGCCAGCACCAGTTCGCGGTCCAGTGGCTTGATGAAACGCATGTTGACCACGCTCAGGCCCAGCTCGCGGCCGACCTGTTCGGCGGCGGCCACGGTGCTGCCAAAGGCGAGCAGGGCGATACGGCTGCCCTGCAGGCGCAGCTCGCCCTTGCCGATCGGCAGGGTGGACAGGTCGCTGCCGGCATCCACGCCGGTGCCACTGCCGCGCGGGTAGCGCACTGCCGCCGGGCCCGGGTGCTGCAGGCCGGTGCTGAGCATCTGCCGGCATTCGGCTTCGTTGGACGGCGCCATCACCACCAGGTTCGGCACGCAGCGCAGGAAGCTCAGGTCCAGGTTGCCGGCATGGGTCGCACCGTCCGGGCCAACCACGCCGGCGCGGTCGATCGCGAACAGCACGTCCAGATCCTGGATCGCCACGTCGTGCACCAGCTGGTCGTAGGCGCGCTGCAGGAAGGTGGAGTAGATCGCCACCACCGGCTTGCCGCCCTGGGTCGCCATGCCGGCGGCGAGGGTGACCGCATGCTGCTCGGCGATCGCCACGTCGAAATAGCGCTGCGGGTACTCCTTGCTGAAACGCACCAGGCCGGAGCCCTCGCGCATCGCCGGGGTGATGCCGTACAGGCGCGGCTCGGCCGCAGCGGCATCGCACAGCCAGTCACTGAATACATCGGTGTAGGTCGGCTTCTTGGCGCCGGCCTTGGCCACCAGGCCCTTGTCCGGGTCGAACGGGCCGACGGCGTGGTAACCGATCTGGTCGCCCTCGGCCGGCTCGTAGCCCTTGCCCTTGGTGGTCATCACGTGCAGCAGCTTGGGCCCCTTGGAGGCGCGCAGCGTCTTCAGCGTGGACAGCAGGGCGGGCATGTCGTGGCCGTCGATCGGGCCGGTGTAATGGAAGCCCATTTCCTCGAACATCGTGGACGGCACGAACATGCCCTTCCAGTGTTCTTCCCAGCGCTTGACGAAGCGCGCGGGGTTGTTCTTCTTGTCGCCGAGGATCTTCTTGCCGCCTTCGCGCAGCGCGTTGAGCGTGCGGCTGCCGGTGGCGCGGCCGAGCATCTTGGTCAGCCCGCCGACCGCCTCGGAGATCGACATGTTGTTGTCGTTGAGGATCACCAGCAGGTTCGGCTCCGGATCCATGCCGCCGGCGTGCATCAGCGCTTCGAAGGCCATGCCGGCGGTCATCGCGCCGTCTCCGATCACCGCCACCACCTTGCGGTCGTCGCCTTCGGACTGGCGGGCAATGGCCATGCCGAGCGCGGCCGAGATCGAGGTCGAAGAGTGGCCGACGCCAAAGGTGTCGTACTCGCTTTCCTCGCGCTTGGGGAACGGCGCCACGCCGTCCTTCTGCTTGACGGTGTGGATCTCGTCGCGGCGACCCGTAAGGATCTTGTGCGGGTAGGTCTGGTGACCGACGTCCCAGACCAGCTGGTCGTGCGGGGTCTGGTACAGGTAGTGCAGGGCCACGGTGAGTTCGATCACGCCCAGGCCGGCGGCGAAATGGCCGCCGCTCTTGCCCACCGATTCGATGAGGTAGGCACGCAGTTCGTCAGCGACCGCCCTCATTTCGGATTCGTCGAACGTGCGCAGGTCATCCGGGGTCTGGATGCGCGCGAGGCGGGGATAGCGGGCAGAGTCGATCATCATGTTCGCACTTGTTCTGAACGCCCATTTTCGCCCTCAAACGGGGGTGGGGCAAGCAAACGCCGCCGCCCGTGACAGGACGGTGAGGGTTGCATTTCCGGCGATTCAGGTGCTCAGTTTCGAGCGCTTCGGCAATTGCGCCTTCAGGAAGGCCATCTGGTCGGCCAGGATGTTGCGATTGGACAGGATCAGATGCTCGATCCAGCTGGGCCGGTAAGGCACCGCCAGCAGCGGCATGCCGGCCTGCTGCGGGGTGCGGTCGCTCTTGCGCGAATTGCAGTGGAAGCAGGCGGTGACCACGTTTTCCCAGCAATCCAGGCCGCCCTTGGACAGCGGCATGACATGATCGCGGGTGAGCGTGGGGCGGTTGAACTGCTGGCCGCAGTACATGCACAGATGGGCGTCGCGGGCGAACAGGGCCGGATTGGTCAGGTTCGGCGTGGGGTCGATCGCGCGGGAGCGGGCGTGGCCGCGCGCGGCGATGATCGGGTGCAGGTCCAGCCCGCTCTGCAGGCCGCTGAAGCGGTTGGTGCCGCCGTGGATGTGCAGACAGGGATCGCCGAGCGTCCAGGCCACCGCTTCGCGGGCGTAGAGGCAGGCGGCGTCCTGCCAGGTGATCCAGTCCAGTACGCGTCCGTGGGCATCCAGCGAGAGCAGCCGGACGGAACCGGGTCGATGCAGCGTCGTGGCGTTGGGCGATGCTTCGGCGCCCGGAGCAGAAAACGGAGCTCCGGCTTCGATCAGACCCAAGCGTGTAGTGTCTGTCTCCATCGGGAGAACAGCTTATACCTGAATTGTTGCGTTTTGGGTATCGCCACCTGGGCGACACCCAGAACGCAACAATTCAGGTCCGCGCATTCTTCCTAATCCCCGCGCCGTTGGCGCGCCCCCTTTAACAAAAGGGGGCTCTTCTCCAGATGGATTTCAGGGGTTTCCATCCACGCATGGCGTGGATCTACCGCAGATCGCGGGGAACTGTCAGAGGCGTGGCGGTGTGGGTTGGCAGGACCGTTGGCGCCATGGGCCCGAGGCATGCCTCGGGCGGGTTGGGCAGGACGCCCCAACCCCGGTCTTGCCGTGTGCGCAGGACAGCGCACACGAGCAAGGCGCCATCGAGCCCCGATGGGTGAGGGCGCTTTGCTTGCGAAGCACTGCTTCGCGAGCGCCCGAACGCCCCGCCGCTAGCGGCTGGGCCGGACCGCGGAGCGGGGTTTACGGCGTGTCCTGCCAGCCCACACCGCCACGCCATCCACCGGGATGCCGCTGTTGCTATTGAGGTTGCCGGCCAGCGGCCGGCACTACCGCGGGTGCCGGGCGGCAGCCCGGCTCAGGCGCCGAAACGCTCGTCGTCCATCGCCATCAGCGGGGCCGCGCCGGCCTGGATGGCGGCGGCGTGGCTGAGCGTGCGCGGCAACACGCGGGCGAAGTAGAAGCGTGCGGTCTCGCGCTTGCCCTGGGCGAAGGCGGCGCCGTGCGCGCTGGCATCGGCGGCGGCCACGCTGCGGGCCCACCAGTAGGCCAGCACCACGTACCCCGAATAGAACAGGTAGTCGTAGCTGGCCGCACCCAGTTCGTCCGGGTTGGCGGCCGCGCGCTGCAGCACGTCCAGGGTCAGCTTGCCCCATTCGGCGGCCTTGGCGCGCAGCGGGCCGATGAACTCGGCCAGCGCTTCGTTGCCTTCGTGTTCCTTGGCGAAGGCTTCGATCTCGGCCAGCATCAGCTTCAGGCCGGCGCCCTGGCTGGAGGCGGTCTTGCGGCCGATCAGGTCCAGTGCCTGGATGCCGGTGGTGCCTTCATACAGGGTGGTGATGCGGGCATCGCGCGCCAGCTGTTCCATGCCGTGCTCGCGGATGTAGCCGTGGCCACCGAAGCATTGCAGGGCGTTGTAGGTGTTCTCGATGCCCCATTCGGTCTGGCAGGCCTTGGAGATCGGGGTCAGGAAGCTCACCAGCGTATCGGCGCGTTCGCGCTCGGCGGCGTCCTCGGCGTGGTGGGCGACGTCGATCAGGGTGGCCGCGTGCAGGGCCAACAGGCGGCTGCCCTCGACCAGCGACTTCACCGTCAGCAGCATGCGCCGCACATCCGGGTGGACCAGGATCGGGTCGGCCGGCTTGTCCGGGAACTTGGCGCCGCTCAGGGCGCGCGACTGCAGGCGCTCACGGCTGTACTTCAGCGCGTTCTGGTAGGCGCGCTCGGACAGGCCGATGCCCTGCAGGCCAACGCCGAGGCGTGCGGTGTTCATCATGGTGAACATCGCCTGCAGGCCCTTGTGCGGCTGGCCGACCAGATAACCCTGCGCACCGTCGAAGTTCATCACGCAGGTGACCGAGCCCTTGATGCCCATCTTGTGCTCGATCGAGCCGCAGCGGAGCGCATTGCGCTCGCCGACGTTGCCGTCGCGGTCGACCTTGAACTTGGGGGTGACGAACAGCGAGATGCCCTTGGCGCCCGGCGGCGCGTCGGGCAGCTTGGCCAGCACCAGGTGCACGATGTTGCCGGTCAGGTCGTGCTCGCCGGCGGTGATGAAGATCTTGGTGCCGGTGATCGAATAGCTGCCATCGGCGTTCGGTTCGGCCTTGGTCTTGAGCAGGCCCAGGTCGGTGCCGCAGTGCGGCTCGGTCAGGCACATGGTGCCGGTCCAGCGGCCTTCGATCAGCGGCTTCAGGAACGCCTCGTGCTGCCAGGCCTCGCCGTGCTGCTTCAGCGCTTCGATGGCGCCGTGCGAGAGCAGCGGGAAGTTGCCCCAGGCCAGGTTGGCGGCGTTGATCATTTCGTTGAGCGGCACGCCCAGGGTATGCGGCAGGCCTTGGCCGCCCAGTTCCGGCGAAGCGGTCAGGCCGGTCCAGCCGCCGTCGACGAACTGGTCGTAGGCCTGCTTGAAGCCGGGCGGGGTGGTCACTTCACCGCTGGCCTGGTCGAGCACGCAGCCGATCTCATCGCCAACGCTGTTGAGCGGGGCCAGTACGGTGGCGCTGAAGCGGCCGGCTTCTTCCAGTACGGCATCGACCACGTCGGCGGTGGCGTCGGTGAAGCCCAGGCGGGCGAACAGGGGTTCGACCTTGAGCACGTCGTGCAGGGCGAAACGGAGATCGGAAAGCGGGGCGGTGTAGCTGCTCATCGGTACGTCTCGAATTGATCAGGGACAGGGGGAGCGGCGCGTGGCGCCGCAGCGGAAATCGGTAAGCGGAATCAGCGCAGCACGCCGGGCAGGCCTGGCGCCTGGTTGAGCGTGCTGCGGCTGCTGATATCGAAGCTGCGCTGCTTCTTTTCCTGCGGCGTGGCCGCCACCGAACCCTTCAGGCCATAGGCGAGGGTGCGGTTGCCGGCCAGTGCGTCGGCCACCACCAGGCGTGCGGCCGAGCTGGGCACCAGCTCGACAGTGATCACGTCGGCGGAGGTGCCGCCGATGGAGATGGCCGGCCTGGCCTGCAGGGTGCCGGCCGCTGCATCGCCAACGGTCAGCGCCAGCGAGACGTCATCGAAGGTCATCGGCATGGAGCTGTAGTTCTGCAGGCGCAGCGCCACCGTCCAGTTGCCGTCGGCGCGTACGGTGAGCTGCTGCAGGCTGGCCGCCGGTTCGGACACACGCTTGACGATGCCGTTGTTGCAGGCAACAAGGGCGAGGGTGCACAGGATGATCAAGGCGGTACGGACACGGTGGAGCATGGGCGCAAGTCCTCTGAAGGGGGTGCGTTGGGTTAAGCATACTACGGCGTATGGTTGTGTGGATCGCCGCTGGCGACCTGTCGCAGAGGGTAGCGTGTGAAGGTGGCGGCCGGGCGTGCGCGGCGCCGGATCAGGCACGCCGGATGCGCCGGTTGTGGCGCGGTTCAATCGGCCGGCGCGTCACGCAGCGGGGCCATGACCCGCAGCGGGCCAAGGTCGTATCCCATTGCCTCGGCTTTGGCCTTCAACTGCTCGAACAGGGCGCGGTCCATCTCGGGCAGGCGCGCGAGGATCCACAGGTATCGGCGGCCGGGTTCGCCCACCAGGGCCCATTGGTAGTCCGGGTCCAGCGCCAGCACCCAGTAGTCGGCCCAGACCAGTGGCACCCAGCTCAACCAGTCCGGAGCGAAGCGCACCTGCAACTGGCCGGCATGCCCGGCGACCGGGCGGGCCACGCCCTCGGCCACCAGGCGCTGGCCGTCGTCGGCGCGGCAGGCGTTGGTGACGGTGATGCGGCCATCGCGGCGCAATCCGTAATTGGCGGTGATCTCACCCGTGCAGCGCTTCTGGAACGACACCGGCAGGTGTGCGATCTCATGCCACTGGCCGGCGTAGCGATCGATGTCCAGGGTCTCGACCGCACGCACCGGTTCGGCGGCGATCACCGGCGAGGTGGCCAGCAGCAGGCAGGCGAGCAGGGTGGGGCGCAGGTGCATCAGCGGACTCCGGGCAGGAGTCTGGAGCGTAGGTGCCGCAGCCGGTGCCGGTGTAAATGTTTCGTCAAGCGGTGGCGTGCACCCTTGCCATGCGTGGAGGGCAAAGCGCGGGCAAAAAAAAAGACCCGCATTTCTGCAGGTCCTTGAAGATGGTGGCCGAAGACGGAATCGAACCGCCGACACGGGGATTTTCAATCCCCTGCTCTACCAACTGAGCTACTCGGCCAAATTGTGTGGCGACCGCGGTGAATGCGGTTTCCGGAAAAAAAAGACCCGCATTTCTGCAGGCCTTCGAAAGTGGTGGCCGAAGACGGAATCGAACCGCCGACACGGGGATTTTCAATCCCCTGCTCTACCAACTGAGCTACTCGGCCACATGTTTCGTTGCAGCGAGGTCGCTGCCGAGGAGGCGTATATTACGGAGGTCGGTTGTCTTCGGCAAGGGTTTTGCCAAGAATTCTTCACATTGCCGTCTGCGCACCCGCAAGTGCTTGATCCTCCGTCGCGTGGCAGGGCAGGAGCGCCTGAATATCGATTCACGGATCATCGCCGACGGCGGAAATCAGCGACCCACGGTGATGGGCAAAGCGGCAATGGCAAGGGATACGCGCCGACGCCGCCGGGGCGGGGCATGGAACGCTGTTTTCGCGGCCACCGGCCGGGCAGGCGGCGGCGTAGTGTCGGCGTTCCTTTCCTGATGCTGGCAACAGCAGAGCCGATCGCCATGTCCGATTCCCCGACCACCTCCCGCATCGTGCTGGCCTCGCGTCCGCAGGGCGCGCCGACGGCGGCCAACTTCCGCCTGGAGCAGGCGCCGTTGCCGCCGCTGGCCGATGGCGAGGTGCTGCTGCGCAACCGCTACCTGTCGCTGGATCCCTACATGCGTGGTCGCATGGACGAAGGTCCTTCGTATGCGGCGCCGGTGGCGGTGGGCGCGGTGATGGAAGGCCAGACCGTGGCCGAGGTGCTGCAGTCGAAGGCCGATGACGTGTCGGTGGGAGATCTGGTGCTGGCCGCGGGTGGTTGGCAGACCCATGCGGTGCTGCCGGCCAACGCGCTGGGGCGGCGGCTGGATCCGGCCGGGCTGCCGCTGAGCACGGCGTTGGGCGTGTACGGCATGCCGGGATTCACCGCCTATTCCAGCCTGCATGAAATCGCCCGGTTGCAGCCGGGCGAGACGCTGGTGGTGGCTGCCGCAAGCGGTCCGGTCGGCGCGACCGTGGCCCAGTTGGCCAAGCTGCAGGGCGCGCGCGTGGTCGCCATCGCCGGCGGCGAGGCCAAGCGTGCCTATCTGCAGACGCTGGGCGTGGACGTGGCGCTGGATCATCGCGCGGACGATTTCGCCTCACAGTTGCGCAGCGCCGTGCCCAACGGCATCGATGTCTACTTCGAGAATGTGGGCGGCCATGTACTGGATGCGGTGCTGCCATTGCTCAACGACTTCGCGCGCATTCCGGTGTGCGGCACCATCGCCACCTACAACGACCGTGGCGTCGAACAGCCTGGCCCGGACCGTTTGCCGGCGTTGTTCAGCCAGATCCTGCGCCAGCGCCTGACCGTGCGCGGTTTCATCGTGCACGACTTCAATCATCTGTGGCCGGACTTCGAACGCGAGATGCCGCAGTGGCTGCGTGAGGGCCGCATCCAGTACCGCGAGGACGTGGTGGAGGGGCTGGCGAATGCGCCGGAGGCCTTCTTCGGCCTGCTGAAGGGGCGCAACTTCGGCAAGCTGGTGGTGAAGCTGGATTGAGTGCTTGGCGTTGTGCCGACCAAGGTCGGCACCTACCGGGAGCTGGGTGTGCCGACCAAGGTCGGCACCCACTTCAGGCAGTCGGGGCTTTTTCCCGGCGCAGCAGTTCACGCTTGCGGGCCACGCCCCAGGCGTAGCCGGACAGGTCGCCGTCGCGGCGCACCACGCGATGGCAGGGCACCGCAACCGCCAGCGGATTGCTCGCACACGCCCGTGCCACCGCACGGCTTGAGCGCGGGGCGCCGATACGCTCGGCGATGTCCGCATACGAGGCGGTCTGCCCGCGTGGAATCTGCTGCAGGGCCTGCCACACCCGCTGCTGGAAGGCGGTGCCGCGGATGTCCAGCGGCAGGGTGGCGCCCCGCGATGGATCTTCGACCAGGCCTACTACCTGTGCCACCAGCTGCTCATAGCCGCTGTCGGCACCGATCAGTTCGGCCTTGCGGAAGCGTTGCTGCAGCGACTGCAGCAGCACTTCCGGATCATCGCCAAGCAGGATCGCGACGACACCGGTTGCGCTGTTGGCCACCAGCACGCTGCCCAGCGAACTTTCCGCGATGGCGAAGTGGATGACCTCACCTTGGCCGCCGGCTCGCCACTGCTTCGGGGTCATGCCCAGCAGCCGCGGCGCGTTCTCGTAGAAGCGCCCGCTGGAACCGAAACCGGCATCGTGGAAGGCATCGGTGATGCGCTCTGTCTGCTGCAGTCCGGTGCGCAGGCGGTCGGCACGCAGGGCGGCGGCGTACTGCTTCGGGGTCAGCCCGGTGGCCTGCTTGAACAGGCGATGCAGCCGGGTCGGGCTGCAGCCGGCGAGGTCGGCCAGTTCCTGCAGCGAGGGTTCTTCAGGACTGGCCTGCAGGTGGCGGCAGACGCGTTCGATGCGGGCATCAAGGGGGGAAGAGGCAGTGCTGTCCATGGCCGGATTCTGGCACGCCCCGCGCCCGGGAAAACTCCGTTTCCTGCACCTGCGCAAAGGGCCCGGAAACGGAGTGTCGCGGCGGCCGCAGCGCGGCATCGTGGCGGTCACTTCATCACCCGGACAATGACGATGCGCCTGAACAACAAGATCGCCCTCATCACCGGTGCCAGCGCCGGCATCGGCCGTGCCAGCGCGCTGCGCTTTGCCGCCGAAGGGGCAAAGCTCGTAGTCAACGCGCGGCGGCCACAGCCGCTGCACGAACTGGCCGCACAGATCCGCGCCGCCGGTGGCGAGGTGGTGGTGCATGCCGCCGACGTGGCTGATCCGGGCACGGCTGCGGCGCTGGTGGAGCTGGCCCATCAGTCATTCGGTGGCCTGGACATCGCGCTCAACAATGCCGGCATGCTCGGCCCGGCGGCGCCGGCGGCGGAGTTCCCGGTGGATGCGTGGCGCGAGGTGATGGCGACCAACCTCGATGCGGCCTTCCATGCTGCACGCGCACAGTTGCCGGCATTGCTGGCGCGCGGCGGGGGTTCACTGGTGTTCGTCGGCACCTTCGTCGGCCACACCGTGGGCTTCCCGGGCATGGCGGCCTATGCGTCGAGCAAGGCCGGGTTGATCGGCCTGAGCCAGGTGATCGCTGCCGAATATGGCGCGCGGGGCGTGCGCAGCAACGTGCTGCTGCCCGGCGGCACCGATACCGAAATGGGGCGCCAGGCCGCGCCGACTGGCGATGCGCGTGATTTCGTGCGTTCGCTGCATGCACTGAAGCGGATGGCCGAGCCTGAGGAGATCGCCAATGCGGCGCTGTTCCTGGCCAGCGATGAAAGCAGCTTCGTGACCGGAACCGCGATGCGGGTGGAGGGTGGGGTGTCGATCACGCGGACCTGAGTGCTACTGCGGATACAGGGTCCGGCAGAGCCGATGGCCGGTTCAGGGAGCCAACCGCAGCTGGTCGACATCGTTCACTGCGATGTGGGTCTGGTAGTAATACTTCCTGCTCTGGCGGCCGGCCGAATCGAAGAAGGCGATGCGCACCCGCTTCGCCGTTCCGCTTACCAGCAGGTGCCGGCCCAGCAGCTGTTCCAGCTCCAGGCCAAGATGCGCTTCCAGCTGCGGGCGCAGGGCAGCATTGATGTCGAGGGTGATGTTGAGCGGATGCCGGTAGTCGCGCTCACTGTTCAGGTAGATGTGGCCGTTCTCCGTGCCGTACGCCTGTACCGCCAGTGCGAAGGTGCCTGAGATGCCGCTTGCGGGATCATCCTGCGCTGCGCGCACTGCCTGGTCGTTGCCGATGTAGCCGGCCGCGGTAGATGGCCGGTCGCCCATGCGATGGGCGCAGCCGGCGGTAAGCAGCAGGAATGTCAACAGCAACAAGCGGGACATGGCGCATCCTTGTGCGGAAGTCGGATGCCGATTGTGTGCATGCCGCAATGACGTAGACAAGTCGGGTGAGTGCATGCGTGCACATCGTGACTGCATTACCCCGACCGCCGCGTTACCTGTACTGCGCCACGCTGCAGGCCCGAGCGGTTTCGAGCAGAAACGATGAACGACAAGAAGAACACCCCATCCCAGGGCGAGATCCGGCAGGGCAGCGAGGAAAGCCGCCAGGACAGAAAGCAGGACGATGTGGCCAGGCAGCGGCCGGGGCAGCGCGATCAACAGGTGCGCGATGCGCATTCGCGCAGCCCGCAACGCAAGGATGGCGGCCAGGAGCCTGCCTGAGCCAGCACCCGGAAAAGAAAAAACCCGCAGATCGCGAGGATCTGCGGGTTCTTCTTAAAAGTGGTGGAGCCAAGGAGGATCGAACTCCTGACCTCGTCATTGCGAACGACGCGCTCTCCCAGCTGAGCTATGGCCCCACGGCAGGCTTTCAGTGTAGCGCTGCCTGCCGGGCTTGCCAAGCGCCGGTCCGGGACGGCGGCTGCACAGCGCCCGCCACCGTCCCGGACCGGTTCAGGACAGGGCTTGGCGCAGCAGGGCGCCGGCGCGCTGGACTGCCACGTCGGTGGAGGCACTGACCGTGTGCAGATGGATGCAGGCGTGGACCATCCCGGGCAGCGGCTCCAGCGTGCAGTCGATTCCTGCCGCCTGCAGCCGCAGCGCGTACTGTTCGGCCTCGTCACGCAGCGGGTCGTGTTCGCAGCTGAGTACCGAGGCCGGCGCCAGTCCGTGCAGATCCGTTGCATGGGCCGGCGAGGCCAATGCCGGCGGTGCGGCCGGATCACCGAGATAGGCCTGCCAGCAGCGCTGCATCAGCTCGGCGCTGAGGTAGTAGCCACTGGCGTACTCGCGATAGGAGTCGCTGCCCATGCCGGCATCCAGTGCCGGGTACAGCAGCAGCTGGTGGCGCGGCTGCGGCAGGCCGAGATCGCGCAGCAGCAGGCAGCAGGCGGCGGCCAGATTGCCGCCTGCACTGTCACCGCCAATTGCCAACCTCTGCGGGTCCAGCCCAAGGCGTTCGGTGTTGGCCTGAAGCCACGACCAGGCGTCGGCAACGTCGTGCAGCGGTACCGGGAACGGGTGCTCCGGCGCCAGCCGGTAGCCGACCGCGGCAACCACGCAGCCACTGGCATTGGCCAAAGCCCGGCACGGGCCGTCGTAGACCGCCAGCGAGCACTGGAACCAGCCGCCGCCGTGAGCGAACAACAGGGCCGGTGCCGGTCCTTCGGGCAGCCCCTCCGGTGTGTACAGGCGCACTTCCAACGCGTGGCCGTCGCGCGCCGTCACGCTGTACTCGACCACCTGTGCCACCCGCTGCGGCGCACCCTGCAACTGCGGCAGCGCCGTTGCGCTGATCGCACGCAGCTCGCGCAGGTCCTCCGGCAGCGGATGGGCCGCGATGGCATCGACGAACTGCTGCAGCGCGGGTTCAAGCTGCATGGCGCGCCTCCCGCAGGAACGGCAGCAGCTGCTCCAGGAACGCCTGCGGGGCTTCTTCCATGATGAAGTGGCCGCAGCCGGGCACGATGCTGCCGCGCACGTTGTCGGCATGCGGTTGCAGGGTCAGCATCGGCGCATCGGCGGTGGCGTGCTCGGCACCGATGGCCAGCACCGGCATCGCCAGGCGGCGCTGCGCACGTTCCTTGTTCTGGCGGATGGTTTCCGGAATCGCGCGGTACCAGGCGAAGCCAGCGCGCAGTGCGCCGGGGCGGCTGTAGGCGGCGATATAGGTGTCGGCGGCCACCGCATCGCGGCGGTACGACCAGCGATCGAACATGAATTCCAGGTAGGCGCGCTCGCGGCCGCTGATCAGTGCCTCGGGCAGGTCGGCGACCTGGTTGAACATGAAGTGCCAGAGGAAGATGTTGTCGGCCGGTGCGGCGAAGATGCCCGGTTCCGGTGCGAGGCCTGGAATCACCGCCTCGGTGACGGCCAGCTGGCGCACCGCCTGCGGCTGGTCACTGGCCAGTGCATAGGCGATCCACATGCCGATGTCATGGCCAACCACCTGGTAGCGCGCATGGCCCAGCGCCAGCATGGTCTGGTGCAGCACCGCAGCGGCGCTGCCGGTGTCATAGCCATGGGCCGGGCGGTCGGACTCGCCGATGCCCGGCGGATCGACCGCGATCGCTTCGAAGCCGGCCTCGGCCAGGGCGTGGAGTACGTGGCGCCAGGCGTACCAGGTCTGTGGCCAACCGGGAATCAGCAGCACCGGCTCACCGTGGCCGGCGGATACGCAATGCACGCGCTGGCCGTCGATGCGCAGGTAGTGGTGGCGCAGGGCGTTGTCGCCGGCAGCGCCAGCGGTAAGGGACGTGGTCATGGGGAATGCTCCGTGGGGGCTCAGGCGATGCCGAGCATGTGCTGCATCTGTGCGGTGCTGATCGGCGCACCGGCGAAATCGTCGAAGATCTTGTCGGTGACCGGAATGATGTGGTCGCGGATGAACGCAGCGCCTTCGCGCGCGCCGGCTTCCTGGTCCTTCAGGCAGCACTCCCATTCCAGCGTCGCCCAGCCCTGGTAGTCGTACTGGGCCAGCTTGGAGAAGATCGACTTGAAATCGACCTGGCCATCGCCGAGCGAGCGGAAGCGGCCCGCGCGTTCGGTCCAGTCGGCATAGCCGCCGTAGATGCCCTGGCGGCCGCTGGGACGGAACTCCGCATCCTTGACATGGAACATGCGGATCAGCGGGTGGTAGATGTCCAGGTACTGCAGGTAATCCAGCTGCTGCAGCACGAAGTGGCTGGGATCGAACAGGATGCGGCAGCGCTCGTGCTGGCCGACGCGCTCGTAGAAGCGCTCGAAGCTGGTGCCGTCATGCAGGTCTTCGCTGGGGTGGATCTCGTAGCAGAGGTTGACGCCGTTGTCCTCGCAGGTATCGAGGATCGGCCGCCAGCGACGGGCCAGTTCATCGAAGGCGGCATCGATCAGGCCCGGCGGGCGCTGCGGGAACGGGAACAGGTACGGCCAGGCGAACGAGCCGGAGAAAGTGCCCATGTCCTGCAGGCCGAGTCGGCGCGAGGCGCGGGCGGCCAGGTGCAGTTGCTGCTGCGCCCACTCGCTGCGGGCCTGCGGATTGCCGCGCAGCGCCTCCGGCGCGAAGCCATCGCAGAGTTCATCGTAGGCCGGATGCACCGCCACCAGCTGGCCGAGGATGTGGGTGGTCAGTTCGCTGACCTGCAGGCCGTGCTCGGCCAGGGTGCCACGGATGTCGTCGCAGTAGTCCTGGCTGTCGGCGGCGGTGGCCAGGTCGAACAGGCGCGCATCCCACGCAGGAATCTGCAGCGCCTTGAAGCCGTGGCCGGCGGCCCAGGCGGCGATGCCGGCGAGGCTGTTGAACGGAGCCTGGTCGCCGGCGAACTGTGCCAGGTGCAGGCTGGGGCCCTTGAGGGTTTGCATGTGTTGCTCCAATTGTTTGTCGGTCGACAAAGAATAGGCGCGACTCTCGTGACGGTCAACACCCGCGTTACACTGCGCGCCTCACTGGAGCAGGCAGCACAGATGGCAGGGCGACCGCGCGAATTCGACAGGGACCAGGCGTTGCGCAAGGCGATGCTGCTGTTCTGGCAGCATGGCTATGAGGGCACCTCGATGTCGGCGCTGGTGGAAACGCTGGGCATCGCCTCGGCGCGCATCTATGCCGCGTTCGGCAGCAAGGAGCAGCTGTTCCGCGAGGCCGTGGCGCTGTACGAAGAGGGCGAGGGTGGCTTCGCACCGCGCGCGCTGGAACAGGCGTCGCTGCGTGAGGCGATCGGTTCGATGCTGCGCGAGGCGGTACTCACCTACACCCGGCGCGGGCGTCCGCACGGCTGCCTGGTGGTGTCTTCGGCCAGCAGCGTGTCGCCCGATGGCGAAGGTGTGCGCGATTGGCTGGCCAGCCATCGTCGCCAGCGCACCGCGGCGATCATCGCGCGGCTGCAGCAGGCGCAGGCCGAGGGCGAGCTGGCCGACGACGCGGCGGTGCAGGCGCTGGGCGATCACTTCGCCACGGTGTTGCACGGCATCTCGGTGCAGGCCCGCGATGGCATCAGCCGCGAACGCCTGCTGGCGATGGTGGATGTGGCGCTGAGCCCACTGGCCTGAGATACGGGGTCAGATCCGTTTTCCGTTGGAAAACGGATCTGACCCCAAGCGGTGCTGGCTGACTGTGCCGAAACCGCTTGTTTCGCCCGCGCTGGGCGTCGCGCAACGAAATCGTAACAATTTGGGGGATAATGGCCGCTTGCGCAGTTTTCCTCCTTTTTGCCGCCCGGCTCGCGCAGGCCGCACGGACGCCTCCTCAGAGCATTGCATGCCCTCCCATACCGATTCCCGCCGCCTGTCGGGTACGTCGTCTTCCTCCGTTTCCTTCCGCCGCCACCCGCTGGCCCTGGCCTGTGCCGGCCTGGCTCTGGTCGGCAGCTTCGGTGCCGCCGCGCAGGACAGCGCGCCGACCCCCACCGGGCTGGACACGATCACCGTGACCGCCGAGCACCGCGAGCAGAACCTGCAGGAAGTGCCGGTCTCGGTGGGTGTGGTGCAGGGCGAGCGCATGCGCGACTTCACTGCCGGTGGCGATGACACCCTGCTGGCGCTGTCTGGCCGCGTGCCGAGCCTGTATGCGGAAACCACCACCGGCCGCATCTTCCCGCGCTTCTACATCCGTGGCCTGGGCAACATCGACTTCTACCTGGGTGCCTCGCAGCCGGTGTCGATCATCCAGGATGACGTGGTGCTGGAACACGTGGTGCTGAAGTCCAACCCGGTCTATGACGTGGACCAGGTGGAAGTGCTGCGCGGCCCGCAGGGCTCGCTGTTCGGCCGCAACACCACCGCCGGCATCGTCAAGTTCGACACGCTGAAGCCGACCCAGGACTACACCGGCCGCGTCAGCGCCAGCTATGCGACCTACAACAGCGTGTCGATCGACGGCGGTTTCGGCGGCCCGATCAACGACGTCGCCTCGTTCCGCGTGTCGGCGCTGTACCAGCACCGCGATGACTACGTCGACAACACCTACACCGGCCCGAGCGCCGATGGCACGGTCAGCCCGAGGAAGAATGCCATGGGCGGCTTCGATGACCGCAACGTGCGCGCACAGCTGCTGCTGACCCCGAGCGACCAGTTCTCGATCCTGGCCTCGGCCCATGCCCGCGATTACGAAGGCACCTCGACCCTGTTCCTGCGCAGTGCGCTGACCAAGGGCTCGAACAAGACCGACGTGGCGCGCGACAAGGTGGCCTACGACGAAGCCGACAACAACCCGCAGGCCTACAAGACCTACGGCGGCTCGGTGAAGGCGCGCTACGACTTCGGCGCGATCGACTTCACCTCGATCACTGCCTACGAGACCACCTCCGGCTACAGCCGTGGTGATACCGACGGCGGCGCTGCGGTGAACTTCCCGGTCAACGGTGTGCCCAACGGCTACGGCCAGTCGATGGGTCGCATCCGCGATCTGGACCAGTGGACCCAGGAATTCCGCCTGGCCAGCCATGACGACAGCGCGCTGCAGTGGCAGGCCGGTGCGTTCTACTTCAATGGCAGCGACACCACCGATTTCTACCAGCGCGCCTGGTTCCTGCAGGGCGCGGCCCGCAACCCGAACAACTGGGTGCGCCTGCGCAACAAGAACACCTCGTGGGCCGGTTTCGGCCAGCTGAGCTACGCCTTCACCGACAAGTTCACCGTCACCGCAGGCCTGCGCCAGACCAAGGACGAGAAGCACACCCGCCTGCTGAAGACCGCCGATACCGCTGCCGGCGTGGTCACCTACAAGGGCCGCACCGACGTCAAGATGTCCGACACCACCCCGAGCTGGGATCTGAGCGCGATGTATCAGATCAGCCCGGACGTGAGCGTCTATGCGAAGGTCGCGCGCGGCTTCCGTGGCCCCACCATCCAGGGCCGTTCGGCGGTGTTCAATGCCGACTTCACCACCGCCGATTCCGAGACCATCCTGTCCTGGGAAGCGGGCGTGAAGAGCAGCCTGTGGGACAACCGCCTGCGCCTGAACGCCACCGCGTTCACCTACACCGTCAACGACATCCAGCTCAACGGCAACGATTCGGACGGCAACGGCGTGCTGTTCAACGCCGACAAGGCCAAGGCCTACGGCTTTGAAGCCGACATGGAACTGCGCCCGATCCCGAACCTGACCCTGAGCGCCGGTGTCAGCCTGCTGCACAGCGAGATCAAGGACAAGCGCGTGTATGCGCAGGTCTGCGGCCTCAACGGCCAGGTGGTGTGCACGGTCAATGACCCGACCATCAAGGTCGGTGCCAACACCTTCGCGCAGATCGACGGCAATCCGCTGCCGAACGCACCGAAGTACAACGTCAACCTGGCTGCCCGCTACGACTTCCCGGTCAGCGATGCCGGCACCATGTTCGTGTCCACCGACTGGAACAAGCAGGGTTACACCAGCTTCGTGCTGTACGACAGCAAGGAATTCAACTCCAAGGGTGATTTCGAAGGCGGCCTGAAGATCGGCTACTCGGGCAACTACGGTGCCTACGAAGTGGCGCTGTTCGCGCGCAACATCACCAACGAGAAGAACCTCAAGGGTGTGATCGAGAACTACATGGCCGCGGTCTACAACGAGCCGCGCACCGTGGGTGTCTCGCTGAACATGAACTGGTAAAGCCAGTCGTCCGCGTTTCGAGAACGGCGCTCCTGGAGCGCCGTTCTTCGTGCGCCATGCTAAGGTCCTGCGCTGTGTTGAAAGGATCTCGACCATGCTCGACGCGCTGTACCAGACCTATTCCGAATCCAGCGCCGGTGCAGCGCTGCAGGCGCGCTGCCGGGAGCAGGTGGTGTCCTGGCGTTGGGCGAGCCACTCGATGGCCTTCGTGGTGCCGTTCATGCGCGAAGAGCACGGCGGGCCGGTGCCGCGCTGGATCACCGATGCCAAGGCCGATCCCGCCCGGCATGTCCACCATGGGTTCGATGCGCAAGGACGGATCATCCTTGAGTGCGAGCCCAATGGGAGCATGTCGGTCTGGCTGCATCTGCCGGAGGTTCGACAACAGTTCTCGTTCCACAACTCCGGCAGTCTCGGCTCGATCATGCAGTTCCACGAACCCGGTGGACGCCTGCAGCAACTGCAGCTGGCCACCGACGGTCGTGGCTTCACCGAACACTACGAGTGGGAAGGCGAGCGCCTGCTGCGGGTGCTGATCGAGAACCGCGGTGGGGGCCGACGCACCTGGTGGTGCCAGCGCCTGCATGACTATGACGAAGACGGCCAGTTGCAGCAGATGACGCTGGAATATCTGGACAGCAGGAAGCGCCGCAAGGGCGACGCGCAGCTGCTCTATCTGCGGCCCAGGAAGGGAGAAACGCTGGCGACGGTCAGCGCCGAGGTGCAGCAGCTGTTGCAGGAGGCACTCGCCGATGCCTTGCCACGCATCCCGCAGGAAGAGCCGCTGTACTGCCTGCTGCTGTGCTTCACCGAGGAAGACCTGCCGGCGGCCTGGCCGCCGTTCCTGGTCTGGGGCCGGCAGTCCTACCGCGAGCAGGTGCTGGCGCAGGATGAGGAGGTGGCCTATTACCTGTGGGCACCGGATGAGATCCGCCAAGCGCAGGTCGGGCCGTGCGAGCGCTGGTTCGATGCGCCCGCGCTGGTTCAAGCGTGCACCCGCCACACCCAGTACATGGCGCTGCGGCAGAGTTCGGCGTCGGCGATGCAGGTGCTGAAGAACGTGGCCGCCTGGCTGGATGCGCCGGAACAGCGGGGGCAGCTGCGGACCACCGATGATTTCGTGGTGGCGGTGGCCGACAACACCGGCAGTGTCGATCCGTTGCCGGGCCTGCGACGGGCACTGGCGCCCGAACGCTGGGCGCTGCTGAAGTCGCGCGGCTACGTGTGATGCGGGCGCGGCCCGGAAGTCCGGGCCGCGCTTCCCTGTTACCTCAGACGGCAGTGAGGTCGCTGTCCTGGCTGCGCTGGCCGAAGGTCAGGGCCCAGGTGGCGCTGTCCACCTGTTGGCGGTCCTGCGCCTGCTGCTTACGCGCACGGCTGGCACCGAACCAGCGCCCTTCGCCGCTGATCAGTGGTCCCATGCGCACCACGTCCACGTACCCGCTATCGATCTCGCTGGCGCGCTGCAGCCAGGTCAGGGCCAGGAAGGCGTTGGCCGGCACGCCGTTGCCGAAGTGGTAGACGTCGGCCAGGTAGCCGGCGGCCCACAGTTTGTCGTCGTCCTCACCACGCCACCACAGCGGAATCAAGGCACGTTCGACTGCTTCGCGCTTGTGCGCGTCGTTCTGGCCATCGAACGCCAGGCAGGCCAGGTTGCGGCAGGTCGGGCCCCACACGCGTTCACCGGCCTCGGCTTCGCGCAGGCAGCGCAGGTACAGCTCGCGTGCACGCGCTTCGTTGTCAGCGCCACCGGCGGCAACCAGGCGCACGCCCAGGTTGTAGGTGGCGATCAGGTCACCGCCTTCCACCGCGCGTTCCTGCCAGTACAGGGCCTTCTGCGCATCAACGAAATCCGGCTGCTCGCGGCCGCCCAGCCGGCCCTTGTACAGGTCGCACAGCGCGGCCATCGCACCGGCATCGCCAGCGTCGGCCATGCGCTGCAGCAGCGACAGGCCCGCATCCTGCGAGACATCGCAGAACAGGTTGGACGCAAAGGTGACCGTGGAGGTCTTCTGTTCCGCCGCAATCTTCAGGGCGCGCTGCAGCAGGGGCTGCGCACGTGCCGGATCGGCGGCCTGGCCCAGCAGTCCATGCTCGATGGCGGTGGCGGCCCAGAGCAGGCCGAGCGCCGAATCGCCTTCGCGGGCGGCGTAGTCCACCACCTGTGCGAACAGGGCTTCGGCGCCGTCGACATGGGCGAACCAGGTGCAGGCCTCAAGGCCGCTGAAGCCGCCGTGCAGCACCATGTCACGATCCAGCGCCCAGGCCTGCTGAAGGTCCTCCAGCACCGCCTGCATGCAGCCGGCGTCCCAGTACACCTGGTCTTCGATCTCCTCGATGCGGCCGAGGTGGAAGCGGAGCGCGGCGCGCTGGATCAGTACCTCCGCACGTACGAAGCGCTCCAGGTGCCCGTCGAGGATCTGCGCATAGGCACGCTCGTGCGCAGCCACGGCATCGGCATCGTCGCGGTGCGGCAGCTCGCCCAGCCAGTCCTGTTCCTTGCACCAGCGCAACGCGTTGCGCTGCGCCAGTCCCAGGCCACGGCACCAGCTGCCTTCGATGAAGTCCTCCATCGCCTCGTGGCTGCCACCCCAGCGCGGGTACAGGTAGTACAGGGTGTCTTCCAGGGTGCTCTGGTCGTTGGGACGTTGCTGCAGCACCAGGTGCATCCAGTACGCCAACGGTGCGTCGAAATCGTCCTGGTCGCGCTCCTGCAGCAGCGCGGGCAGCGCGCTGGGCAGGGTCTGCAGCGGCGCGCCGAAGCGCGACAGCATCTGCACTGCCTGCGGCCACGCCTGCGGATAGCGCTCGGCCAGCACCTGCTCATCGGATTCGGCCGGCTGGCCGGCCTGCAGTGCAAGCAACCAGTTCGGTTCACGCAGGTAGCTGGTGATGCGCTTGATGCCATCCAGCGCCAGCGCCGGGCGGGGTGACAACGGAATCGCCTGCAGGTAGGCGTGCACCGCATGGTCGCGGGCCAGGCGTGCGGCCAGCCACTGGCTGTCCTCCACCAGCGCGGCGACGTCGGCGCTGCGCAGCGCGCCTGCGGCGGACTCCCAGCAGGCGCCCAGGCGCAGGTGCGCGTAGTAGCTGTGCGGGGCCGCGGCGACCCACTGCTGCGCCTGCTGCAGGCGCTCATCCAGGCTCAGTTCTGCATCATGCAGGTTGCGCAGGCGCCAGCGGATACCGGGCAAGGGTCGCACGCCGTCCAGCCAGACCTGCTCGTGGGGCGCCAGCAGAGCATCCAGCGCGGCATAGTCCTGCGCCTGCAGTGCGCTGCGCGCCTGGGCGCGCCAGGCCAGATCCTCCACAGAGAGGCCGTCCTTCGCAATTCCGTTTGTCATCTGATGCAATCCAACATGGCGGGGCCGCTATTGGACAGGCCCGTGCCGACGCCGGCAAGCGTGGCAGGGGCTCATTTCCACTGCGCAGGCGCCGGATGTGCCCGACGCCTGCCGAAATCAGCGTGGTGGCAACAGCGCCTGCAGCCGTGATTCCAGTTCCTGCTGGCGCCAGCCGGCCAGCGCGGCGGGCCACTGGCGGCGTTCCAGATAACTCTCCAGATGCTTTCGCGAAGCCAGCACGCCATCGGGCAGGCCCAGATCGCGGCTGCGTTCGGCGACCGCATCCTGCAGCTTCTTCAGGGCCTGCTTGTTGCTGTCGTTGGCTGGCAGCGCAAGCGGTGCGTCGGCCTCGTCAGCCAACGCTGTCTGCAGGGCCTGCCACACGGCACCGGTGAGCTTGCGGGGTGCTTTCGGGAACTGCTCGAACAGCTTGCCCAGCGCGTCCGCATCGGCCGGCGGCGTACGTGCGAGGGTGGCGGCCAGTTCGTTGTCCAGGATCCAGCTGCGCGGCCGGTCGCTGTTGCGCGCCTGCACGTCGCGCCAGCGCAGCAGGCGCAGCAGGCGACGCTGTGCGGCGGCATCGAGGAACTGCGCCGAGCGCATCGCCAGATGCGGCCAGCGATCCTCATCATTGGCGACACTGGCCAGCAGGCGCTCGCCATCGTCATGCAGCCACTGCTGGCGCCCCAGCGCCTGCAGCCTGGCATCGATCGCGTCATGCAGGGCGAACAGGTGCTCGACATCGTCGGCGGCATATTGCAGCTGCGACTCGGACAGCGGCCGGCGCATCCAGTCCGAACGGGTCTCGCCCTTGGCCAGGGTCACACCGGTGATTTCCGCCACCAGCTTCTGGTAGCCCATGCCACCGCCGATGCCGGCCAGTGCGGCGCCGATCTGGGTGTCGAACAGGGGGCGCGGCAGCACGCCGCAGGCCCACTTGAACGCGACCAGATCCTCGCTGGCACTGTGCATCACCTTGGTGATCGATTCATCGGCCAGCCACGGCACCAGTGCGTCGGTCATGCCGGGAATCAGCGGGTCGATCAGCAGGATGTCCTGGCCGACGGCCATCTGTACCAGCGCCAGCTGCGGCCAGAAGGTGCGTTCACGGATGAATTCGGTGTCCAGGCCGATGCGGGCCGGGCGCTGCTGGAAGTACGTGTCCAGCTCGGCGGGGGTGGTGATCCAGGTTGCCACGGGTCGGGGGCCTACTACTCGGGTTTGCTCAGGCAGGGGAGAATAGCCTAACGTCGGTCCGCGCCCGTGCCGAAGGAGGCTCTGCTTGCGTTTTTCGTTGTCGCCCGTGCTGTGCACCGCCCTGGCCATGGCCCTGGCTGGCTGCACGCCGTCGCCGCCGACGACGGCTGAGCGGGCCGCCGGCGACGATGCGCGCCCGGCCCAGGCGAGCGTCACCGACACGCCACCGCCGCCGGGGCCGGGCAGCGTGACCATTGCCGGCGAGGACGCCGCAGAGGATGTTCAACAGTGGACGCCGCCGCGCGTGGACCGGCAAGGGCGCAGCCTGGCCCAGCTGCGCCGTGCGGCGGAGCAGGCGTTCACCCAGGGGCGGCTCTACGAGGATGCCGACGCAGCCATTCCGCTGTGGCTGGCGGTGCAGGAGGAAGACCCGGATGACCGCCAGGCGCGGCAGGGCCTGCAGCGTGCACGCCAGCGCCTGCAGCAGCAGGCCGACCAGCTGCTGGTGCGTCCGCTGAAGCAGCGCGAGGCACTGGCCGAGGCCAGCCGCCAGGCGCTGGTGCTGCTGACGCTGGCGCCCAATGACGAAAAGGTGCGCGCCCTGCAGGGGCGGGTGGAACGGGCCCAGCGCGTGGTGGCCTACAACCGCGCGGGCGAAGAGGACCTGCGCTCGGACCGGATCGGCGAGGAAGGGGACGGTGCGATCGGCAACTTCCGCGAGGCGCTGGCACTGGATGAACACAACAGCCGGGCCAGGCAGGGGCTGGCGGCGGCCGAAAGTGGCCTGATCCGCCGCGCCGAGGATGCCGCGCGTGCCCGCGATTTCGCCAGCGCCGGCAGCTGGCTGGCCGAGGCGAGCAAGGTCCGTGACTCGTCGCCGACCATTGCCGATGCGTTCGAACGCATCGAGCAGATCCGCTCGGACACGCTGCTGCGGCTGCGCGACGACGGCCTGCGCGAGCTGGCCACGCCACAGGGCCTGAAACCGGCGCGGGAGAAGCTGGCCGAGGCGCTGCGCATCGGCCTGCCCGGTGATGCAGCGGTGGCCCAGCTGCGCGAGCGCATCGACCTGGCCACGCACTACGGCAGCTTCCGCCCGGGCCAGGTGTTCAGTGATGCGATGCGCGATGGCGGGCGCGGCCCGCAGATGGTGGTGGTGCCCCATGGCGGATTCCAGATGGGCGCCGGCGACGCCGAGCCGGGCTCGGCCGACTCGGAGCGACCTTCGCATTACGTACGCTTTGACCGAGGCTTCGCGATGGCGATCACCGAAGTCACCGTCGGCGACTTCGAGCGCTATGTAAAGGCCACCAACGCGCGGCCCCGGGCCACCCGCCGTGGTCATTCAGTGGTGTATGACGAGCGCAGTGGCAACTTCATCCGGCGCAGTGGCGTGGATTGGCGCTCGGACTACGACGGCGGCCGCGCGCTGGGCAACTCGCCGGTGATGCACGTCAGTGTGCGTGATGCCGAGAACTACGCAGCGTGGCTGTCCGAGCAGACCGGACGCAGCTACCGGCTGCCGAGCGAGGCTGAGTTCGAGTACGCACTGCGTGCGGGCAGCAGTGGCCGTTACCCGTGGGGAGATGCCGGTACACCGCCTCCCGGCAGCGGCAACTTCACCGGCAGCAAGGATGTGTCGCCCTCCGGCCGGCACTGGCACAACGCCTTCATCGGCTACGGTGATGGCTGGTGGGGGCCGGCGCCGGTGGCCAGCTTCCAGGCCAATGCCTTCGGCCTGCATGACATGGCGGGCAACCTGAGCGAATGGGTGGCCGATTGCTGGCATGCCAGTTACCGGCGTGCGCCGTCCGATGGTGTGGCCTGGTTCAACCCGGGGTGCCGTGCGCGGGTGATCCGTGGCGGCAACTGGGCCAACGCGCCCGAGCAGACCCGTGCCGCCTGGCGGCAGTCGCAGGATTCGGATACGACCAACGCGCGCATCGGTTTCCGCCTGGTGCGCGGTATCTGATCGGCGCGCGGCTTCACCTGCTGCTGGCGTCGGCGCACTAAGATTGCGCCGTACCCGCCGGCCGGCGGGGCCAGCAGGAAGACCGCCCGATGCGCAACGATCCCTTTTCCCGCTCGCCACAGGGCCCGCAACGGCGCGGCCTGTTCGGCAACATCCGCTGGTGGGTGCTGCTGCTGGCCGCCGGTTATGCCGCGTTCTACTGGTTTTCCAACCGCACGGTGGATCCCTATACCGGCGAAAAGGTCATGATCGACAGCAGCCTGGATGCGCGGCAGGAGACCGCGCTGGGCCTGCAGGCGTACCAGCAGATCCTTTCGCAGGAACCGCCGATGGATCCGAACGCGCCGATTGCGCGCGACGTGCGTGACATCGCGCAGCGACTGATTGCCAAGGTGGATGTGGTGGAGACCGCGCTGGCGCAGGAACACGGCGTGCAGCCGGCGCACTTCGCGCGTGATTTCCAGTGGGAAGTGAACGTGATTCCGTCCGAGCAGGCCAATGCGTTCTGCCTGCCGGGCGGCAAGATGGCGGTCTACACCGGGCTGGTGCCGGTGGCGCGCACCCGCGATGCGATGGCGGTGGTGATGGGCCACGAAATCGCCCATGCGCTGTTGCGCCACGGTGCGCAGCGCATGGCGCAGCAGAAGCTGACCCAGATCGGGCAGGTGGCCGGCGCCGCCAGCGGCATGGATGCGCAGCAGCAACAGATGATGATGTCGGCGATGGGCTACGGTTACCTGTTGCCGTATGCACGCAGCCACGAGACGCAGGCCGACGAAGTAGGCCTGATGCTGGCGGCGGCGGCGTGCTTTGATCCGCGTGAAGCGGTACCGCTGTGGCAGCGGATGGGTCAGGCCGGTGGCGGCCAGTCGCCGCCGGAGTTCGCCTCCACCCATCCCAATCCCGGTACCCGCATCCAGAATCTGCAGGCGTTGATGCCGAAGGCGCTCGAGTACCGGCAGAAGTTCTGCGAGCAGGCAAAGTAGCGGGGGGCGGCAGGGCTTGCAGCCCTGCACCTGCGGGCTGCCGGAATGGCGCGTGGGGTCAGATCCGTTTTCCGCAGGAAAACGGATCTGACCCCGAATTGATTCGAGATCTGAAAGAGAGTCATCCACGCATGGCGTGGATCTACCGACCTTTACCGCCCCGCCAGGTCATCGGCAATCCAGAGCTGCTCTGGCTGTTGCTTCGGCTGTTGCCGTTGAGGTTGCCGGCCAGCGGCCGGCACTACCGCAGATGCAGGGCGCAGCCCTGCCGGCCCTCCGCAGATGCAGGGCGCAGCCCTGCCGGACAGCCGCTTACTTGACCTGCACGTCGATCACGCCGTCGCCAACGCGCGCCTGCAGGGCGTCGCCGGACCGTACCTGATCGACCTTCCGCACCAGCGTACCGTCGTCGCTGCGGGTGAGGATGCTGTAGCCACGCGCCACGGTCGCCAGCGGGCTGACCGCTTCCAGCGAGCGCGCTACCCCGCGCAGACGCAGTGCATCGCGCTCCAGCCGCCGCTGCATTGCGGCCTGCGGACGCCCGCGCAGGGCCGCCAGGCGCTGCTGCATCGCGTCGAGCTGGCGCTGCGGGTGATGGCCGCGCAGCACGGCCACCGCGTGCCGCAGCCGGGCTGCGCGACGCTCCTGCTGCTGGTTGAACGCCGCATGCAGGCGCCGGCCCAGCTCCAGTTGACGCCGACGCAGCAGCTCCAGCCGTGCCTGCGGGCTCTGGGCGTTCAGGCGCAGCAGGGCGCGATCGGCGCGCTGCATCGCCTGCTGCATCGCATGCCGTTGCAGTTGCACCATGCGCGCGGCGGTGCGGCGCAGGCGCAGGGCCAGTTCGCGCTGGTCCGGTACCAGCAGTTCGGCCGCCACCGACGGTGTCGGAGCGCGCAGGTCGGCGGCGAAATCACTCAGGCTGAAGTCGGTCTCGTGGCCCACCGCCGACACCACCGGAGTGCGGCTGGCGGCGATCGCACGGGCAAGGGCTTCGTCATTGAACGCCCACAGGTCTTCCAGTGAACCGCCACCGCGGGTCAGCAGGATCACGTCGTAGCGGCCGCTGGCATCGGCGGCCTGCAGCAGACGGGTGATCTGCGCCGCCGCCGTGCTGCCCTGGACCAGGGTCGGCAGCAGATCCACTTCCAGCAGCGGGAAACGGCGGCCGAGCACGCTCAGCACGTCGCGCACGGCGGCACCGGTGGGCGAGGTGATCACCGCCAGGCGCTGCACATGGGCCGGCAGCGGCCGCTTGCGTGCCGGGTCGAACAGGCCTTCGGCCTCCAGGCGTGCCTTCAGCTCTTCGAACGCGCGGCGCAGCGCGCCTTCGCCGGCTTCCTCCATGTGGTCGAGCACCATCTGGTACTCGCCGCGTGCGTCGTACAGGGTCACCTTGCCACGCACCAGCACGCGCATGCCTTCGCGCGGCACGAATTTCAGGTACTGCGCCTTCATCCGGAACATCGCCGCGCGCAGCTGGGCGCGCGTATCCTTCAGGGTGAAGTACAGGTGGCCGGAGGCAGGTCGCGCCACGCTGCCGAGCTCGGCCTCCACCCAGATCGCCGGGAAGCTGCCTTCCAGCAGGTCGCGGGCCAGGGTGTTGAGCTGGCTGGGGGTGAGGATGTCGTTGTTGCGTGGCTGCATGGGAACGGCGTGCGGCAGGTGGAACGGGCGCTCAGGATCGCACGTCAGCGCGGGGCGTGCTGGGCCAGCGCCCACTGCACGTGTTCGCGCACCAGCGGCGAGGGATCGTCGATCCGGGTGTGCAGCGCGGCCAGCGCCTCGGCCGAGGCCGGCGCATTGCCCAGCGCCACCGCGATGTTGCGCAGCCAGCGCTCATGCCCGCTGCGGCGGATCGGGCTGCCTTCGGTGCGGCGCAGGAACTCGGCTTCGTCCCAGCCGAACAGCTGGTCCAGGCGCGCAGTGTCGAGGTTGTTGCGCGCGCGGAAATCGGCTTCGTCGGTGCGCTTGGCGAACTTGTTCCAGGGGCAGACCAGCTGGCAGTCGTCACATCCGTAGATGCGGTTGCCCATCAATGGCCGCATGTCCTCGGGAATGGCGCCGTCATGCTCGATGGTCAGGTAGGAAATGCAACGCCGCGCGTCCAGTCGTTGCGGGCCGGTGATTGCGCGGGTGGGGCAGACATCGATGCAGCGCGTGCAGGTACCGCAGTGCGCGGTGGCCGGCATGTCGATCGGCAGCGGGATATCGATATAGATCTCGCCGATGAAGAACCACGAGCCACCGTGCCGATCGATCAGGCAGGTGTGCTTGCCGATCCAGCCGAGCCCGGCATTGCGCGCCAGCGCACGTTCCAGCACCGGTGCCGAATCGACGAAGACGCGGTAGCCCAGCGGCGCCACTTCATCGTTGATCTGCGTGGCCAGCTTCTGCAGGCGGTTGCGCATCAGCTTGTGATAGTCGCGGCCCAGTGCGTAGCGCGCCACATAGGCGCGGCCCGGGTCGGCCAGGGTGGCCCACGCTTCGGTATCGTCCTTGTGGCTGTAATCCATGCCGACCGAGATCACCCGCACCGTGCCCGGCAGCAGTTCGGCCGGTCGCGCGCGCAGCGTGCCGTGGCGCGCCATCCAGTCCATCGTGCCGTACAGGCCCTGGCCCAGCCAGTCGGCCAGGTGCGCCTCATCCTCGCCCAGCTCGATGCCGGCGATGCCGCAGCGCTGGAAGCCATGCGCGCGGGCCAGTTCGCGGATGCGCAGTACGGCCTGGGCCGGATCGACAGGGGCGGGGACGGGGGACATGTGCACCAGTATAAAATCCCGGCATGCCCGATCTTTCTCTTCTGTTCGACACTGCCGCCGCGCGCACGCTCGATGCGCGCGCCTCGGCGTTGGCCGGTGACGGTGGCTGGGGCCTGATGGCACAGGCCGGCCTGGCCGGCTGGCAATGCCTGCTGCAGCAGTGGCCCGAGGCCCGCGCGCTGTGCGTGCTGGCCGGCGCCGGCAACAACGGTGGCGACGGCTACGTGCTGGCCACCCATGCGCTGCGGTCGGGGCGCCCGGTGCAGGTGGTCACGCTGCCCGGCAAGGCGCCGGCCACGGCGCTGGCCCGCCAGGCTGCGGCGGACTTTGCCGCGGCAGGAGGCTGCGTCGTCGCGTTCGACGGCCAGCTGCCGGCGGCCGAGGTGTATGTGGACGCGTTGTTCGGGCTTGGCCTGGACCGGGCGCCGGCGGGCGAGGCCCGGGCGCTGATCGAGGCGCTCAACAACACAACGGCACCGGTACTGGCGCTGGACGTGCCCAGTGGCGTCGACGCCGATAGCGGTCGCGTGCCGGGCGTAGCGGTGAAGGCCGAGGTCACACTGCAGTTCATTGCCTGCCACCGTGGCCTGTACACCGGCGATGCACTGGAACACGTGGGCCAGCGCCGGTTGGCGCCGCTGGAGCTGCCTGATGCCGCCTGGGACGGCATTGCCGCCAGCGCGCAGCGCTGGACGCGGGAGCGTCTGCCGGCGCTGTTGCCACCGCGCCGGGCCAATACCCACAAGGGGGAATCCGGCCACGTGCTGTGCATTGGCGGCAACCATGGCAGCGGCGGTGCGGTGATGCTGGCCGCCGCCGCCGCGCTGCGCGCAGGTGCCGGGCTGGTCAGCGTCGGCAGCCGTCGCGATCACGTGGCACCGTTGCTGGCGCGCCTGCCCGAGGCGATGAGCCACGCACTGGAAGACGGCGATGCGCTGCCTGCACTGCTGGACAGGGCCAGGGTGGTGGCGATCGGCCCTGGGCTGGGCCAGGACGAATGGGCGCGGGCGCTGTCTGCGCGGGCGCTGGCCTGTGGCAAGCCGCTGGTGATCGACGCCGACGCGCTGAACCTGCTGGCGCAGGATCCGCGCGCGCTGCCCGAGGCCATTCTCACCCCGCATCCGGGCGAGGCTGCGCGTCTGCTGGGCTGCAGCAGCGCCGACATCCAGGCCGACCGCTATGCCAGCGCGCAGGCGCTGGCCGAGCGCTTCCACGCCGTGGTGGTATTGAAGGGCGCGGGCAGCATCGTGGCCGCGCCCGCGCAGCTGCCGCGACTGATCGCCGCCGGCAACCCCGGCATGGCCGTCGGTGGCATGGGCGACCTGCTCACCGGCATCATTGCCAGCCTGCGTGCGCAGGGCCTGTGCGCGTTCGATGCCGCCGCCGCCGGCGCGCTGCTGCACGCACTGGCCGGCGATGCCGCTGCGGCCGAAGGCGCGCGCGGCCTGCTTCCCACCGACCTGCTGGCGCCGCTGCGGCGACTGGCCAACCCGGAACACTTCCCATGATTGACTTCTTCCTTGCCGACAGCGACGCCACCGAACGGCTGGGGCAGTGGTTGGCGGCCAGCCGGCCGCCGCAGGCGCTGGTCGAACTGCGCGGTGACCTCGGTGCCGGCAAGTCCACCACCGCCCGTGCCCTGCTGCGCGCGCTGGGCGTGCAGGGCGCGATCCGCAGCCCCACCTACACCTTGGTCGAGCGTTATCCGCTGGCGAGCGGCGGCGAGGCCTGGCACCTGGACCTGTACCGGATCGGTCAGGCCGGTGAGCTGGATTTCCTCGGCCTGGACGAGGGCAGCGCGGTGCTGTGGCTGGTCGAATGGCCCGAGCGCGGTGCCGGTGCGCTGCCGCCGACCGACCTGGTGGTGGCGCTGGAGATCGAGGGGCAGGGCCGTCGTGCCCGTCTCACCGCTACGAGCGACAGCGGTCGTGAATGGCTGCAACGGCTCCCGCACGGGGGCGACTTGCAGGCCATTTCTGTCGGCTGACGAGAACAAACACCGGCAGGTTACGGATTATTAAGGAAAAAGGTGTTGCATTCCGTTCAGCGCGGTGATTGAATCCTGAGTCATGCGCCCGGGGAACCGTCTCATCGCCATCTGTGCCGCCGTCGGACTGGGTCTGGCGAGCGTCAGTGCGTGGGCCGGTGAAGTCCGCCAGGTCCTGCTGAACACCGGTGCCACCGGCACCCGCGCCGAGATCTCGCTGGTCGGCAGCGGCGGCTACAAGACCCTGTCGCTGGCCGGTCCGAACCGTCTGGTGGTCGATTTCCCCGACTCCAGCGCGATCCGCAACCTGAAGATGCCGGCTGCACAGGGCGTGGTTACGGCCGTGCGCACCGGACAGCCGGTGCCGGGAACGTTCCGCGTGGTGTTTGACCTTGCAGAATCGGTGGCGCCGTTCCGCCCGCAGATGCAGCGCGAGGGCAATGAATCCAAGCTGGTGATCGAGTGGCCGGGCGATGGCCCGGCCGTGGCCGCCCAGCGTCCGGCACCGACACCGCCGGCGCCGACCACCGCACCGCCCCCGAGCGCGGCCGAAAGTGCGCAGTCGCGTACCGATGCGGCACGCGCCACCGCGCTGTTGACTGCTCAGGTGCAGCAGCAGGCCAGTGCCACGGCTGCAGCGCCCGCCGCGCCGACGCCGGCGCCGTCCACCGCGCCGGTCCAGGTCGCCGCGGCAGGGACCACGGCCAGCAGTACCCCTTCGTCTTCGCCGGCCGCGATCCTCGCCGGCCAGCGCACCGCCGCCGTGGTGAGCACGCCGCCGGCCACCGTTCCCACGCCGGCGCCAGCGGCGCCGGTTGAAGCACCACGACCGGCGATGCCCAGCGATGCCTCGCGCATCCGCATGCAGCCGGGCATGCGCCATCTGGTGGTGGCGATCGATCCCGGCCACGGTGGCCAGGACCCGGGCGCGATCGGCCCGACCGGCAAGCGTGAGAAGGATGTCACCCTGGCGGTGGCCCGCGAACTGGCCCGCCAGGTCAACGCCACGCCCGGCCTGAAGGCCTACCTGACCCGCGACAGCGACGTCTTCATCCCGCTGCCGATGCGTGCGCAGAAGGCGCGTGCGAACAAGGCCGACATCTTCATCTCGATCCACGCCGATGCCGCCGAAAACCGCTCGGCAACCGGTTCGTCGGTGTATGTGCTGTCGACCAAGGGCGCGTCCTCGCAGCGCGCACGCTGGCTGGCGGACAAGGAAAATGCGGCCGATCTGGTCGGTGGCGTGCGCCTGCAGCAGACCGAAGGCACCTTGGCCAACGTGCTGCTGGACCTGGCCCAGAGCGGCTACATGAAGGCCTCCGAAGACGCGGCCGGGCATGTGCTGGGTGGCCTGAAGCGGATCGGCAACAACCACAAGCCGAACATCGAACGTGCCAACTTCGCGGTGCTGCGCACCTCGGACATGCCGGCGATGCTGGTGGAAACCGCGTTCATCTCCAACCCGGATGAAGAACGCCGCCTGATCGACCCGGCCTACCAGCGCAAGATCGCTGGTGCCGTGCTCGATGGCGTGCACACCTTCTTCAGCCGGCAGCCGCCGCCGGGAACGCTGTACGCGGCGCGCGCGCAGGCCGAGATCGACGCCGCCGGGACCATGGCCGGCGGCAGCAAATAACCCGCCGAAGGCGGGTTCCTGCTTTCTGTAGAGTCGACTGTTAGTCGACTACGCGCGCAGCGCGGGGTTTTTCGCTGCCCGGCCAGGAGCAGTCGACTGACAGTCGACTCTACCCGCGGCGCCTCCGCTATCATCCCCCCATGACGTCTGCTGCCCATTGCCTGCCATGAGCGCGCCCGGCCCGCGCCCGATCCGGCCCTTGCCGGAAATTCTGATCAACCAGATCGCCGCTGGCGAAGTGGTCGAGCGTCCTGCGTCGGTGGTGAAGGAACTGGTCGAGAATGCGATCGATGCCGGCGCCAGCCGCGTCGACATCGATCTGGAAGAGGGCGGTGTGCGCCTGATCCGCATCCGTGACAATGGCAGTGGCATCGCACCGGAGCAGTTGCCGCTGGCGGTATCGCGCCACGCCACCAGCAAGATTGCCGACCTGGACGATCTGGAATCGGTGGCGACACTGGGGTTCCGCGGTGAAGCGCTGCCGTCGATCGCTTCGGTCAGCCGCTTCACCCTGGCCTCGCGCCGCGCGCATGACGAACACGGCTCGGCGCTGCAGATCGAAGGCGGCAAGATCGGTGAGGTCACCCCGCGCGCGCATGCGCCGGGTACCACGGTGGAAGTGCGCGAGCTGTTCTACAACGTGCCGGCGCGACGCAAGTTCCTGCGCGCCGAACGCACCGAGCTGGGTCACATCGAAGAATGGCTGCGGTCATTGGCACTGGCGCGACCGGACGTCGAGCTGCGCGTGTCGCACAACGGCAAGGCCTCGCGCCGCTACAAGCCGGGCGATCTGTATTCCGATGCGCGGCTGGCCGAGACGCTGGGCGAGGACTTCGCCAACCAGGCCGTGCGCGTGGACCATAGCGGCGCGGGTCTGCGCCTGCATGGCTGGATCGCCCAGCCACATTACTCGCGGGCCAGCGCGGACCAGCAGTACCTGTACGTCAACGGCCGCTCGGTGCGTGATCGCAGCGTCGCCCATGCGGTGAAGATGGCGTACGGCGATGTGCTGTACCACGGCCGCCAGCCGGCCTACGTGCTGTTCCTGGAGCTGGACCCGACCCGCGTCGACGTCAATGTGCACCCGGCCAAGCATGAGGTGCGTTTCCGCGATTCGCGGCTGGTGCACGATTTCGTCTACCGCACATTGAAGGACGCGCTGGCGGATACCCGCGCCGGCATGTCGGTCCAGGAGATCGGTGCGGGCCCGGTGCATCCGGTGGATGCCGCCGCTGCATCGATTGCATCGAGCGCGGGCGCGTCGGGTTTCGGGCTGGTGCGTGGGCCTGCGCCTGGTGCTGGCTCAGGCGGCAGTGGTGGTGGTTTTTCCGGCTGGCGCCCGCAGCAGCCCCTTGGGCTGCAGGTGGCCGATGCGCCAGCGGCCTACGCCGCGCTGTACGCCACCCCGGCCGGTGCCGAGCGCGCAGCGCCGCTGCCGCCGATGCCGACCGAGAACGGCCTACCGGTCACCAGTGCAGACGCCGGCGTACCACCGCTCGGCTATGCGATCGCGCAGCTGCACGGCATCTACATCCTGGCCGAGAACGCCGAAGGCCTGATCGTGGTGGACATGCATGCCGCGCACGAGCGCATCGGCTATGAGCGCCTGAAGAATGCGCACGATGGCATCGGCCTGCAGTCGCAGCCGCTGCTGGTGCCGATCACGCTGGCGGTGGGCGAACGCGAGGCCGACACGGCGGAGAGTGAAGCCGAAACGCTGGCCGCGCTGGGCTTCGAAGTGACCCGTGCCGGCCCGGGTGCGCTGCACGTGCGCAGCCTTCCAGCACTGCTGGCCCATGCCGAGCCGGAAGGGTTGCTGCGCGATGTACTGACCGATCTGCGCGAACACGGCCAGAGCCGGCGCGTGGCCAGCGCGCGCGACGAACTGCTGTCGACGATGGCCTGCCACGGCGCAGTGCGCGCCAACCGGCGCCTGACCGTGCCGGAAATGAACGCGCTGCTGCGCGACATGGAAATCACCGAGCGGTCCGGCCAGTGCAACCACGGTCGACCGACCTGGGCCCGTTTTTCGCTGGCGGAGATCGACCGCTGGTTCCTGCGCGGACGTTGAGGGGAGCATCGATGCGTAACTGGGCAATGAGTGGCCTGCTGGTCGCCTGGATGTTGGCCGCCTGCAGCCCGGCGACACCACCGGCACCGGCGGCGGTGGAGGATCCGGCGTTTGCCGCCGCGCAGCAGCAGTGGCGCGTGGCGCGCTATCAGGACCTGACCCGGGCCGATGGCTGGACGGCGCTGGTGGGGCTGCATTGGCTGCAGAACAAATCGCATTTCGTCGGTAGCGGGGCCACCAATGGCATCCGCCTGGCGGTGGGTCCGGATAAGCTGGGTTTGTTGCGCCGGGAAGGCAGCCAGTGGTGGTTCACGCCGGAAGCGGGCGCCGAGGTCAGCCATGACGGGCAACCGGTGCGCGGACGCATCCGGGTCGACACCGACAAGGATCCGCAGCCGACCCTGCTCGCCTTCGATGGCGGCAAGGGCCAGCTCAGCATCATCCGCCGTGGTCCGCGCGATGCACTGCGGGTGAAGCATGCCGACGCACCTGCGCGCCGCGATTTCGCCGGCCTGCAGTACTGGCCCGGTGGCGCTGACTGGCAGGTGCAGGCGCGCTTCATCGCGCATCCGGCGGGCAAGACCCTGCCCATCGTCGACATCACCGGCTTGACCACGCAGATGCCCAATGCCGGCGCCGTCGAATTCGAGCGTGATGGGCGCCGCTGGCGCCTGGAGGCGATCGGCGCACCTGGCCAACCGCTGTTCCTGATCTTTGCTGACCGCACCAGCGGCCGCGGCAGTTATCCGGCCGGTCGTTACCTGGATACCGACGCGCCCGCGGCCGACGGTACGGTGCGTATCGATTTCAACCACGCCTACAACCCGCCATGCGCGTTCACCGCCTACGCGACCTGTCCGCTGGCGCCGCCGGAAAACCGACTCGACCTGCGCGTCGAAGCGGGCGAGAAGGCCTACCACCTGCCTGAAGGAGAAGGCTGACCATGCCGATCAGACACCTGTTCCGCGCCACCTTGTTGCTGGCGGCCTGCGCGATCGCGCCGCTGGCCCCGGCCCGTGACGGCCCGGCCACCCCTGCCGCAACCGCAACTGCTGCCAGGCCGCCGGTGCCGCTGCTGTGGAAAGTCACCGGCCCGGGCGATGCGCGCCTGTACCTGCTGGGGTCGTTCCATCTGCTGAAGCCGCAGGACTATCCGTTGTCGGCCGATGTCGAGCAGGCGTTCGAGGCCTCGCAGCGGGTGGTGTTCGAGTTGTCACCGGAAGACATGCAGTCGCCACAGCTGGCCAGCCGCATGGTGCAGGCCGCGACCCGCACCGATGGCAGCGAGCTCAAGCGTGACCTGGATGCTGCGACCTGGCAGAAGCTGCAGGCTTTCGCGAGCGAGAACAAGCTGCCGTTGGCGCAGCTGCAGGGCATGAAGCCCTGGTTTGTCGGCCTGAGCATTTCAGTGGGCCAGATGCAGAAGCTGGGACTGGACCCGGCGCTGGGGCTGGACCGGCATTTCATGGAGCGCGCGCAGAAGACCGGCCGCAAGACCGCAGGGCTGGAGGACATCGACACGCAGATCGGCATGCTCGATGGCATGACGCTGCAGGAGCAGCGGCAGATGCTGGCCGAGGCGCTGGACCAGGCCGGCAAGGCCGACGAGCAGGCACGCCAGCTGCACGATGCGTGGCGCCGCGGCGATGAGCGTCTGCTGTGGACGAAGATGGCAGCGGAGATGCGCCAGCAGTATCCGCAGCTGTACCAGCGCATCAACACCGGGCGCAACGACGCATGGGTGCCCAGGTTGGTGCCGTACCTGCAGGCCGGGCAGGGCGGCACGCTGGTGGTGGTGGGCACGCTGCACCTGCTGGGCAGCGATGGCGTGGTCGAGAAGCTGAAGGCCAAGGGCTACAAGGTCGAGCGCGTGTGCACCGGGTGCAAGGCGAAACGTTGACGCCTTGCCGCTGAGCCACAAAACAGAACGGCGCGCCAGTGGCGCGCCGTTTTCGTTCCCGCCCGGACCGCGGCTCAGCGGCGGGTCTTGCCGCCGGTGCCGGTTCCCGGTTCGTTCGGCTTGTTGCCGGTACCGGTGCCAGTGCCCGTTCCGGTGCCGCCCGGGCGCGGGCCGCCGAAACCGGTGCCCATGCTGCGCTGGAATTCCTGCCACAGCTCCAGATTGCGTTCGGTCAGCTGGTTCATCATCGCCCACGGGGTCTGCCCCAGCAGGTTGCCCATCTGCTGGCGGAACTGCTGCTGCTGGTCGAGGAAGACCTGCATGCTGCGCTCCAGGTAATTGCCCATGAAGCCCTGCAGCGAATCGCCATAGAAGCGGATCAACTGGCTCAGCAGCTGGGTGGAGAGCATCGGTTCGCCGTCCTGTTCCTGGTCGGCGATGATCTGCAGCAGGACCGAACGGGTGAGGTCGTCGCCGCTCTTGGCGTCGCGGACTTCGAAGTCTTCACCGTCCAGGATCAGCTGGCGCACGTCCTCGATGGTGATGTAGCTGGAAATCTCGGTGTCGTAGAGACGGCGGTTCGGATACTTCTTGATGATGCGGGTCGCAGCCATTGAAGCGGTCACTCGTCACAGTAGATGCGCAGCATGGCGCAGTGCAGCAGCGGTTGCAACCGCCTCAGCCCCCGCCAGGCTTGGCTTTCAGGGGCGATCATGTTGCGCAACAAGGGTTTGCGTGTTGCGCAGCATGACCATCGGCAGGGGCCGCCGGCGTACGCCGCATCAGGCCCCTGCGCGGCTTACCAGCCCATGTGGTGGCCGCCGTTGATGTCCAGGTTGCTGCCGGTGATCCACGAAGCCTCGTCGGCCACCAGGAAGGACACCCCGTAGGCGATCTCCTCCGGCTTGCCCAGCCGCCCGGTGGGGATGTCGGCGATGATCTTGGCGCGCACCTCTTCGGGCACGGCCATCACCATGTCCGTCGCCACGTAGCCGGGCGAAATGGTGTTGACGGTGATACCGAAGCCGGCGTTCTCGCGGGCCAGCGAGATGGTGAAGCCGTGCATGCCGGCCTTGGCCGCTGCGTAGTTGGCCTGGCCGTACTGGCCCTTCAGGCCGTTGATCGAGCTGATCTGGATGACCCGGCCCCAGCCGCGGCGACGCATGCCTTCAATCACCGGGCGGGTGACATTGAACACCGAGTTGAGATTGGTGTTGATCACATCGTGCCACTGGTCGGCGCGCATGCGATGGAAGGTGGTGTCACGGGTGATGCCGGCGTTGTTGACCAGGATCTCGACCGGCCCCAGCTCGGCTTCCACGGCGCGCACCAGCGCTTCGGCGCTGTCCGGATCGGAGACATCGCCCGGGAAGATCGCCACGCGGTAGCCACGCGCGGTCATGGCCTGCTGCCAGGCGCGTGCCTTGGCTTCGTCGCGGTAGTTGGTGGCGACCCGGTGGCCCTGGTCGGCCAGGCGTTGGCAGATGGCGGTACCGATGCCGCCGGTTCCGCCGGTGACCAGTGCGACGCGAGATGTCATGGAGTGCTGTCCGGATATCAGGTGGGGGAAGGGGGATTCTGCAACATCGGCGCGGAAAGTGCGCCGGGCGGCAACAGGATGTCGGCGCGCGGCAACCGTGTCGGGTCGAAGGCCTGTTGCGCGCGGGCCAGCAGCGCGTCCAGGTCCTGGGCCGGATCCAGCGCGGCGGGCGCCTGACCGAGCAGCTGCCAGAGCTGGCGCAGCACCGGCAGCGGGCGCCGGGTGTCCACCGGCAGCGCGGCCAGCGACTTGGACAGTTTGTGACCCGGCGCATCCAGCAGCAGCGGCAGATGCCAGTAGCGTGGCACGGCCAGCCCCAATGCCTGTTGCAGCAGGATCTGCCGCGCGGTGGAATCGAGCAGGTCGGCGCCGCGCACCACTTCGGTCACGCCCTGTGCGGCGTCATCGACCACCACCGCCAGCTGGTAGGCCCAGCAGCCATCGGCACGGCGCAGCACGAAGTCGCCGACCTCGGCGTGCACATCCTGCTGTTGCGGCCCGCGCAGGCCATCGGCGAAGTGCACGACGCTGCCGGGCAGCACGCGAAAGCGGACGGCAGGATCCGGTCGCGGCTGCCGTGCGACGCAGCGGTGGTGGATGCCGCCACTGGCGGCCAGTTCGCTGCGGCTGCAGTGGCAGACGAAAGCGAGATCGCTGGCCAGCAGCACGTCCAGGGCCGCCTGATAGGCCGCGCCGCGGGCGCTCTGCCAGAGGATCGGGCCATCATGGGTCAGCCCGAACGCAGCCAGCGCCTGCAGCTGCGACTCGGCCGCACCGGGCACGGTGCGTGGCGGATCGACATCCTCGATGCGCAGCCGCCACAGGCCGCCGTGATGGCGGGCCAGCAGCCAGCTGCCGAAGGCGGCGAGCAGGGAACCAGGGTGGAGCAGGCCGGTCGGCGAGGGCGCGAAGCGGCCGCAGGGAGTGGGTGAGGTCATGCTGGCTGAATCGTCGGTCAGGTTGGCGCTTGAATTCAAGCTGACTGCACCGCAAATTGGTCGATATCGACCCTTTTAGAGCCGGATTCTCCCATGTTTACCCGCATTGCCCTGTTCCTGGCCACCAACCTTGCGGTGCTGATTCTCGCCGGCATCGTGATGTCCATCCTGGGCGTGGACTCCCGTTCGATGAGCGGCCTGCTGGTCATGGCCGGCATCTTCGGCTTTGGTGGTTCCTTCATCTCGCTGCTGCTGTCCAAGTGGATGGCCAAGCGTTCCACCGGCGCGGTGGTGATCACCGAGCCGCGCAACCAGACCGAGCGCTGGCTGCTGGCCACCGTCGAGCGCCAGGCCAAGGCGGCCGGCATCGGCATGCCGGAAGTGGCGGTGTATGAAGGCCCGGAGATCAATGCCTTTGCCACCGGCGCCAACCGCAACAACGCGCTGGTGGCGGTGTCCACCGGCCTGCTGCACAACATGAGCGAAGACGAAGCCGAAGCGGTGCTGGGCCACGAGATCGCCCACGTCGCCAACGGTGACATGATCACCATGGCGCTGCTGCAGGGCGTGCTGAACACCTTCGTGATCGTGCTGGCCCGCGTGGTCGGCGGCATCATCGACAGCGCGCTGTCGGGCAACCGCGAAGGCGGTGGCCGTGGCTTCGCCTACTTCATCATCGTGTTCGTGCTGGAGATGGTGTTCGGCCTGTTCGCCACGATGATCTCGATGTGGTTCTCGCGCCACCGCGAGTTCCGTGCCGACGCCGGTGGTGCCTCGCTGGCCGGCCGCCAGAAGATGATCGCCGCGCTGGAGCGCCTGCAGCTGAACCACGGCCAGAGCACGCTGCCGACGCAGATTGCCGCGTTCGGTATTGCCGGCTCGACCGCGAAGAAGCTGTTCATGAGCCATCCGCCGCTGGAAGAGCGCATCGCTGCGCTGCGTGCTTCTACGGTGGCGTAAGCCTCTGCCTCCAAGGTGGTGCAGGAACGCCCGGCCTCGCGCCGGGCGTTTTTGTTTGCGCGCGCACGCATTGGCGCGCCAGGCGATGCGTGGGGATCGTTTCCGCGACCGCGGAGGGGTGTCACTTTCTTTGCGCGCAAAGAAAGTAACCAAAGAAACGCTATCCACGCATGGCGTGGATCTACCGGGTGCAGCTGTGGCATTTGACCTTGGGTCCGCCTTGAGCGAGCCGAGCACCGCAGGTCCGGCGAGGGCGAAGAGGTGCGGGTGTCTGAGCGCAGCGAGTTCCCGCGCCGTCCCTCGACGGACCGAGGAGCGCAGGGTACCGATGCGTAGCATCGGCTCGCGCCCTGGCGGCGTGTTTCTTTGGTTACTTTCTTGATGGCGCACATCCATGTGCGCCACCCTGCGGGCCGGCTGCGCCGTTCCGCGCTGCTCCTGCAACGCGGTGCACGAGCAAAGAAAGTGACACCCCTCCGCAGGCGCGGAAACGATCCGCCGGGCATGGCCCGGCGCCACCCACGTGCGGGCGCGCAAACGAAAACGGCACCTTCGCAGGTGCCGTTCCCGTGAATCGCGTTACGCGGAAGCTCAGAACTTCGCGTCGAACTCGGCGGCGTAACCGGTATTGACCAGCACCTTCTGCAGCGACTCGGCCACCTTCAGGTTGCCGGCCACGATCTGGTGGGTCTCCGGACCGCGGTTGTCCATGCGGCCCAGGGTGGCGCCCTTGAAGTCGCAGACCTTGCCGCCGGCTTCGCGCACCAGCAGCAGGCCGGCCGCGATGTCCCAGGCCTTCACGCCAGCTTCGAAGTAGGCATCAGCGCGGCCACAGGCCACGTAGGCCAGGTCCAGCGCGGCCGAACCGGTGCGGCGGATGTCCTCGCCGTGCACCAGCAGGGCGTCGACGGCTTTCAGCTGGGCGCTGGCACGGTTGCGCTCGCGCGGGGCGAAGCCGGTGTGGATCATGGTGCCGTCCAGGTCCTTGCGGTCGGCCACGCGGATGCGGCGATCGTTCAGCACCGCGCCGGCGCCGCGGCTGGCGGTGAACAGTTCATTGCGCAGCGGGTCGAAGATCACCGCATCGGTCGGCTCGCCGTTCTCCACCAGCGCGATCGACACGCAGTAGTGCGGCACGCCGCGCAGGTAGTTGCTGGTGCCATCCAGCGGGTCGATGACCCACATCTGGCGACGCTCGCCCTGCACGCCACCTTCTTCACCGAAGATGCCGTAGTCCGGGTAGGCGCGCTTGAGTTCCTTGACGATGACCTTTTCCGCGTCCGCATCCACTTCGCTGGCGTAGTCCATCCGGCCCTTCTGCACCACATTGAGCGCCTCGAGCTTGTTGATGTTGCGCAACAGGACGTTGCCGGCGAGGCGGGCGGCCTTGACCATGACGGTGACGGCGGGTTTCTGCATGGCGTGGGCTCCCGGAAAGGCAGAAGAGAAGGACTGGCGGGGGAAAAGAGCGGGTCCGGCGCAGTGGCCGGCCGCACAGTTTACCATTGGTCATCGTCCAGCTCGACCTTTTCCCTGTTCATGTCCCAGTTTCCTGCCGCCACCCGCCTCCGTTTCGTCCTGGTTGGCACCCAGCACCCCGGCAACATGGGGGCTGCCGCCCGCGCCCTGAAAACCATGGGGCTGGCCCGCCTGGTGCTGGTTGCCCCCGAAAAGCCGCTGGATGAGGAGGCCTTCCGGCGTTCGGCCGGCGCCGAGGATGTGCTGGGTGACGCCCCGGTGGTCGCCACCCTGGCCGAAGCCGTGGCCGACTGCACCCTGGTGCTGGGCTGCACCGCCCGCGCCCGTCGCGTGCAGCTGGAGGAGTACCTGCCGGCCGACGCCGCTGCCCGCGCGGTGGCCCGGGCTGGCGAGGGCGCCGAGGTGGCGCTGGTGTTCGGCCGCGAACGGACCGGGTTGACCAACGAAGAGCTGCAGCTGTGCCATGCCGCGGTGCACATCCCGTCCGATCCGGCGTTCAGTTCGCTCAACCTGGCCGCTGCCGTGCAGGTGCTGGCCTACGAAACGCGCATGCAGCTGCTCGGCGCGCAGCCGGTGGCGGAGACCGAGCCGGGCTTCCGCGAGCAGCCGGCCAGCCACGAGCAGATGGAGAGCTTCTTTGCCCAGCTGGGCGACACCCTGGACGAGATCGATTTCCACAAGGGGCGTGCCCCGGAGTCGGCGATGCGCAAGCTGCGCCGCTTGTTCCTGCGCAATCAGCCGAGCGAGCAGGAAGTGCGCCTGCTGCGCGGCATCCTGGCCGATACCCAGCGCATGGCCCGGCTGGCCCGTGCCGGCAGCAGCGACGACTGACGACGGTCTCATTTTTTCGGGTAGTCTGTCCGGATACCCTGGGGGGATGAAACCTGTGTCGGGTCTGCGAAAGGCAGTGCAGAGGGGACTGCTGGGCCTGGCCATGTTCCTGCTGGCCGGGTCGCTGCATGCGGCACCGGATCCGGTGCTGGTGTTGGGCCGGATCAGTGATGATCCCAAGGCCCACTACGAGCAGCTGCAGCCGTTGCTGGACTATGTGGTGGCGCACATGCACGACGTCGGCATCAGGGAGGGGAGGATCCTGATGGCGCGGGATCCGCAGCAGATGGCCAGCTATCTACGGCGGGGGCGGGTGGACTGGGTCACGGAAACGTCCGGCACGGCGATGGCGCTGGGCCAGCGCAGCGGTGCACGGCCGCTGCTGCTGACCGAACGCAACGGCGTGCGCCAGTACCAGACGGTGTTCTTCGTCCGCCGCGACAGTCCGATCCAGAACATGGAGGATCTGCGCGGCCATCGTCTGGCACTGCAGAACACCGCGTCCACCAGTGCCTACCTGGTGCCGGTGATGACTCTGCTGCAGGAAGGGTTGTCGCCGCAGATCCTGGCCGGGGAATGGGACACGCCGGGGCGCAACAGCGTGGGCTATGTGTTCGCGCGCAGCGAATTGAACATCGCCACGTTCGTGCACAAAGGGCTGGTCGAAGCGGGGGCGGTGAGCAGTGTCGACTGGGACGACGAGCGGCGGGTGCCGGCGGCATTCCGGCGCGATTTCCGCGAACTGCAGCGTACCGAGCCCTACCCGCGGGCGGTGGAGATGGTGCGCGCCGACCTCGATCCGCAGGTGCGTGATCGTCTGCAGCAGGTGCTGCTGCAGGCGGCCAGCGACCCACGGGCGCAGGGGGCGTTGCATCGGTTTTTCGGCACTTCTGGGTTCCACCGCGTCGATGCGCATGCGCAGCAGCGGTTGGATGAATTGAAACAAGGATTGACGCGCGTGCGGATGGAAGTGGAATGAAGTGGCTCGGCTCGGGAATGCAGGCCAGGTTCCTGCTCGCGATGGGCGGGGCGATGGTCGTGGTGGTGGCGATTCTGGCCGTGCTGCTGGGACGCCAGGCGGCGATGCAGAGCGAGGTGCGTACCCTCAGTGGGGGCGTCATCCATGAATTGTTCGACCGCAGCGTGCGCAGCCGTGGTGAAGCGGTGGCGCGCGAGCTGTCCGACGCGCTGGCCAACCCGCTGTATTACCGTGACCTGGACCAGGTCGGCGCGCTGGTGCGCAGCACCGCGCGGCAGCCGGTGGTGCGCTACGTGCTGGTATTCGACGAGCGCGGCCGGCTGGTGCATGACGGTTCGGTAGAGGTTTCCGGATTCGGCCAGCCGATGGCCGATCCGCTGGCGCCCAAGGCGGCGGCAGCGCGGGCGCTGGTGGTGCAGGAATCGCCGAAAGTGCTCGACAACACCATGCCGATCATGGTCGGCAGCCAGCGCATCGGTGGGGTTCGCGTCGGCATGGCGCTCGATGAAGTGCAGCAGCGCGAACAGGCCGCCAATGCCACCCTGGGCGAACGCCTGCAGCAGGTCGGCAGCCGTCACCTGGGCTGGCTGCTGCTGATGCTGGGCCTGCTGGTGGTGATCGGCGTGGTGGTGATCCTGTACGTGCAGCGCACCCTGGTCGCGCCGATCCGTGACCTGGCCGCCGCCGCGCGGCGCATCGAAGCCGGTGACTACCAGGCACCGCTGGCCGAGAACACCCGCGATGATGAAGTCGGCGAGCTGGTGCGCGGGTTTGCCCGCATGCGCGATGCGATTGCCCGCCACGACCGCGAAGTGCGGCACATGGCCTATACCGATGCCCTGACCGGGCTGACCAACCGGCTGGCGTTCCGCGAGGCACTGGACCATCGCCTGATGGCCGCGCGTGCCTCCAACCATCGGCTGGGCCTGCTGTTTGCCGACATCGATGATTTCAAACGGGTCAATGACACGCTCGGCCACGAGGCCGGCGACGAGGCGCTGCTGCAGTTCGCGCAGCGCATCGGCCGCGCCGTCACCGAGGCCGGCGGCGATGAGGCCCTGCTGGCGCGGTTCGGTGGCGACGAGTTCGTGATCCTGGTGGGTGACGGTGACGTGGCCGCCAACGCCCGGCTGCTGGCCGAAGTGCTGGTGCGCGAGTTGGGCAAACCACTGGTGGTGCAGGGCAGGGAGCTGTTCCTGGGCACCTCGATCGGCGTGACCCTGTTCCCCGATGACGCCGCCGATGCGACCACGCTGCTGAAGAACGGCGATATCGCGATGTACCAGGCGAAGATGGCCGGCAAGAACTGCTATCGCTACTACAGCCGTGCGATGGATCATGCGGTCGAACGCCGCGTGCACATGGAGCAGGAGCTGCGTGGCGCATGGGAGCGCGGTGAGCTGCGGCTGGCCTACCAGCCGATCTTCCGCATGCGTGACCGCCGCATGGTCGGCGTGGAAGTGCTGCTGCGCTGGCAGCATCCGACGCTGGGAACGATTCCGCCGTCGGTCTTCATCGAAGTGGCCGAGCAGAGCGGATTGATCGAGATCATCGGCCCGAAGGTGCTGCGCGCGGCTTGCATGGAAGCCTCGCAATGGCCGCGTGGGGCAGGCGGTGATGACCTGTTCGTCTCGGTCAACGTCTCGCCCCGCCAGCTGCGCGGTGGGGAGCTGCCGGCACTGGTGGCGCAGTGTCTGCACGAGTCTGGGCTGCCGGCCTCGCGCCTGCATCTGGAGCTGACCGAAACCGCCGTGATCGGCGACGAGATGGTGGCCGCGCAGCTGCTGGACAAGCTGCATCGCACCGGCGTGAAAGTCTGGCTGGACGACTTCGGTACCGGCTTCTCCGGCCTGAGCCACCTGCGCCAGGTGCCCGTGGACGGGGTGAAGATCGACAAGAGTTTCGTCGCCGACATGCAGCGCGACCCGGACGATCTGGCCTTGACCACGGCGATCATCGCCATGGCCCATGCGCTGGGGATCACGGTGGTGGCCGAAGGCATCGAGCAGCAGGCGCAGTTCGAACTTCTCGCCCAGCGCGGCTGCGATCTTGGCCAGGGCTACTGGTTGAGCCACCCGGTGACCGCCACCGAAGTGGTGCGGATGATCGAATCGGGGCTCTGACCTGCAGCCGTTGTCCTGGGGCCAGATCCCTTCTCCGCAGGAAAAGGGATCCGACCCCGGCCGTGCCCTTACACCGGGCGCTTGCTCGGGTCGCCCGGCAGTTCGCGCACCAGCTTGGGAACCAGGTAGCCGGACAGGCGTGCGGTCAGGCCGGCGATCAGTGCCTTGGCCTGGGTGTCGTCCACTTCGAAGTGGGCCACGCCCTCGACCCGGTCCAGCTGGTGCAGATAGTAGGGCAGCACGCCGGCGGCAAAGCTGCGCTCGCTCAGGTCCTGCAGCGCCTGCACGCTGTCATTGACCCCGCGCAGCAACACCGCCTGGTTCAGCAGCTGTGCGCCGGTGCCGCGCAGGCGTGCCATCGCGGTGTCCACGCTGGCGTCGAACTCATTGGCGTGGTTGGCATGGACCACGATCGCCAGCGGCCACGGCAGGCTGCCCAGCCAGGCCAGCAGCTCCTCGTCCACGCGCTCGGGCAGCACGATCGGCAGGCGGGTGTGGATGCGCAGCCGGCGCAGGTGCGGAATCGCGCGCAGCGCGTCGGTCAGCTCGACCAGCTTGTGCGTGGCCAGCGACAGGGGATCGCCGCCGGACAGGATCACTTCGTCGATGTCCGGGTCGGCTGCGATGGCCGCCACCGCCTCCTGCCAGCCGCCTTTGGCGGCGTTCTCGGCGCCATAGTCGAAGTGGCGGCGGAAGCAGTAACGGCAATTGATCGCGCAGCTGCCGGTGGCCACCAGCAGGGCCCGCCCGCGGTACTTCTGGATGACCCCGGTGGCCTTCTTGGCTGCGCCATCGCCCACCGCATCGAAGCTGAACCCGGGTGCGGGGCGCATTTCCGCGTCGATCGGCAATACCTGGCGCAGCAGCGGGTCGGCCGGGTCGCCCCTGCGCATGCGGGCCACGAAGCCTTCGGGCACGCGCAGCGCGAACTGGGCCATGGCCGCTTCCGAGACGCCCAGCGCAGCCGGGTCCAGCTCCAGCCGGGCCAGCAGGGCCTGCGGGTCGCGCAGCGCCTGGCGCCAGAGCTGCTGCCAGCGCGCGGGAGCGCCCGGAGACTGGGGCCGGGGGAAGGCGGAAAGCTGCATGGAGAGGGGGCCTGCGGTTATCATGGGGGCAGAAAAACTGTCGCCCACCGGCCTTCGGTGGGCTTTCCATTCTATCCGGCTCGCCGCACGCGCGGCGGTTTCGCCATTTGAGGAGCTTGAGCATGGCCACTGCGGGCATGAACGATGTCAAGAACGGGATGAAGATCCTGGTCAACAATGAACCGGCCGTCATCTCCGAGACCGAGTTCATCAAGCCGGGCAAGGGCCAGGCCTTCACGCGCGTGCGCTATCGCTTCATCAAGTCGGGCCGCACCGTGGAAATGACCATGAAGGCCACCGATGACGTGGAAGTGGCCGACGTGGTCGACACCAACATGAACTACATGTACAGCGACGGCGAGTACTGGCATTTCATGGACCCGGAAACCTTCGAGCAGGTGCAGGCCGACAAGGCCGGCATGGGCGGCGCCGAGAAGTGGCTGAAGGGCGAAGAGTCCTGCATCGTCACCCTGTTCAACGGTTCGCCGATCTTCGTGCAGCCGCCGAACTTCGTCGAACTGAAGATCACCGAGACCGATCCGGGCGTCCGTGGTGACACCTCGGGCGGCGGCGGCAAGCCGGCCACCCTGGAAACCGGCGCCGTGGTCCGCGTGCCGCTGTTCGTCAACCAGGACGAGATCGTCAAGGTCGACACCCGTTCGGGCGAATACTCCGCACGCGTCAAATAAGGTTCCGGCCGCAGGCCGACCTTACTGTAGTGCCGGCCGCTGGCCGGCAACCTCGCACCCGCCCCTGCGGATGCGAGGAGCCGCCGGGCATGGCTCGGCGCTACATGGCCGCGATCCACCCCGGTGGATCGCAGGCCCACCGCCCCACAGCCAGTGAGCCCGCATGAGCGATAGCCCGCACCTCCCCGAAGCCTGCGACCTGCTCATCGAAGCCGGTTATGTCGTTCCGATCGAGCCGCATGCGGTGGTGCTGGAAGACCACGCCGTGGCCGTGCGTGGCAGCGAGATCGTCGCCATCCTGCCGCGTGCCGAAGCCCGCGCGCGTTTCCGCGCCGCACAGGTGGTCAGCCGCCCCGAGGCGGCGCTGATGCCGGGCCTGGTCAACGCGCACACGCACAATCCGATGACCCTGCTGCGCGGCGTCGCCGACGACCTGCCGCTGATGACCTGGCTGCAGCAGCACATCTGGCCGGTGGAAGCGGCGGTGATCGGCCCCGAGTTCGTCGCCGATGGCACCACCCTGGCCATCGCCGAGATGCTGCGCGGTGGCACCACCTGTGCCAACGAGAACTACTTCTTCGGCGACGTACAGGCGGCGGTCTACAAGAAGCACGGTTTCCGCGCGCTGGTCGGCGCGGTCATCATCGATTTTCCCACTGCCTGGGCCAAGACCGACGACGAGTACTTCGCCAAGGCCGGTGAACTGCACGACCAGTGGCGCACCGACCCGCTGATCGGCACCGCGTTCGCGCCGCATGCGCCGTACACCGTCAACGACGCCAATTTCGAGCGCGTGCGCATGCTGTCCGACCAGTTGGACATGCAGGTGCACCTGCACACCCATGAAACCGCGCAGGAAATCACCGATTCGATCAAGCTGCATGGCCAGCGTCCGCTGGCGCGGCTCGATCGCCTGGGCCTGGTCAACGACCGCCTGATCGCGGTGCACATGACCCAGCTGACCGATGCCGAAATCCATCTGTGTGCCGAGCGTGGCGTCAGCGTGGTGCACTGCCCGGAATCGAACCTGAAGCTGGCGTCGGGCTTCTGCCCGGCCTGCGCCCTGCAGCGCGCCGGGGTGAACCTGGCGATCGGCACCGACGGCTGCGCCAGCAACAACGACCTGGACATGTTCAGCGAGAACCGCACCGCGGCGATCCTGGCCAAGGCGGTGGCCGACGATGCCACCGCGCTGGACGCGGCCACCACGCTGCGTGCCTCCACGCTGGGCGGCGCGCGTGCGCTGGGCTTCGGCGAGCGCATCGGCTCGATCGAAGTCGGCAAGCAGGCCGACCTGGTCTGCGTGGACCTGTCCGCGCTGGAAACCCAGCCGCTGCACAACGTGCTGTCGCAGCTGGTGTACGCGACCGGCCGCCAGCAGGTCAGCGATGTCTGGATCGCCGGCAAGCCGAAGCTGGTGCAGCGCGAGCTGGTCGGCATGGACCTGCCGGGCATCATCGCCAACGCGCGCCAGTGGCGCGAGCGCATCCGCCATATCCGCGCCTGAACCCCGGCGCTGCAAGGACTTTCTCATGACCGCCCCCCACGCTTCCTCCAATTTCGATCAGGCCGAGCTGGACAAGTTCGCCGCGCTGGCCAACCGCTGGTGGGACGCTGACGGCCCGCAGAAGCCACTGCATGCGCTGAACCCGGTACGCCTGCAGTACGTGGCCGACCGTGTGCCGCTGCGCGGTGCGCGCGTGCTCGACATCGGCTGCGGCGGCGGTCTGCTGAGCGAGGCGCTGGCCCAGGCCGGCGCCGACGTCACGGCCATCGACCTGGCCCCGGAACTGGTCAAGGTGGCGCGCCTGCACGCGCTGGAAAGCGGTGCCAAGGTCGATTACCGGGTGCAGGCCGCCGAGGATCTGGCCGCCGAGCAGCCGGGCAGTTTCGATGTGGTCACCTGCATGGAGATGCTGGAGCACGTGCCGGACCCGGGTGCGATCATCGAGGCCTGCAAGCGCCTGCTGAAGCCGGGCGGCCACCTGTTCCTGTCCACCATCAACCGCACCGCCGCCGCCTTCGCGGTGGCGATCGTGGGTGCCGAGTACGTGGCGCGGCTGCTGCCCAAGGGCACCCACCACTACCAGGAGTTCATCAAGCCGGCCGAACTGGCGCGCTGGCTGCGCGAAGCCGATGTGCAGCTGGTGGATGTCAGTGGCATGGCCTACGAGCCGTGGCGCAACCGTGCGCGGCTGAGCAGCCGCACCGACATCAACTACCTGGCCTACGCGGTCAAGCCGCAATGAGCCGCGCAGGCTTCCCGCGCGCGGTGCTGTTCGACCTGGACGGCACCCTGCTGGACAGTGCGCCGGATTTCGTTGCCACCTGCGATGCGATGCTGGCCGAACGTGGCCGCGCGCCGATCGATCCGGCCCTGCTGCGCCCGGTGGTGTCCAAGGGCTCGCGTGCGATGGTCTCGGCCGCCTTCCCCGAACTGGACACGGCGGCGCGTGACGCGCTGATTCCCGAGTTCCTGCAGCGCTACGAAGCCCTGATCGGGCAGCACGCCGTGTTGTTCGAGGGCGTGGCGGACATGCTCGCGGCCCTGGATGCCGCCGGTGCCGTGTGGGGCATCGTCACCAACAAGCCGGAGTACCTGGCGCGCTTGATCGTGCCGCAGTACGGCTGGCAGCAGCGCTGTGCGGTACTTGTGGGCGGCGATAGCCTGGCCGAACGCAAGCCGCACCCCTTGCCGTTGCTGCACGCCGCTCAGGCCCTCGGCATCGCTGCTGAAGACTGCGTGTACGTGGGCGACGATGAGCGCGACATCATCGCCGCACGGGCCGCCGCCATGCCTTCGGTGGCGGCGCTGTGGGGCTACCGCCTGCACAGCGACGACCCGTTGGCCTGGCAGGCCGACGTGCTGGTGGAGAACGCCGGACTTCTGCAACTGGCCAGTCTGTGGCCGACCCGGCCGGCAGCCCCGGCCCAGCCGTAAGGAACCCCGTAGTGAGCAGTACCGCGCTGGAAAGTTTCCTCGACAAGTGGCGCAGCCGCTGGCCGGAATGGTCGGTGGCCGCCCCGTTCGTGGCCGAATCGCAACGCGAACTCGCGGTGGCGTGGTTCGCGCTGCTGCAGGAATTCGACGACATGCTCAACACCGGCGGTGACCCGCTGCCGGCTGACGCCAAGCTGGCATGGTGGGGCGAGGAACTGCGCAGCTGGGCCGCGCAGCGCTCGCGTCATCCGCTGGGGCGCCTGTTGGAGCCAGTGCGTGCGCCGTGGGCGCAGCTGGCCGACGCGCTGCCGGATCTGGTCGAAGCGCGCACCGTCGCGCTCGATGCCGCCAGCGCCGAGCGCGCGCTGGCCAACTACGCCGATGCGGTGGCAGCGGTGGAAGCGGCGCTGTTCAGCGACAAGCCGCGCACCGGCGCCGGTCGTGCGGTGCTGCTGCAGACCCTGGCCCAGCGTTTGCAGGATGCCGGCGTGGCCGGTGTGCCGCGCAGCGTGCTGGATGAAGATTCCAGCAGTGCCGCGCAGCGCTGGGCGCAGTCGCTGTTGAAGGGGTGGGGCGCCCGCGTGCCTGGCCCTCGGCCGCGGCGCGTGTGGTCCAGCCTGGCCCGTGCCCGCGTGGCCGCGCGGGCCGCAGGCAAGCCGATTGAAGCGACGCCGATGCGCACTTTGCTGCGCGTGTGGTGGGCCGCGCGCGGTTGATCGATTCTGGTAGGTGCGGACCGTGGTCCGCGCGCGCTGCGGGATCGTGCCGACCAAGCTGCATCGCAGTAGAGCCACGCCATGCGTGGATCAATGCCCGATTCGCGCGCGCTGCGGGATCGTGCCGACCAAGCCGCATTGCGGTAGATCCACGCCATGCGTGGATGAATGTCGGGTCCGCACGTTCTGCGGGATCGTGCCGACCAAGCCGCATTGCAGTAGATCCACGCCATGCGTGGATGAATGCCGGATTCACGCGTGCTGCGGGATCGTGCCGACCAAGGTCGGCACCTACCAGATCGCATTGCGGTAGGTCCACGCCATGCGTGGATGAATGTCGGGTTCGCGCGCAATCGTGCCGACCAAGGTCGGCACCCACCCAAGCACATTGCCGGCGGTAGGTGCGGACCTTGGTCCGCACGCTCTGCGGGATTGTGCCGACCAAGGTCGGCACCTACCAGATCGCATTGCGGTAGATCCACGCCATGTGTGGATGAATATCGGGTTCGCGCGCAATCGTGCCGACCAAGGTCGGCACCTACCAAACTGCATTGCGGTAGATCCACGCCATGCGTGGATGAATGTCGGGTTCGCGCACAGTCGAGCAAGCTCGACTCTACCGAATCGTGCCGACCAAGGTCGGCACCCACCGTTATTTGCGCTCCAGCACCAGCAACGGGTCGATGCGGGTGTCGAACCAGTTCATGCCCCAGTGCAGGTGCGGGCCGGTGGCGCGGCCGGTGGCGCCGACCGCCGCAATCACCTGGCCCTGTTCCACACGGTCGCCGACCTTTACGTCGATGCGCGACAGGTGCAGGAAGTTGGAACTGACTCCGAAGCCGTGGTCGAGCAGCAGCGTGCCGCCGGTCAGGTACAGGTCCGGGCCGGCGAAGGTGACGATGCCGGCCGCCGGCGCCTTCACCGGCGTGCCGGTCGGCACCGCGATGTCCATGCCGGAATGGCCGGCACCAGGCTGGCCGTTGTACACGCGTGCGTTGCCGAAGCGGCCGCTGATGCGGCCCTGCACCGGCCAGATGAAGGTCTGGGTGAAGTCGGTGCGGTCGTCATCGCGGGCACGCGCGGCGGTCACCTGCGCCTGTTCGCGCTTGATCCGCTCGGCGATCGCGGGCGGCGGATTGACCGTCTTCGGCGGCACGCCGTTGACCCGCTCGGTCGGCCAGTCGCGCGGCGTCACCGCGATGGTCACCGTTTCGCTGCCGCCGTCGGCGCGCTGCACCTGCACGCGCAACGGGCCCTTTTCGTCGCGGCCGATGCCGAACACCACGCTGCCATAGTTGCTCACCCGCAGCTGGCGGCCGGCGTACTGCACGCGGCTGCCGGCGGGCACCTTGCCGATCACCAGCGCGCCCTGCGATGCGCTGGACGGAAACACCACGCGGCTGTCGATCAGGCTGCCGATGGCATCCTGCGCGCTTGCCGAAGATGTGCAGAGCAGGGGCGCCGCCAGCAGCAGCGCCCCGGTCAGGAGAGCCGCGCGCATCAGCGGTCGTAGGTCATGCGCTGGCCGGCCGGTTCGCCGACCAGCGTGCTGCCGTCCCACACCAGCTGGCCGTTGACCCAGGTCGAGGCCACGCGCGAACGGAAGGTGGTGCCTTCAAACGGCGACCAGCCGCACTTGGACAGCACGTCCTCGCGCTTGACGGTGAACGGCACGTCTTCCACCAGCACCAGGTCGGCGAAGTAGCCTTCGCGCAGGAAGCCACGCTCTTCCACGTCGAACAGCTGGGCCGGCGCATGCGCGAACTTCTGCACCACCTGCTCGCGGGTCAGCTTGCCTTCGTGCACGCGCTCCAGCGCGGCCACCAGCGCGTACTGCACCAGCGGCAGGCCCGACGGCGCCTGCGCGTAGGGCTTCTGCTTCTCTTCCCAGGTGTGCGGGGCGTGGTCGGTGGCCAGCACGTCCAGCACGTCGTCGGCCAGCGCGGCGGTGATCGCTTCGCGGTCGGACACTTCCTTGATCGCCGGGTTGCACTTGATCAGGTTGCCCTTGGTCGCGTAGTCCGGGCGCGCGAAGTGCAGGAAGTGCACGCAGGTTTCGGCGGTGATCTGCTTGCGGCTGCCGTCGGCGCGGATCAGCGGGCCCTTCTCGAACAGCGCCAGCTCGTCGGCGGTGGAGATGTGCAGCACGTGCAGGCGGGTGCCGTGCTTGCGCGCCAGCGACATGGCCAGACGGGTCGACTTGATGCAGGCCTCGCGCGAACGGATGTCCGGGTGCATGTCCGGGGTCAGTGCGTCGCCGTACTTCTCCTGGAACGCCTTGAGGTTGGCATCGATCATCGGCGTGTCTTCGCAGTGCGTGATGATCGGAGTGGGGCACTCGCGGAAGATCGCGTCCAGCGTTTCCGGGTTGTCCACCAGCATGTTGCCGGTGGACGCGCCCATGAACACCTTCACGCCCGGCGCCTTCTTCGGGTCCAGGGCGCGGATCGCGTCGAGGTTGTCATTGCTGGCGCCGTGGTAGAAACCGTAGTTGGCCCAGGCGCGGCCGCGCGCCAGTTCGTACTTGGCTTCCAGGATGGTTGAATCCAGGGTCGGCGGGTTGGTGTTGGGCATGTCCATGAAGCTGGTCAGGCCGCCGGCCACGGCCGCGGCCGATTCGCTGGCGATGTCGCCCTTGTGGGTCAGGCCCGGTTCGCGGAAGTGCACCTGGTCGTCGATCATGCCCGGCAGCAGCCAGCGCCCGGCCGCGTCCACCACCTGTTCGCCGTCGCGCGGGGCCAGCCCGCTGCCGATCTGCGCGATGCGGCCGTTCTCGATGCGCAGGTCGCCGTCGAAGGTGCGGCCTTCATTGACCATGCGGGCATTGGTGATGAGCGTGGAGGACATGTCAGTGTTTTCCTGTGCAACGGCAAGAGGGGGCGTGGGGAGACTCGGGCACTGGATCGAAGCCGCCGGGGTGGAACGGATGGCAGCGTCCCAGCCGGCGCGCGGCCAGCCAGCTGCCGCGCAGCGGACCGTGGCGGGCGATCGCATCCATGGCGTATTCAGAACAGCTGGGCACGAAGCGGCAGCGCGGCCCCAGCAGGGGGCTGATGAAGCGCTTGTAGAAGCGCAGCAGGGCAATGAGCAGGCGCGAGATCACCCAGTCATCTTATGCCAGTTGGCATGAAGGCCGCATTTGTGCAGGATGGGCCGTTGGTCGCATGTCGCCGATGGCCTGCGACCGCTGTCGGCACCGCTGGGTGCCGGCCAGGTTCCGTACCGCGCAAGGCGGTCCGTGTTCGTCGGACCGCGCTTTGGGTGCCTTGGCTCCAGGACTGAATGGAGCAGGGCGCCGAGGTTGCTGCTGCGGGTCGGGTAGGCTATAAAGGCCCGCTTTCCCGGGCCCCGGGGAATCCAAGGAAGAGCGTTTCGTGGCTGCTAAAAAAACTGCAAAGAAGGCCGCAACGGCCGCCAAGAAAACCGCCAAGCCTGTTGTGAAGAAGTTGGCGGCAAAGCCCGTTGCCAGGAAGCCGGCCAGCAAGGCGGTGACCAAGGCAGCGTCCTCGCAACCGGCGGCCAGGAAGGCCACCGCGAAGAAAGCTCCGGTCAAGGCGACCAAGCCGGTGGCAAAGAAGGCCGCCGCACCCGCCAAGGCCAAACCTGCCGCTGCCGGCAAGAAGGCGCCGGTGGTGAAGAAGGCTGCCAGCAAGGCCGCGCCGGTGAAGAAGGCCGCCGCCAAGCCGGTGGTGAAGAAGGCAGCAGCCAAGCCGGCGCCGAAGGCGGTGGTGAAGAAGGCCGCGGCCAAGCCGGTTGCCAAGCCGGCGGCGAAGAAGGTCGCTGCGGCCAAACCGACCGCCACGCCTGCTGCTGTAAAGAACGTTGCCAAGAATGTCGCCGTACCGGCCGCCAAGCCGGCCCCGGCCCCTGTAGTGAAGTCCGCACCGAAGCCTGCTGCCAAGCCGGCTCCGGCCAAGCCTGTCCCGGCCAAGACCGTGGCAGCGGCAGCAGCCCAACCGGCTCCCAAGCCGGCCCCGGTCGCTGCTTCTGCTGCATCGAAGGCCCCGCAATCCAAGAATCCCGTGCCCGTTTCGAAATCGCCTGCCAAAACCGCCGTGAAATCCGATTCCGCCCCGAAGACCGTGTCGCGCCCTGTCGGCAAGGTCGCCGTCGCTGTCGCCGCCCGTTCGGCGGCACCGGCCCCGCGCAGCAAGTACAAGGTGGTCGAGTACAAGACCGACGAGGCCACCGGCCGCCCGATCCTGCCGGCCGGCTACAAGCCGTCCTCGGAAGAGGAATACATGAGCTCGCTGCAGCAGGAGTACTTCCGCCAGCGGCTGCAGAACTGGCGCGCCGATCTGGTGGAAGAGTCCAAGCAGACCATCGAGAACCTGCGCGAGGAAGTACGTGACATCGGCGATGAAGCCGAGCGCGCGACCCGCGAGACCGAGAACTCGCTGGAACTGCGTACCCGCGACCGCTACCGCAAGCTGATCGGCAAGATCGACAGCACCCTCAAGCGCCTGGAAGCCGGCGACTACGGCTACTGCGTGGACACGGGCGAAGAGATCGGCCTGGAGCGCCTGGAAGCGCGCCTGACCGCCGAACGCACCATCGACGCCCAGGAGCGTTGGGAGCACCTGCAGAAACAGCAGGGCGACTGATTCCTGATCGTTGTGTGGTCATGCGAAAAACCCGGCCTCGGCCGGGTTTTTTGTGGGGTGGCTTGGCCCTTTGTAGAGTCGAGCCATGCTCGACTGCTTCTCAGAGGCGCCAGCCGAGCATAGGCTCGGCTCTACAGAAAAGCAGTCGAGCAAGCTCGACTCTACGCGAAGCCGTGTCGCCGCGATCATCAGGAGACCGCAGCGCCGGCACGATCACTGCAGGTCGCGCAGATTCAGTTTCCGCAACGTCGGGTTCTTCCATGCCGTGATGCCGGCCACGCTAAGCACTGCGAATCCGCCCAGTACCACCGCTGGCACCAGACCCAGCAGCTTCGCCATGGTGCCGGCATAGAACGCGCCCAGTTCGTTGGACGAACTGATGAAGATGCCGTTGATCGACGACACCCGTCCACGCATTTCCTCCGGCGTGGCCAACTGCAGGATGGTCGAGCGGATCACCACCGAGACGCCATCGAACGCGCCGTAGAACAGCAGGATCAGTGCCGACAGCCAGAAGTGCTGCGACAGCCCGAAGCCGATCACGCACAGCCCGAACCCGGCCACCGCGCACAGCAGCACGCGGCCGGCATTGCGATGCAATGGATGGCGGGCCAGCCACAGGCCCACGCACACCGAACCCAGCGCCGGCATTGCGCGCAGCACGCCCAGCCCCTCCGGGCCGTGGTGCAGGATCTCGTGCAGGAACGCCGGCAGCATCGCCACCACGCCGCCCAGCAGCACCGAGAACATGTCCAGCGCCATCGCGCCGACCATGATGCGGTTGCCGACCACAAAGCGGGCACCTTCGGCGATGCTCTTGAAGATCGGGGCGGCCGGGCCGGTGTGCACCGGTTCGTCGACCTTCAGCGTGGCCAGGCAGGCCATCGCCACCAGCGCGAAGGCGGTGGCCACCGCATACGACAGGCCCTTGCCGCCGAAGCCGACCAGCACGCCGCCCAGTGCCGGGCCGGCGACCATGCCGGCCTGGAACACCACCGCACCCAGGCCGGCGCCGCGCGCGAACTGGTCGCGGGCCAGCACGCGGGCGAACAGCGCGTTGTAGATGGGCGAGAGGAATGCCCGGACCATGCCGGTCAAGGCGATGGCCGCATAGATCGGCCACACGCCTTCAAAGGGCAGCCCGCCTGTAGCGACGCCGGTCAACACCAGTGCGGTGGCGATCAGCCCGGAACAGGCGGCCATGCCCAGCCGGCGGCGCGGCAGATGGTCGACCAGGTAGCCGGCAAACGGCGCCACGCAGAAGAACGGCAGCACCTCGGCCAGCCCGATCAGGCCCAGCGAGAACGGATTGCGGGTGACTTCGTAGATATGCCAGCCGACGGTGACCGCAACCACCTGGTAGGACAGCATCGCAAAGATGCGGTAGGCCAGCAGCTTGGCGAAACCGGGCCGGGACAGCAGGCCCAGCGCGGTGTCTTCGGCCGTGGCACGCTCGCTCACGGCTGTTCGCGCTGCAGCTGCGCCTGCGCGGTCTCGCGGATGAAGGCCAGCATCGCCGCCACGCCATTGCTGCGGGTGGGCGAGAGGTGGCGGGCCAGGCCGATGTCCTGGATGTAGCTTGGTTCGGTGGCCACGATCTCCTGCGCCGAGCGCCCGGAGTACACGCGCAGGGCCAGGAAGATCAGGCCGGAGACGATGGCCGAATCGCTGATGGCGTGGAAGCGCAGCGACTGCGCGTTGCCTTCGGGCACGATCCAGACCATCGACTGGCAGCCCAGCAGGCGATGCTCCTCGGTCTTCCAGTCTTCCGGGAAGGCCGGCAGCTTGCGGCCGAGGTCGATCAGGTACTGGTAGCGCTCGGACCAGTCGCCGAAGAAGCCGAATTCCTCGGCGATGGCGGCCTGGGCCTCGGCGGCGGTGGGTTCAAGCGGGAACGGGGAGTCGATCACAGCAGTCTCTACAGTGGGGGCGTGGCCGGCGGACCGGCCACGGGGCAGGGCAGGTCAGCCGCGCTTGCGCGACCAGCGCACGCCCTGCGGGGTGTCGTCCAGCACGATGCCTTCAGCGGCCAGCTGGTCGCGGATAGCGTCGGCACGAGCGAAGTCACGCGCCTTCTTGGCCGCAGCGCGTTCGTCGATCAGGCCCTGGATGCGGGCATCATCGCCGTCGTCGCCGGCTGCGGTACCGAACCACTGCGCCGGATCGGCCTGCAGCAGGCCCAGGGCCAGGCCCGCGCCCAACAGCTCGCCCTTCAGGCGCGCCTGCTCGGCCGGGTCGGTGGCGCGGCGTGCATCGGCGGCGATGCGGGCCACTTCGGCCAGCGCCTGCGGGGTGTTCAGGTCGTCGTCCAGGGTCGCTTCGACGCTGGCCGGGATGACCGCCGCGGCCTCGATCGACGCCAGTTCGCGCAGGGTGCCGTACAGGCGGTCCAGGGTACGCACCGACTGCTCGATCAGGCCGTCGGTCCAGTCCAGCGGCTGCCGGTAATGGGCCGACAGCAGGGCCAGGCGCAGCGCTTCGGGCGGGTGCTGGCGCACCAGGTCGTGCACGCGCTCGATGTTGCCCAGCGACTTGCTCATCTTGGCGCCGCCGAAGTTGAGCATGCCGTTGTGCAGCCAGAAGCGGGCGAAGATCCTGCCGCCGTGGGCGCATTCGCTCTGCGCGATCTCGTTCTCGTGGTGCGGGAACTGCAGGTCGACGCCGCCGGCGTGGATGTCGATGGTCTCGCCCAGATGCGCGGCGGCCATCGCCGAGCACTCGATGTGCCAGCCCGGACGACCACGGCCCCACGGCGATTCCCAGCCGGGCAGGTCGTCGGTGGAGGGCTTCCACAGCACGAAGTCGCCCGGGTCGCGCTTGTACGGGGCGACATCAACGCGGGCGCCGGCCAGCATCTCTTCCGGATCGCGGCGCGAGAGCTTGCCGTAGCCATCGAAGCTGGCCACCGCAAACAGCACGTGGCCCTCGGCGGCGTAGGCGTGGCCGCTGCCGATCAGCTGCTCGATCATGGTGATGATCTGCGGCATGTGCGCGGTCACTTCCGGCTCGATGTCCGGCGGCGCCACGCCCAGCGCGGCCATGTCTTCACGGTAGGCCGCAGCGAAGCGGTCGGTGATGGTGCTGATCGGCACGCCCTGTTCGCGCGCGGCCGTGTTGATCTTGTCGTCCACGTCGGTGATGTTGCGGGCGTAGCGCAGGGCACCGAAACGCCGCCGCAGCAGATCGGCCAGCACCCCGAACACCACCGGGCCACGGGCGTTGCCGATGTGCACGTAGTTGTAGACCGTCGGGCCGCACACATACAGCGTCGGACAGGCCGGGTCGAGCGGGGTGAACGGTTCGAGCTGGCGAGTCAGGTTGTTGTGCAGGCGCAGGGTCATGGGGCTGTGGCTGGGGGACAAGCCTTCGATTTTAGAACGTGTCGAGCCCCTTTGGGGCGCCCGTTGCCACCGGTGGACGCCGCGCCCGCCCAGGGTGGGGTGGGCAGGAGCGGCGTGGACGGGTAATGTTCAGCCCCTTGTGCTCGTCACTGCCTACACTATTGCCGTGTCCTTGCTCCCGTCGCCAATGAAATCCACCGCGTTGCTGACCCTGGCCTGCCTGTCGGCGCTGCCCGCCGTGGCCCTGGCGCAGGAGGCCGAGCCCCGCAACCGGGTGGTGATCGTGGAGAACGTGAAGTTCGACTATGCCCAGGTGCTGAACGTGGAGCCGGTGTTCCAGACGCTGCGCGCGACCCGTACCGAGGAGCATTGCGAGCCGGTATCGACCCGCACCCTGGCCCCGGTCAACGTCACCGGTGAAGAGCCGGTGGAGGACAAGGGGCGGATTGGCCGTTTCTGGGATTCGGTGCGCTCGATGTTCAAGCGCAGCGACGAGGAGGCGACCGAAGAGGCCGCCACCGAGACCCCGGCCCCGGCCCCGGCCAACAATGGGCCGATGCTGACCCGTGACTGCCGCATCGTGCCGGTGGGGCGTGAATTCCGCCGTCCCATCGCCTATGACGTGGACTACGTCTACAAGGGCACCAAGTACCGCTCGCGGCTGCCGGAAGACCCCGGCAACCGGCTCAAGATCCGGGTTTCGATCACCCCGTGGGTCGGCCCCGAGCAGGGCACCGCCAGCAATCCCTGATTCCGGGACTGCTGCCCCTTGCGCCGGCTCCGGCCGCATGCAAAGATTGCCGGCCATGAAGCTCACCGACTTCCAGCACGACAGCAGCGCAGCCCGACAGGCGTCGGGCATGACCTCGCGTGCGCGTCGACCGGAACCCCACATCCTCGCTGGGTAACCGGAGCTTTTTGCTGTTCGTCCGAAAAAAACCCAGCCCGCCGGCTGGGTTTTTTCGTTTACGCGTTCTGAAAGCTGCAACTGCAACCTTTTCGATCCACCTTTGGTTCCTGCTTTTCCCTTCCACCGCGCCGGACCCGGCGCCGCTACGCAAGGAAAACCGATGTCCCCCAAGCACTTCCTGAACACCCAGGACTGGAGCCGCAGCGATCTCGACGCGCTGCTGACCCAGGCCGCGCTGTTCAAGCGCAACAAGCTCGGCGACCAGCTCAAGGGCAAGTCGATCGCGCTGGTGTTCTTCAACCCGTCCATGCGCACCCGCACCAGCTTCGAGCTGGGTGCGTCCCAGCTCGGTGCCCACGCGGTGGTGCTGCAGCCGGGCAAGGATGCGTGGCCGATCGAGTTCAATCTCGGCACGGTGATGGATGGCGATACCGAAGAACACATTGCTGAGGTGGCCAAGGTGCTGGGCCGTTACTGCGACATCATCGCGGTGCGTGCGTTCCCGAAGTTCCAGGATTGGGCCTACGACCGCCAGGACATCGTCCTCAACAGCTTCGCCAAGTACTCGCCGGTGCCGGTCATCAACATGGAGACCATCACCCACCCGTGCCAGGAGCTGGCGCACGTGATGGCCCTGCAGGAGCACTTCGGCACCCAGGACCTGCGCGGCAAGAAGTACGTGCTGACCTGGACCTACCACCCCAAGCCGCTGAATACCGCTGTGGCCAACTCGGCGCTGACCATCGCCACCCGCATGGGCATGGACGTGACCCTGCTGTGCCCGACCGCCGACTACATCCTCGACGACCGCTACATGGGCTGGGCCGAGCAGAACGTGGCCGAGAGCGGCGGTTCGCTGAAGATCAGCCATGACATCGACAGCGCCTACGCGGGCGCCGATGTGGTCTACGCCAAGAGCTGGGGCGCGCTGCCGTTCTTCGGCAACTGGGAGCCGGAAAAGCCGATCCGCGACCAGTTCAAGCACTTCATCGTGGACGAGCGGAAGATGGCGCTGACCAACAACGGCGTGTTCAGCCACTGCCTGCCGCTGCGCCGCAACGTGAAGGCCACCGACGGCGTGATGGATTCGCCGCAGTGCATTGCCATCAACGAAGCCGAGAACCGACTGCACGTGCAGAAGGCGATCATGGCCGCCGTTGCCGGGCGCTGAATCACACACGGGGTGGGGCCGACCGTTGGTCGGCTGCTCCCGTACCGGTGCATCCAACATCTCAGCCGACCAGCGGTCGGCTCTACCGAAATCTCATCCCCAAGTGGACCTGACCCCCATGAGCAACAAAGACGTCGTTCTCGCCTTCTCCGGCGGCCTGGATACCAGCTTCTGCGTGCCGTACCTGCAGGAGCGCGGCTACAACGTGCACACCGTGTTCGCCGACACCGGCGGCGTGGATGATGAAGAACGCGATTTCATCGAGAAGCGCGCCGCCGAGCTGGGTGTGACCAGCCACGTCACCGTCAACGGCGGCCCGGCCATCTGGGAAGGCTTCGTCAAGCCGTTCGTGTGGGCCGGCGAAGGCTACCAGGGCCAGTACCCGCTGCTGGTCTCGGACCGCTACCTGATCGTCGATGCCGCGCTGAAGCGTGCCGCCGAACTGGGCACCAACATCATCGCCCACGGCTGCACCGGCATGGGCAACGACCAGGTCCGCTTCGACCTGGCGGTGAAGGCACTGGGCGACTACCAGATCATCGCGCCAATCCGCGAGATCCAGAAGGAACACACCCAGACCCGCGCCTACGAGCAGAAGTACCTGGAAGAGCGCGGCTTCGGCGTGCGCGCCAAGCAGCAGGCCTACACCATCAACGAGAACCTGCTGGGCGTGACCATGTCCGGTGGCGAGATCGACCGTTGGGAAGCCCCGGGCGAGGGCGCGCGTGGCTGGTGCTCGCCGCGCAGCGAGTGGCCGGAACAGGCGCTGACGGTCACCTTGAAGTTCGTTGAAGGTGAAGCGGTTGAACTGAACGGCAAGGCGCTGCCGGGCGACCAGATCCTGGCCCAGCTCAACAAGCTGTTCGCCCCGTACGGCGTCGGCCGTGGCGTCTACACCGGCGACACCGTGATCGGCCTGAAGGGCCGCATCGTGTTCGAAGCGCCGGGCCTGGTGTCGCTGCTGGCCGCGCACCGCGCGCTGGAAGATGCCGTGCTGACCAAGCAGCAGAACCGCTTCAAGCCGGACGTGGCGCGCAAGTGGGTGGAGCTGGTGTACGAAGGCTTCTACCACGACCCGCTGAAGACCGACATCGAAGCCTTCCTGAAGTCCTCGCAGGCCAAGGTCAACGGTGAAGTGGTACTGGAAACCCGCGGTGGCCGCGTCGATGCAGTGGCGGTGAAGTCGCCGCACCTGCTCAACACCAAGGGTGCCACCTACGCGCAGTCGGCCGACTGGGGTGTGGAAGAGGCCGAGGGCTTCATCAAGCTGTTCGGCATGAGCTCCACTGTCTATGCGCAGGTCAATCGCGGTTGACCTGTGACGGGGGTGCCGGCCGCTGGCCGGCTCGTGGCACGGCTGGATCATTGCGGAGCCGGCCAGCGGCCGGCACTACCGATTTCGAACCCTACGGATATTCAGACACATGCTTGAACAGACGCTCGATCACCTGCAGGCGCTGGTGTCCTTCGACACCCGCAACCCGCCGCGTGCGATCACCACCGGCGGCATCTTCGATTACCTGCGCGACAACCTGCCCGGGTTCAACGTCGAGGTGATCGACCATGGTGCCGGTGCGGTCAGCCTGTACGCCGTGCGTGGTACGCCGAAGTACCTGTTCAACGTGCACCTGGACACGGTGCCGGACTCGCCGCACTGGAGTGCCGACCCGCACGTGATGCGGCGCCTGGATGACCGCGTGGTCGGTCTGGGCGTGTGTGACATCAAGGGCGCGGCCGCTGCACTGGTGGCTGCGGCCAATGCCAGCGATGGCGATGCCGCGTTCCTGTTCTCCAGCGACGAGGAAGCCAACGACCCGCGCTGCATCGCCGCGTTCCTGGCCCGTGGCATTCCGTACGAAGCGGTGCTGGTGGCCGAGCCGACCATGAGCGAAGCGGTGCTGGCGCACCGTGGCATCAGCTCGGTGCTGATGCAGTTCGCCGGCCGTGCCGGGCATGCCTCGGGCAAGCAGGATGCCGCCGCCAGCGCGCTGCACCAGGCGATGCGCTGGGGCAACCGCGCGCTCGACCATGTGGAATCGCTGGCTTCGGCGCGCTTTGGCGGGCTGACCGGCCTGCGCTTCAACATCGGCCGCGTCGAAGGTGGCATCAAGGCCAACATGATCGCGCCGGCCGCCGAAGTGCGCTTCGGTTTCCGCCCGCTGCCGTCGATGGATATCGACGCACTGCTGGCCACCTTCGCCGGTTTCGCCGAACCGCAGGCGGCCGTGTTCACCGAAACCTTCCGTGGCCCCAGCCTGCCGGCCGGTGACATCGCCGAGGCCGAGAACCGCCGCCTGCTGGCGCGTGACGTGGCCGATGCGCTGGAGCTGCCGATCGGCAACGCGGTGGACTTCTGGACCGAGGCCTCGCTGTTCTCGGCCGGTGGCTACACCACGCTGGTGTTCGGCCCGGGCGACATCGCCCAGGCCCATACCGCCGATGAGTTCGTGACGCTGGACCAGCTGCAGCGCTACACCGACGCCGTGCATCGCATCATCGCCGCCGGCGCCTGATTCTTCCCTTTCCGACGAAACCGAAATGTCTCCTGCCCTCCAGCCCCACCGCCAGACCCGCCAGACCATCGTGCGCCTGCTTTCCAGCATGGCCAGCGCGAAGGAGATCAGCCAGTACCTCAAGCGCTTCTCGCAGCTGGACGCCAAGCGCTTCGCCGTGGTCAAGGTCGGCGGCGCGGTGCTGCGCGACGATCTCGACGCGCTGACCTCCTCGCTGTCGTTCCTGCAGGAAGTCGGGCTGACCCCGATCGTGCTGCACGGCGCCGGCCCGCAGCTGGATGCCGAGCTGTCGGCGGCCGGCATCGAGAAGCAGACCGTCAACGGCCTGCGCGTGACCTCACCGCAAGCGCTGGCGATCGTGCGCCGGGTGTTCCAGCAGTCCAACCTGCGCCTGGTCGAGGCGCTGCAGCAGAACGGCGCGCGCGCCACTTCGATCACCGGTGGCGTGTTCGAGGCCGAGTACCTGGACGTGGATACCTACGGCCTGGTCGGCGAAGTGAAGAAGGTCAACCTGGCGCCGATCGAGGCCAGCCTGCGTGCCGGCTCGATCCCGGTGATCACCAGCCTGGGCGAGACCGCCGGCGGCCAGATCCTCAACGTCAACGCCGACTTCGCCGCCAACGAGCTGGTGCAGGAACTGCAGCCGTACAAGATCATCTTCCTGACCGGCACCGGCGGCCTGCTGGACGAGGCCGGCAACGTGATCGATTCGATCAACCTGTCCACCGAGTACGACCACCTGATCGCGCAGCCGTGGATCCACGGCGGCATGAAGGTGAAGATCGAACAGATCAAGGATCTGCTCGATCGCCTGCCGCTGGAATCGTCGGTGTCGATCACCCGGCCGGCCGACCTGGCCAAGGAACTGTTCACCCACAAGGGCTCGGGCACGCTGGTGCGCAAGGGCGAGAAGGTACTGCGTGCCACCGCCTGGAACGAACTGGACCTGCCACGCCTGAAGGGCCTGATCGAATCCAGCTTCGGCCGCACCCTGGTGCCGGACTACTTCGAGAAGACCAGGCTGCTGCGCGCCTATGTCAGCGAGAACTACCGCACCGCGGTGATCCTCACCGACGAGGCCGAAGGCGTGTACCTGGACAAGTTCGCCGTGCTCGACGATGCGCAGGGCGAAGGCCTGGGCCGCGCAGTGTGGAACGTGATGCTGGAGGAAACCCCGCAGCTGTTCTGGCGCTCGCGCCACGGCAACCCGATCAACCATTTCTACTACGCCGAATCCGATGGCTGCTACAAGCAGGACCATTGGAAGGTGTTCTGGTACGGCGCCGATGGCATCGACCGCATCCGCACCTATGTCGATCACTGCGCCCAGCGCGCGCCGAGCCTGCAGGGCTGAGCGATGAACAACCCGGACGCCTGGAACCTGGTACCCACCCTGCGTGGCCAGCACGTGTCGTTGCAGCCGTTGCAGGATGAGCACGTGCCCGGCCTGCGTGCTGCGCTGGAGGGCAGCGGGCTGGACCAGCTCTGGTACACCCAGGTGCCGACGCCGGAGCGCACCGAGGCCTATGTGCAGGCCGCGCTGCAGGCGCAGGCCGAAGGCAAGGTGCTGCCGTTCGTGATCCGTGATGCGGCCGGTGACATCGTCGGCAGCACCCGTTTCTACGATCTGGATGCCAGCGTGCCCAGACTCAGCCTCGGCTACACCTGGTACGCGCCGCGCGTACAGCGCACCGGCGCCAACACCGAAGCCAAGCTGTTGCTGCTGCAGCACGCCTTCGAGGTGCTGGGCTGCATCAGCGTGGTGCTGGAAACCAGCTGGTTCAACGCCACTTCGCGCACCGCCATTGCCCGTCTCGGCGCCAAGCAGGATGGCGTGCTGCGCAACCACAAGCGGCATGCCGACGGCACGCCGCGCGACACCGTCATCTTCTCCATCATCGATGCGGAATGGCAGGGCGTGAAGCGCCACCTGCAGTACCGCCTGGACAGTCACGCATGAACGATTCGACTTTCACCCTGGGCATCGTCGGTGCCCGCGGCCATACCGGCGCCGAGCTGATCAAGCTGGTGGCCGCGCACCCGCGCCTGGAACTGGCCTTTGTGTCCTCGCGCGAGCGCGCCGGGCAGCGCCTGGCCGATCACCATCCGGAATTCCAGGGTGAGCTGCGGTACGAGAACCTGGACGCCGATGCCGTGGCGGCCAAGGGCGTGGATGCGGTGATCCTGGCCCTGCCCAATGGCCTGGCCGCCCCGTTCGTGGCCGCGCTGGAAGCGGCCAAGCCGGACACCGTCATCGTCGACCTGTCGGCCGATTACCGCTTCGACCACAGCTGGTATTACGGCCTGCCGGAACTGACCCGCGGCCGCTACAACGGCCAGAAGCACATCAGCAATCCGGGCTGCTATGCCACCGCGATGCAGCTGGCGGTGCATCCGCTGCTGGACCTGCTGGCCGGTCCGCCGCAGTGCTTTGGTGTGTCCGGTTACTCCGGCGCCGGCACCACGCCATCGGACAAGAACAATGTTGAACTGCTGGCCGACAACCTGATGCCGTATGCGCTGACCAACCACGTGCATGAGCGCGAGGTGTCGGTGCAGCTGGGCGTGGCCGTCGAGTTCATGCCGCACGTCGCGCCGCACTTCCGTGGCATCACGCTGACCGCGAACCTGTGGCTGAACCGTGCGCAGACCCGCGAACAGATCGTCGAACGCTACCAGCAGGCCTATGCCGGCGAACCGCTGATCGAGGTGGTGGACGAAGCGCCGTGGGTCAGCCGCATCGCCGGCCACCATGGCGCCCAGGTCGGTGGCTTCACCCTGGCCCCGGGCGGCAAGCGGGTGGTGGTGGTGGCGACCCTGGACAACCTGCTCAAGGGCGCGGCCACCCAGGCCATGCAGAACCTCAATCTCGCGCTGGGCATCGACGAACTGACGTCGATCCCGCACTGAACACGTATTTCGGAGCCCCCATGGCAGACCTTCTTTGGCAGAAGCCCGGCGTCGCTGTCGACGCCCAGATCCAGACCTTCCTCGCCGGCGACGACGTGATCCTCGACCGCGAGTTCTTCCTGCACGACATCGCCGCCAGCGCCGCGCATGCGCAGGGCCTGCAGCACATCGGCATCCTCAGTGCCGACGAGCTGGCTGGACTGCTGCGCGAACTGGAGGTGCTGGCGCAGGACTTCCGCGACGGCCGCTTCGTGCTGGACACGCAGTACGAAGATGGTCACTCGGCCATCGAAGCCCGCCTTACCGAGCGCCTCGGCGATGCCGGCCGCAAGATCCACACCGGCCGCAGCCGCAACGACCAGATCCTGGTGGCCACCCGCCTGTGGCTGAAAGAGAAGCTGCAGCGCGTGGCGCAGGTCAGTACCGACGTGGCCAAGGTTGCACTGGACCGTGCGCAGGCCGAGAAGGATCTGCCGATTCCCGGTTATACCCACATCCAGCGTGCCGTGGTGTCCTCGGCCGGGATGTGGTGGGCCGGTTGGGCCGAAGCCTTCATCGACAACGCCATCCGCGCGCGCGACACCCATGCACTGGTGGATGCCAATCCGCTCGGCACGGCCGCCGGCTACGGCGTGAACCTGCCGCTGGACCGTGAGCACACCACCGCCGCGCTCGGCTTCGCGCGCATGCAGATCTCGCCGATCTATGCGCAGCTGTCGCGCGGCAAGTTCGAGCTGGCTGCGCTGGAAGCGCTCGGTGGTGCCACGCTGGACCTGCGCCGCATCGCCTGGGACCTGTCGCTGTTCACCAGCGCCGAGTTCGGCTTTGTTGCGTTGCCGGCGCAGTACACCACCGGCAGCTCGATCATGCCCAACAAGCGCAACCCGGATGTGATCGAGCTGATGCGTGCCACCCACGCCAGCGTGGCCGCTGCGCGCACCGAGATCGAGCAGCTGCTGTCGCTGCCGTCGGGCTATCACCGCGACCTGCAGTCGTCCAAGGGTGCCATCTTCCACGGTTTCGGCCGTGGCCTGGCCGCGCTGGAGCTGCTGCCGGCGCTGCTGGCCAATCTGGAATGGCGCGATGACAAACTGCGCGCGGCCATCGACTCGGGCATGTATGCCACCGATGTGGCGGTGGAAGCGGCCGTGGCCGGTGTGCCGTTCCGCGAGGCCTACAAGGCCGCGGCGGCCGGTGCCGACAGTGCAGGGCAGGGGCGCACGCCGGAGGGCAGTCTGGCCGCACGCGTGTCGCCGGGCTCGGCGGCCGATCTGCGCCTGGATGAACTGCGCGCACGCTGGCAGGCGCTGTCCTGATGGCGGGCACCGTCTACCTGGTGCTGGCCATGCGCCGGCCTGATTTCAACGCGGCGGCCGTGCAGCCGCACCGCGACTTCCTTGATGCGTTGCAGGCGCAGGGCAAGCTGCAGCTGACCGGCGGCTTCGCTGATGGCAGTGGTGGCGCCTATGTGCTGTGCAACGTGGACAGCCTGGCGCAGGCGCAGGCCATCGTCGCCACCGATCCGCTGGTGACGATGCAGGCCTCCGACCTGACCGTGCACGAATGGAACACCCGCTGAGGCCCTGACTGATGACCCTGCATGCCAGCCACGTTGCTTCGCCGTTCCCGGAACAGGCGCTGCCGCCGTGGCGGCGTGCGGTGCTGAAAGTGGGCAGCAGCCTGCTGGCCGCCGATGGCGGTGGCCTGTCGCCGCGGTATGCGCTGGGCCTGGCCCAGTTTGTCTCGGCCAACGTGCTGGCCGGGCGCGAGGTGGTGATCGTTTCGTCCGGCGCGGTGGCGGCCGGTCGCGCGATCCTGCCGCGTGCCGACGAGCCTGGCGCGGCGATGGCCGCACGCCAGGCTCTGGCAGCGCTGGGCCAGGCGCAGCTGATCGGGCTCTGGCAGCGCTTCTTCGAGCGCCCGGTGGCGCAGGTGCTGCTGACCCACGACGACCTGCGCAACCGCCGCCGTTATCTCAATGCACGCGCCACACTCAGCGAGCTGTTGCGGCTGGGCGCGCTGCCGGTGGTCAACGAGAACGACACCGTGTCGGTGGACGAGCTCAAGCTCGGCGACAACGACAACCTGGCCGCGACGGTGGCCGCGCTGGTCGATGCCGATGCGCTGTTCATCGCTACCGACATCGATGGGCTGTACAGCGCCGACCCGCGCAGCGTGGCCGACGCACGGCCGCTGCACGATGTGGCAGAGCTGAGTGATGAGGTGCTGGCGATGGCCGGCGGCGCGGGCTCGCGCGCTGGCACCGGTGGCATGCGCACCAAGCTGGAGGCGGCGGCGAAGGCCGGTCGCCTCGGCATCGAAACCTATCTGTTCAACGGCCGCAGTGGCGAGGTGGTACGCGCGCTGGCACAGGATCGCCTGTTCGGTACCCGCATCCATGCCGCACGCAGCCGCGAAGCGGCCCGCAAGCACTGGCTGCGCCACGCACCGCTGGCCGAAGGCGCGATCCTGATCGATGCCGGTGCGGCACAGGCGATGCGCGAGAAGGGCGCCTCGCTGCTGCCCGGCGGCATCACCGGTGCGGAGGGGACGTTCCGCCGTGGCGACATGGTGCAGGTGTGCTGGGACGCACCGCAGGGGCGGGTGTGCATCGCCCGTGGCGTCAGCCAGTACGCGGCCGATGACGTGCGCCGCATCGCAGGCCGCCATTCGCGCGACATCCAGGCCGTGCTCGGCTACAACTACGGTGGCAGTGTCGTCCATCGCGACGACCTGGTGCTGCCATGACCGGTTTGAAGGATATTCCGATGAGCGACATCCAAGCGCAGGCGCGGGCCTGCCGTGACGCGGCCCAGGTGGTTGCCGGCCTCGACAGTGATTCCCGGCGCGCGCTGCTGCTGGGCATGGCACAGGCGCTGGAAGTGAACGCCGGGTTGATCCTGGCTGGCAACGCACGCGATCTGGCGGCGGCGCGCGACAAGGGTGTGGGCAGTGCCATGCTCGATCGCCTGGCACTGGACCCGCCGCGCCTGTTCGCGATGGCCGAGGCCGTGCGCGAAGTGGCTGGGCTGCCCAATCCGGTCGGTCAGGTGACCCGCGATGACGTGCGTCCGAACGGCATCCGCGTGCAGAAGGTGCGCGTGCCGTTGGGCGTGATCGCGATGATCTACGAGGCGCGCCCGAACGTGACCGCCGAAGCGGCGGCGCTGTGCCTGAAGGCCGGCAATGGCGTGATCCTGCGCGGCGGTTCCGAAGCGATCCATTCCAACACCGCCATCGCCCACGCGCTGGCCGGTGCCTTGCAGGCCAACGGCGTACCGCCGGCGGCGGTGACCGTGCTGACCGACCTGCGCCGCGAAGCCATGCTGGAGCTGCTGCAGCTGCACGAACTGATCGACCTGGCGATTCCGCGCGGCGGCGAAGGCCTGATCCGTTTCGTTGCCGAGCATGCGCGGGTGCCGGTGATCAAGCACTACAAGGGCGTCTGCCACCTGTTCGTCGATGCCAGTGCCGATGCCGGCAAGGCCCTGGATCTGCTGGTGGATGGCAAGTGCAGTCGTCCTGCGGCCTGCAATTCGCTGGAAACGTTGCTGGTGCACCGTGACATCGCCGGGTCGTTCCTGCCGCGCGTGGCGCAGGCGCTCGGCGAGCGCGGCGTGCAGCTGCGTGCCGATGCGGATGCCCAGCCCCTGTTGCCGGGCAGCACGCTGGCCACCGAAGACGACTACGCTGCCGAGTTCCTTGATCTGGTGCTGGCGGTGCGCGTGGTCGATGATCTGGATGCAGCCATCGCGCACATCCGTACGTACACCTCCGACCATACCGAAGTGATCGCCACTGAAGACAGCGGCAACGCCGAGCGCTTCGTCAATGCGCTGCGCTCGGCGGTGGTGATGGTCAATGCATCGTCGCGCTTCTCCGACGGTGGCCAGCTGGGACTCGGCAGCGAGATCGGCATTTCCACCACGCGCCTGCATGCGTACGGGCCGATGGGGCTGGAAGCGCTCACCGTCGAACGCTTTGTGGTGCGCGGCGACGGGCAGACCCGCCGCTGAGCGCCGGCTGCGCCAGTATCACTGGTTGCTTCTGGTAGCTGCCGACCTTGGTCGGCGCACAAGTCTCCTGCCGACCAAGGTCGGCAGCTACCAAAGCAAACGCCGACCAAGGTCGGCACCCACTGGGCTGTCCGGCTACACCACTTCGCGGCGGATGCCGGCCGGACGGGCGTGCTCGTCCATGTGCAGCGTCGCGGCCTTGCACTGGGCCAGGCGCTCGGCCAGGCCGGTACTGGCGCCCAGGTCCGCGGCCACCTCGTTGAGGCTGGCCAGCGGCCGCGGCAGTCGCCGGTCCCGCCCGCGGAAGCGCGCACGGTTGTACTCGGCCCAGCTGATCAGCAGCACACTGGCGCACAACAGCATCACCGGCAACGCCACCAGCACGTAGGGGTCGAACTGGTTCTGCCGCTCATACAGCTGCTGCCATGCCATCTGGCCGCCGACCAGCCACGACACCAGCGTCACCAGGGGTGCCCACAGGTAGAAGTAGAAGCCCCAGAACGCCAGGGTGACAAATCCCCAGGCTGTGCGCTGGAACCGCGGCTGGCGGTGTGGCTTGCGGATCATCCGCGAATCGAATCGGTTGGACGGGTGCTGTGCGTTCATCGTATTCCCCGATCAGGGCTGGTCCAGGTGGCGCGCTTGCGACGGCGTCGCAGCAGCGTCTTCGGCAACGCCACCAGGGTGGTGGAAAGGCTGATCAGCCAGTACGCCATCGGGTACCAGATGACCCAGAAGTAGTTGCGTCCAATCTGTGTTTCGTAACGCCGGTCGATGATCAGACTGCTGGCGAACTGCAGCAGGCAGACCAGCGCCAGGATCACGCCATGCCATTGGGGAAGCAGGCTGGCGATGTACAGCTGGGGCGGCATCGGGAAGAACTTGCCCAGCACCCACAGCACGACGATGAACAGCATCGTGTAGGCCCAGATCACGCTCAGTACGTACTCCAGCAGCACGCCCCACATCCGGCGCTCGCGCCAGTTCAGCAGAGAGCGGGCGTGGCGAAGCATGACTTCCACGCCGCCCTGCGCCCAGCGCAGGCGCTGCCGCCACAATCCCTTCAGTGTTTCCGGCATCAGGATGAAGCACAGGGCGTTGGGCTCGTAACGAATGTCCCAGTGCCCGCGCTGCAGGCGCCAGCTGATGTCGATGTCTTCGGTCACCATGTCGTCCGACCACCAGCCCACCTGGTGCAATGCGGTGCGACGGAAGCCGGCAATCACCCCGGAAATGGTGAAGATGCGCCCGTACACGCGCTGCGCCCGCTTGATCATGCCGATGATGGAGGAGAACTCGGCCACCTGCAGGCGGCCCAGCAGGGTGGAGCGGTTGCGGATGCGCGGATTGCCGGTGACCGCGCCGACCCGGTTGCCGCTGACCAGGTGCCAGACCATCCAGTGCAGTGCGTGTTCCTCCAGCATGGCATCGCCGTCGATGCACACCAGGTACTCCGAACGCGCCGCCAGCGCGCCCATGCGCAACGCGTTGGCCTTGCCCAGATTGCGGTCCAGGTGCAGCACGCGCAGCCGCGGGTGCTGGGCCGCCAGCGCGTCCAGGCGCGCACCGGTGTCGTCACTGCTGCCGTCATCGATGGCGATCACCTCGTAATCGGTCGGGTAGCGCTGGTTGAGCGCTGCGCCGAGGGTGTCGTCAAGATTCTCCGATTCGTTGTGGCAGGGAATCAGCAGGGTCGCAAATGGCGGATCGACCATCAGCGGTGGGTCGCTGCGTGGGCGCGAATGGCGTTCGCGGCGGTAGTAGTAGTACAGGCCGCCGGACATCCAGAAGAACGCCATCACCATCGGGTAGTAGAAGGCGAACTGGAACAGGATCAGCAGCAACGGATGCATGTCCACGTCACTTCTCCGGATACGGGAAGTTGCCGGCGGACATGGCCGCACGGGCATCGTGGGTGGAGGGCTGGTCGGCGATGAAGTCATCCGGGTACCAGGCGAAGTGGTGCACACCCTGTGCCTGCAGCTGGCGGATCTGCGCGCGCAGGCGGTCGGCGGGAATCGGCTGGCCCGTGCGCCAGTCGACGGTCTGCAGCTCGAACAGCGTGTGCTGCAGTTGTGGATCGTGGCGGCGTACGGCGGCCAGCAGCTGGTCAAGCCAGCGTTCCGGATGCTTGCTGCCCTCCATCCACGGCATCGCCATCAGCGCGGTCTGGTCGTAGGCCTTGTTGAACAGGTCCAGGCGTTGCGCGAACCAGGCTTCGCTCTGCGGGCGCAGCACCGGTTCGGCATACAGGTTGCGCACGGTGGCCAGTTTCGGCCGCCAGCGTTGCGCGCGGTCGCGCAGGGCCAGGGTGAAGTCGATCAGCGCCTGGGTGCGCGCGCTGCCATCGCTCCCCGCCGGCAGCGACGGCAGCTCGGTGTCGCGCAGGTAGCCATCGTCGTGGAACAGCAGGCCTTCGAAGTAGGAATTGACCGCCAGGTCCTCGTAGAGGTCGAGCATGATCTGGCGCGCCTTCGGGTTGGTGAAGTCCAGCCGGTACATGCCATCGGCATCGCCGTTGTGGATGGCCAATGCCTTGCGCTGCACCGGGTCGGGCAGTTCGAAGCCCAGCACCGGCAACCACGCATACACCTTCACCCCTGCGCGGGATTTCAGCTGCCAGGCCACGCGGCTGAACAGGTCCGCGCGCATCGGCATGTGGCGATTGGGGAAGTACAGCGCATCGGCGGTGTTGTTGCCGTCGGCGTCGGCGAAGGCCTGCAGGTAGACGTGGGTGGGTGCGATGCGCTTGACCCGTTCGATCAGTGCGTCGAGGTTGCGCGCCTGCTGCGCCGGGTTGGGGTCATACACATCATCCAGGTCGATCTGCAGGGCGCGGATGCCATCGAGTGCCGCGTCGCGGCGCAGTTCGAATGCCAGTCCTTCCACGGTCGGGTTGTCGCTGACCAGGAAACGCGCCAGGCCGTGCAGGTCACGGGTGACCGGTGTGCTGCGCCCCTCCAGGTCGAACGACACCGGCATGCCCAGCTGCTCGGCGATGTCGTTGCTCAGCTGGTTGTAGGCCGCGTATGGCCACACGATCGCGCGGGGGCGTACGCCAAGGTGCTGCTCGATCCGCTGCGCACTGCGGGTCAGGTCGGCGCGCAGGCGCTGCTCGTACTGCGTCTCGGTCTCATAGCTGCGCGTGGAAGGCGAGTAGACCCGGGTCACGACGGCCGGAGTGGAGTTTCCCTGCGGATTGGCAAGCACGCCATGGTGCAGGTTGTCGGTATGGCTGGCCACTTCGATCAGGCCGCTGTCATGCATCTGCTTCAGCTGCGCCCAGGTGAGGAAATCGTCGTGGCCGAACGGGCGGTAGCCGTAGTCGATGGTGCGCCCCGGCGCCATGTCCATGTAGTCGGTGATCACCGCCACCAGGGCCGGGTAGCGATAGGCCTGCAGCAGCGGGAACGCCTTGTCGTAGACACTGCGCAGGCCGTCATCGAAGGTCAGCAGCACCGGCTGCGGTGGCAGCGTGGCGCGGCCCTGCGAAGCATCGATCACCTGCGACAGCGACACCGGGTGGTAGCCATGCGCCCCCAGCCAGTCCAGGTGTGCGGCGAAGTTCTGCGTGCTTACCGCGTAGGTATCGGCATCGCCCTTGGCGGCCACCTGGTCGCGGATATCGTGGTAGCTGAGGATCAGCAGCCCGTTGTCGGCCGCATCGAGATGCGCGGCCTGTTGTGCCAGTGCGGTCGGTGCGGTGCTGAACAACAGCAGCAGGATCAGTCGCAGGATGCGGGCCATGTCAGTCTCCCCAGCGCAATGCGGCTTCGAAGCCGAGATGGCGTTCGCGGTGGCCGTCGTAGACCGGCCGCGACCAGCGCACGCCGTACTCGAACACACGGCCCGGCCCCAGTTGCCACTCATGCTGGTAGGACACCGATGGCACCAGCGCGCTGCCGAAGCCGTCCTGCCAGTAGTCCCCCAGCGAAACCGTCAGCCGGTGCCGGAAGTGGCGTTCGTAGTGCCGCCACAGTTGCTGGTCGATGCGCAGCCCGATCTCGACCATGCGGTCGCGTGACGGGTTGAAATAGGGCGCATCATCGCGGCTGCCGCGACTGGTGTAGGCACTGGCCAGGCCGTCGACCAGCCAGCGCGGCCGGGTCAGCAGGCGCTGCTCGAGGGCGGTACTGAACAGCTCGCGATGATTGCCGTCGTCGTAGCGGAAACGGCTGGCGCCGAACATCCAGTGGGTCAGCTCACTGCGCCGGTAGTCCACCCGCGCGCTCAGGCTGTCGGCGGTGATGCCGGCAACGCGCGCCTGCATCGATGCTTCCGGATCATTGCGCGCGGCCGCCAGGCCGGCGTGCCAGTAGTCGTTGAACTGCCAACCCACGCCGGCGCGCAGGCCGGTATCACCCACATGGTCGTTGGCACGCAGCACGGCCGCTTCCGCATCCAGCTGGCCGAAGCGGTAGCGCACACCTGCGCCGAGCCAGAGCGGGTCGATGCGCTGGTCCTGGAAGTCGACCGAGCGCCGGTCGGCAAAGGCAAACAGCCGCCAGCGGTCGTCCAGGATCGGCGACTGCACTTCCACGCCATAGTGACGATCGTTGTTGCCCAGGGGCGAGGTGCCGCCACCACCGGAGCTGCGCCCGATGTCGGTCCATGCCTGCACCTGCCACCCGCGATGCACGCGCCATGCCTGGTCCATGCGCTGCACCGCCGGCTGGGTCGGGTAGCGCGCGACCAGATCGTCGTGCAGCGGTCGGGCCAGGTCATCGCGCTGCAGGGCGACGTAGGCCTCTTCCATGCCCAGTCGCGCTTCCACGTCACGCGGGTCGAGCGCGTGCGCCATCTGCTGCCGCTGCAGGGCCCGGCGTGGCCAGCCGCGCATCATGTACACGCTGCCCAATGCGCTCTGCAGGCCGCCGTTGCCCGGCGCGATATCCACCATCGATTCCAGGTCGTGCTGCGCGGTGGACAGGTCGCCGCTGTAGGCGCGCACCATCGCCAGATTCAGGTCGGCCTCGTAGCGCGACCAGTTCGCATACGGCGATTTGCCATTGCTCCAGCGCCAGGCCGGTTCCTTGTCACGCCACGCCTGCAACAGCTCAATGGCTTTCTCCTGCTGCTCGCTTTCCAGGTAGGCGTAGGCCAGTTGCGAGTGCGAGGCATCGCGCGTGGGGTCGCCGGCCACCGCAGCCTGCAGCACCGGAATGGCTTCCTGCGGCTGCAGCGTTCCCATCAGTGAATCGCCCACCGCAGGCAGCACGTAGTCGGGCAGCGTGTGACCCTCGGCCTGCAGGGCGCGTGCTTCTTCGCGCACCTGGGCATGGCGCCCCAGCCGGTTGAGCAGGATCAGGCGGTCCATGCGGATGCGCAGCGGGGCCTGGGCCGGTGGCGTGCCTTCGCCGCCAAGATAGCGCTGCATGCGCGCCAGCGTGGATTCGGCCTCTTCCAGGCGGCTGTCTTCGCTGCGGCTGTAGGCCAGGCTCCAGACCACCAGCTTGGCCAGATAGTCGCCCTCCAGGCGTTGCTTCTGGGCATCGTCGAACAGCTGCGGCCGCTGCTGGTAAAGCTCCCAGGCGCGCCACGCATTGCCGATGTCGCCCAGGGTCAGGACGCGCAGTTTGAACAGCAGGTCGTCATTGGGCTGTTGTTGGCTCGCACGTTCGATCGCGCCCAGCGCGTCCAGCCAGCGGGCCTGGTCACGGTAGCGGCCGATCTCGGCCAGCGCCGCCTCGCGGTCCGGCGGCGCGGCACTGCTGGCCCAGGCCAGCGCGGAGCAGGCGAGGCCGACGCAGAGCGCCAGCCGGCGGTGGACGACCATTGGGGACCCCCTTGGCTTCCTGACCAGACAACCGTGAAAACTGTGACGCACATCACATGCCAGATTTCTGGATGGCCGTGCCCTGCGTCACTCCCTTCGTGCACTCCCGCCCAGTCAGGACGGGTACAACCCGGACAGCGACCCGCGATGTCATGTCTTGAACGAGAATCCCCCGCACACCGAGTGGTGGCCTGGGCGGCCGGGCCGCCCCCATGCCCAATGCCGACACGCGGCAAGGTTGGGCACTCGTGGGCACTATCCGCCCGGAATTGTCAGTTGCGCGTCAAATTTCCCGGAAAGGTGGGTAAGCGGCCGACGGGACCGGCCAAGGCGGCCGGTACGGCTTACCAGAGGTCTTCCAGCTTGCGCGGCTTGCAGGCCACCCAGGAGGCGCACAGCATCAGCGTGGCGCAGCCGAACAGGAAGCTGAATGGGAGCGTCCAGCCGTCGCTGACGGTGTGCAGCCAGCCGACCAGGAACGGCCCCAGGCAGCTGAAGCTGTAGCCCACGCCCTGCATGAAGCCGGACAGCGCCGCCGAGCCGGTGGGGGTACGCGTGCGCAGGTTGATCAGGGTCAGTGCCAGCGGGAAGGTGGACGGGCCGACGCCGAGCAGGCAAGCCCACAGCAGCGGGGCCTTCATCGGTGCCAGCAGCAGGCCGGTGAAGGCGATCACGAACGAGAAGAAGCCGATCAGCACCAGCGGGAACGGGTTCTGCAGGCGCACCGCCATCGACGGAATGACCAGCGAGGGCAGCAGGCCCAGCGCCGAGAACACCGCCACCATCACCCCGCCGAAGGCCGGCGAGCCACCGGCCTCGACCACGATGCGCGGCAGCCAGGTGAACATCGAATAGGTCATCAGCGAGGTCATGCCGAACATCAGCGTCATGCTCCAGCCCAGCGACGTGCGCCAGACCTTGCCATGTGGCTGCGCGGTGGGGTCGGTGACATCGGCCTGCGGCTTCGGCGCGCGCCGGGCCAGCATCAGCCACGGCAGCGCGGCGGCCAGCGCCAGCAGTGCCCACATGCCCAGCGACACGCGCCAGCCGGCCGCGTTGGCCACCGGCACCGCCAGCAGCGCCGGCAGCATCGTGCCCAGCTGCAGCACGCTGATGTAGAGCGTGCTCATGGTGCCGACCTTGTTGGCGAAGTAGCGCTTCACCAGCGGCGGCACCACCACGTTGCCGATGCCCATTCCGGCCAGCGCCAGCACCGAACCCAGCAGCAGCGTGCCGACATTGCCGGCGCTGGAGCGCAGCAGCAGGCCGGCCATCGCCATCACCATCGCCAGCAGCGTGGTGCGCTCCAGGCCCAGGCGCCGTGCCAGGGCCGGCGTGGCCACGCCGAACAAGGCGAACGAGGCGGTCGGCAGCATGCCCAGCACGCCGGTCATGGTGGTGCCGAAGCCGAACTGCTGGCCGAGCACGTCCAGCAGCGGCGTGATCGAGGTGACGGCGGTGCGCAGGTTGACTGCGGCCAGCAGGATCGCGGCGAAGGCGAGCAGGCGCCCGTGCAGCAGCGACGGCGAATCGGAAGGGGAGGAGCTCATCGGTGGTCCTTGCAGGTGACGCACGCCGGAGTGCTGGCATGCAGGGCCGGCATCGGTCTACGCCGACGCGGCAGGGTGGGGGAGGCGCCATTGTACGTGGCTGGCGGGGCCCGGTCCTGTCGGCGCGATTTGTCGCGATCTGCATCGCTGGAGGGCGGCGGCTGATGTGCGTCACGTATTCGCCGCAATTCAGGCAAACCCTTGCGGTGCGCAGCCTGCGCCCATGCTGATGCGGGAGGCACGCTGTGCTCGACGCCGCGTTGAAGTGCGCGCGGTGTCGGGGCGTTGCTAGGTTCGGGCCACCTCCAGGGCGGAAGGATTACAGAGTGGCAAGGACGTTGATTGTGGTCGGTGATGCGACCACCGGCGGTGGCAGGGTCATCACCGGCTCCCCCGCGACCGACATCGAGGGCATGCCCGTTGCGCGGGTGGGCGACAGGGCCACCTGCCCCAAGCACCAGTGCGTGGCATCCATCGTCAGCGGCGACATCACGCTGACGTTTGAAGGCCAGCCCGCGGCGCGCCACGGCGACCGGCTCTCGTGCGGCTGCTCGCTGATGTCCGGCAAGCAATCCCGCGTCCATGCGGACATGGGCGGCGAAGGTGGCGGGGCGGACAGTGCCAGGCCCGCCGCTGCCGCCTCGGAGCCGGCCCCGTTGCCGGTACTGCCGCAGGCCGGCAAGCCGCCTGTGTGCGAGGCGTGCCTGCTGGCCGCTTCGCGCTCCGGCGCGACCTTCCTGGGGCGCTGAATGAACCGATACGTGATTGTCGATGCAGCGGCCTACGCCGACACGGCCAAGGCGCTGGCCTGGTATGCGCAGGACCTGCCGCACCGGGCCCTGTTGGCACGCCAGCCCGAGGCGGCGCACGCCAGCCTCGGGCCTTGGCTGATCCAGTTGCCCGCGCAGCACCAGACCCCGGTGGATGGATGGTTGCGCGCGCTGGAAATGAACAAGCCGGTCGTGGCCTGGCTCAGCAGCGACGCCGGATTTGAAACTGTGTTCCAGCACCTGGAAGCCTGCCTGGACCTGCGCCGTCCCAGCGACAAGCTGGCGCTGCTGCGCTACTGGGATGGTCGCGTGTTCCTGCGCTTGCAGCGGGCGTTCACGCTGCAGCAGCGCAGGCAGCTGATGGGCCCGCTGCGGCAGTGGCGCTTCCAGATGCTGGGCCAGCACTACGCCTTGGAACGTGACGCGCTGTATGCAGCGGAGACCGGTTGATGTTTGAGATCAACGAAGAGCAGGAGGCCCTGCTGCGTCTGCCTGACCCCTCCACCTTTTTCCCGTTGTTGTGCCGGGAGATTCGCGAGGAGTACCCCGGCAGGGTGGGTCATCTGAGCGATGGCGCATTGATGGATGAGGTAGTGCAAAGCCATGACCATGCCGCCTACGTGCTGCGCATCACCCACCTGCCGGTGCTGGTGCGCTGGGTGAAGGCGGATGTGGCATGGACGCGCGGTTTGCGGGCCGTCCCGGCCGCGGATATGTGGATGCGCACTGCGAAGGATCCGAATCTGGCAGCAGCTGATCTGCTGTCGAATCTGGCAGGACACGAGGAGTAACGATGGGCACCAGAATCATCGGCCCGCGGCCTTGGCTTGGGCCCGGCATGGGAGGCGGCAACGGCGGCGTGGATGAAGACGGCCATCCGGTGGAACCCTACGGTGGGCCGACCACCGGTGACGTGGTCGATGGCATTCGCGATGTGGTGGATGGCATCCAGCGGCGGGTGCGCGGTGAAGCCAAGCCGGATGCGCGCGCTGAGCCGAAGGTCAAGGCGCGGGAGGTGGACTGCTCGCAGATGCCCGACGAGACCGCGTGCAACGAGTGCCTGCTGAAGGAGGGGTTCGTCGGTCCACCCCTTACCCCGCGCTATGTGACCCAAAGCAATCTGATCAATTACGAGTATCAGTTGTACATCGCCAACCTGCGCTCGGCGCCGCTGCGGTTTGGTTTCATGGTCGCCGACAAGGCGGATCCTGATCGGCGGTTGTTCTCGGTGGATACGTTGTTTGACTACCTTGAGCGCGATGGGTTCTCACGCACCGTGCAGGAATGGCATTTCAACGCCTGTGAGTTTGATGGGTTCTGGTTGAAGGACTGCACGGTGGTGGAGGCGAAGGGGAGGTATGAGCATTTTCTTGATGAAGAAGAAAAGCCGAAGTACAGGTTTGTGGTGCCCAGTGTCTTTCAGCCATGGAGGGAGCAGATGATTCGGCAGCGCGCGGCGATTGCGATCGCTGAGCCTCAAGGAAGGCTTGTTTGGTGCTTCATGGAGGGAAGGGCAATGGCAGCAGCTATTGAATTTGCTCGGCTTGACCCGTTGATTTGCAGATATGAGCCATTTCCGGGAGGTGGTATATGATCATCCGAGCCCAAGCCGATCTTTGGACAGCGCCTGTCGCGAAATCTCCGCACGAAGTTCTGCGAGTAGCTGTGGAGATAACTGAGAAACTGGCGCGGATGCATCCATTAATGAAAGGGTGGTATGCGCTTCCCTCGAGTCAGAAAGAGAAGACTCTTTCCTTGAATGATTCGGAAGAGCTCTTGACTCGGATGGAACGGGATGTCGAGAAGCGTCGCCAGCGATTTGGTGACTGTGCGGAACTCGGCGCGTCCTTGAGTCTCGCGAATGTCGACAACGACCGCGACTGGCGTAAACCGGGAGTGGTTGTGCTCCAGTTGGACCCGACAACTGGATTTAATGCTTTCAGTATTGAGGGTCTTGAGCCGTTTGGGGACGCGACGTCTCTGCTAGTGCTCAATGTGCTGATCGAGCTGGTGAAGGCATTGCGGCCGACGTTCGCCTGTACGAATGTCAAAGCCAGAACGCCCGAGAAGGGCCTTGTGACATATCAGATGAGCCGACGCTTGTATCAACACCGCGAGTTCTTTGGCTGGATGGGCTTCGTGCCCGCGCAGATCACCCACGCTCAGATCCGCGACGCACACTCGGTCCATCCGGTTGATGGCCAAGGCACGGTCATTGTCTCAGTGCCAGGGGTGTTTGACCCCACCGACGACGCGCAGGTCGACAAGGTGCACCGCGTCGAAATGGATCTGGCCAGCTACGACCTGTTGCCAGTGACAGATCCCAACCTCAAGGGCTGAGCAGATCACCCACCTACCGGTGCGGGTGCGCTGGGTGAAGGCGGATGTGGCATGGACGCGCGGTTTGCGGGCCGTCCCGGCCGCGGATATGTGGATGCACACTGCGAAGGATCCGAATCTGGCAGCAGCTGATCTGCTGTCGAATCTGGCAGGACACCAGGAGTAACGATGGGCACCAGAATCATCGGCCCGCGGCCTTGGCTTGGGCCCGGCATGGGAGGCGGCAACGGCGGCGTGGATGAAGACGGCCATCCGGTGGAACCCCACGGTGGGCCGACCACCGGTGACGTGGTCGATGGCATTCGCGATGTGGTGGATGGCATCCAGCGGCGGGTGCGCGGTGAAGCCAAGCCGGATGCGCGCGCTGAGCCGAAGGTCAAGGCGCGGGAGGTGGACTGCTCGCAGATGCCCGACGAGACCGCGTGCAACGAGTGCCTGCTGAAGGAGGGGTTCATCGGTCCGCCCCTTACCCCGCGCTATGTGACCCAAAGCAATCTGATCAATTACGAGTATCAGCTGTACATCGCCAACCTGCGCTCGGCACCGCTGCGCTTTGGTTTCATGGTGGCCGACAAGGCGGATCCTGATCGGCGGTTGTTCTCGGTGGATACGTTGTTTGACTACCTTGAGCGCGATGGGTTCTCACGTACCGTGCAGGAGTGGCATTTCAACGCCTGCGAGTTTGATGGGTTCTGGTTGAAGGACTGCACGGTGGTGGAGGCGAAGGGGAGGTATGACCAGTTTCTGGATGAACATGGAGACGTGAAGTATGGCTTCGTTCGGCAGAGTGCCTTCGGTCCATGGCGCGAGCAAATGGATAGGCAGCGTGCCGCGATTGGGATCGCCGGGGCATCAGCCAAACTTTTGTGGTGTTTCATGCAGCCGCGGGTGATGAGTGCGGCGATAACAATGGATTTTGTCGATCCACTTCTCTGTAGGTACGAGCCGTTCTTTGGAGGAAATGCATGATTCTGGGCGCTCAAGCCAATCTGCGCACAAAGCCGACCTCCCGTACACCCGAGGAGGTGTTGAGTAGGGCCAGGGGACTTACCCAAAGCCTGGCGCGGACGCACTCATTATTGAAGAGCTGGTATGCGTTGCCCTCGGGTCCCGCGGATAGGTATGTGTCCCTGCAAGACGCCGATGCCTTGCTGGGTTCAATGAGGAGCCATATTGAGAGCAGTCGTAGCCGTTTCGGCCACTATGAAGAGCTTGGAGCTTCATTGATGCTGGCCAACGTTGACAACGATCGGGATTGGCGAAAGCCCGGTGTGGTTGTGCTCGACTTGAACCCAACATCAGGACGCAATAGTTTCAGTATTAAAGGGATCGCGGCCTTCGGAGAAGCTGCTTCGTCAGTCATGCTCAATGCATTGATCGAATCGGTGAAGGCGATTCAGCCAGAATTCGCTTGTACAGATGTCAAGGCTAGAACGCTCGAAAATGAACTTGTTAACTACCAGATCAGCCGGCGTCTATATCAGCACCGTCAGTTCTTTGGCTGGATGGGCTTCGTGCCCGCGCAGATCACCCACGCGCAGATCCGCGACGCACACTCGGTCCATCCGGTTGATGGCCTGGGGACGGTGATCGTCTCTGTACCGGGCGTGTTCGACCCCACCGACGACGCGCAGGTCGACAAGGTGCACCGCGTCGAAATGGATCTGGCCAGCTACGACCTGCTGCCAGTGACAGATCCCAACCTCAAGGGCTGAGCAGATCACCCACCTACCGGTGCGGGTGCGCTGGGTGAAGGCGGATGTGGCATGGACGCGCGGTTTGCGGGCCGTCCCGGCCGCGGACATGTGGATGCGCACCGCGAAGGATCCGAATCTGGCAGCAGCTGATCTTGAGCACTTCTTTGATGAAAGAGGGCTTCCCAGATATGAGTTTGTGGAACATGGAGTTCTCAGGCCTTGGGGATTGCAGATGAACAGGCAGCGCAGCGCCATCGGCATTGCAGGTCGGCAAGCAAAGCTCTTGTGGTGTTTCATGCAACCTCGAACGATGGCCGCAGCTATTGCAGCGGAGTACGTCGACCCAATGCTTTGCAGGCACATACCATTCGGTGGAGAGATTTGATGATTGTCAGTGTCCAAGCAAACATGCGAACGGACCCTGTGTCCCGATCTCCTGACCAGTTGCTTGGTTTAGCGGCTCGGGCAACAGAACGTCTCGCGCCGCTACACCCGTTGATGAAACGCTGGTATGCGCTGCCATCGAGCGCAAAGGAAAAATCAATACCGTTGGAGGACACCGGTGCGATCCTCGCCAGGATGGAACGGGATATCGAGAAGGATCGCCGAAGATTTGGGGATTTCAATGAGCTTGGCGCTTCACTGTTGCTGGCCAACGTAGACAATGATCGTGATTGGCGCATGCCAGGTCTGATCGTGCTCGGCTTGGATCCCACAACGGGCTCCCATAAATTCCGTTTTGTTGGGATCGAACCATTTGGTGAAGCCGTGCCAGATCTGATGGTGAACGCAATGATCGGGCTGGTGGAGGAAGTCAAACCCTTCTATGCCTGTACGGATGTCAAAGCGCAGACGCGCGAGAAGGGTCTGGTGACGTACCAGCTTGATCGGCGCTTGTACCAACACCGTCGCTACTTTGGCTGGATGGGCTTCGTTCCTGCACAGATCACCCACGCGCAGATCCGTGACGCACACGCCGTCCACCCGGTCGATGGCCTGGGCACGGTCATCGTCTCGGTGCCGGGCGTGTTTGATCCCGCCGACGACGCGCAGGTGGAAAAAGTGCACCGCGTCGAAATGGATCTGGCCAGCTACGAGCTGTTGCCGGTGACAGATCCGAACCTCATGCCTTGAAGAATCCGAATATGGTCCTTAGCGCTCAAATCAATCTACACGCAAAGGCTGTCTCCCGTACGCCGGAAGAGGTGCTGATCAAGGCCGTAGATCTGACGGAAAGATTGGCCAGGCTTCACCCTTCGATGCAACGCTGGTATGCGCTGCCCTCACGGAGGAGGGAGAGGTGTCTTGCCTTGGAGGACTCAGCTGCAATGCTGTACAGCATGGAGCGGGATATCGAGAAGACACGCAGGAGATTTGGGGGTTTCGAAGGGTTTGGCGCTTCACTGTTGCTGGCCAACGTAGACAATGATCGTGACTGGCGTAAGCCCGGAGTAGTTGTACTCACATTGAGCCCCGGCCTTGGGCATATCAGTTTGAGGATTAAAGGGCTGGAGCCCTTTGGAAATGAAATCTCTTCAATCGTGCTTGATGCGATGATCGAATCGGCCAAGGTCATCCAGCCTGATCTAGCATGTACCGATGTCAATGCAAGATCGCCTGAAGGCGAATTGATCTGCTACCAGTTGGACAGGCGCCTGTATGGGCATCGGCAGTTCTTTGGCTGGATGGGATTCGTTCCAGCTCAGGTTGACCATTCACAGCTTCCGGACGCGCACGCTGTCTATGCCGTGGACGGCTTGGGCACGGTGATCGTCTCGGTTCCCGGCGTGTTTGATCCCTGTGATGACACGCAGGTGGAGCGCGTTCACCGCGTCGAAAGGGATCTGGCCAACCTCGACCTGTTGCCGGTGACCGATCCGCACTTCAAGGGCTGAGCACAGCCACGACCGGCCCTCACCCTCGCGCAACGCTTCTGCCGCGCGCAGGATGACGTAATCCGCACGACTCTCATCCTGCTGCAAGGCACAGCGACGCTAGTGGCTTACCACCTGCCAAGCCTTTGCGCCGCTTGGTTCTGGACGTCTGCAGGCCCTATGCAACAATGTCGCGAATCGTACGAATTGTTGCGGTGGCGCGTTTGCCCATTGGCGCATCGTGCGTTGGCGTTTACACCTTCGCATGCCACCGGAAAAGGGTGGCCGGGACTGCAAAACCCGAGCTGACATGTTGTATACGCTTGCCAGCCGGCGTCGCTTCGCGCGGCGCCGGCTGGCATTCCGTTCGCGTTCCATGGCGGGCGGTGCGTGGGGGTGTGCGCAAGCACATCCGCCCGAACTAAGTCAGCCGGGTTTTTGCAGCCACGTATCGCCCGCCGCCCTTGTCTGGCGGCATCACCGTGTTCCTTGCATGGAGAATGCCCATGAAGACCTCTGATACTTCTTTCCCGCCCACCGGTCATGCGCCGGCCAATGCCGACGCGGCAGGCGAGCCCATCACCTTCGTCGCGCAGTTGCGTGGTATCGACAGCGGGGGCGCGTCCGATGGACGGCCTTGGCCCGAACGCCAGCTCAATCCCGGCCGTTGCATGGCCCTGGCCGATGCCGATTGCGCATTGGCCGGGCTGCGCACCGTGCATGCCATTCTGCTGGCGGCCGAGCGGGCGCGGCAGGATGGTGGGCCGGAGCAGGATGTGGGCGACCGCGTGATCGAGGGTCTGATCCAGGCCAGTCGCGCGCTGGGCCTGTACGCCGGCCTCAACGTGCGGCCCTGCTGACGCCGGGCCGTGTGGCGGGGCAGGGCGGCGGCCTTGCCCCGTTGCAGCGCTTCACAGGCGGGGTGCCGGAACGCCAGGCACAAAAAAACCCGGAGGACTGTCGTCTTCCAGGCTTCTTGGTGACCACCGAAGTGGTCGGGGAGACAGGATTCGAACCTGCGACCTCTACGTCCCGAACGTAGCGCTCTACCAGACTGAGCTACACCCCGAAGGGAGCCGCCTATTCTAGCGATCTACCCCGATGGCGGCAAGGGGTAAATGCTGTTTTCTTCACACTGCCGAAGCAGTGCCACTTCAGGGAACAAAAAAGCCTGGACGACTTCACCAGGCTTCAATGCGACCACATGAGTGGTCGGGGAGACAGGATTCGAACCTGCGACCTCTACGTCCCGAACGTAGCGCTCTACCAGACTGAGCTACACCCCGAAGGAGCCGCCTAAGATACCGTGTGAAGGCCAAGGCGGCAAGGCTTTTTTACCGCTCAGTGACGATTTTCCTTCTCGATGCGGTTCTGCTCACGGGCTTCGAACCACATGCCGTTGAGGATGGCCACCGTCGAGGCGAGGCCGGCACCGAGAATCCAGGCGAAATACCACATGATCAGTCTCCTTCATTCCGGGTAGGTGCCGACCGTTGGTCGGCACACGTGCAAGCAATCAATACGCATTCGGGTTGTTGCCCATCTCTTCGCTGGTGGTCTTGCCCTTCAGCACGCGGTACACCCAGGTGGTGTAGGCGAGGATGATCGGCAGGAACACCGCCGTGGCCAGCAGCATGATCCACAGGGTCAGGTGGCTGGACGAGGCATCCCACACGGTCAGGCTGGAGGTGGGCTGGCTCGAGGACGGCAGCAGGAACGGGAAGATGGCAAAGCCGACGGTCAGGATGATGCCGGCGATGGCCGCACCGGAGGCGATGAAGGCCAGGCCGCCGCGACGGGCTCGCAGCAGCACCGCGCTGGCCAGCAGTCCGGCCAGGCCCAGCAGCGGCGCCAGGATCGTGGCCGGCATCGTGCTGTAGTTGCGCATCCAGCCACCGGCAGCGCCGAGTTCGGCAGTCTTCAGCAGCGGGTTGGTGGCGCCATCGGTGACCACCTGCGAGGTGATCTGGTAGCCGGGCAGGCCGAAGGCCACCCAGGCACCGCCCACCGCGAACAGCACGAAGGCGATGATCGCGGCGATGCTGCCGAAGCGGGCCGCACGTTCGGCCACCGGGCCGTCGGTCTTGATCACCAGCATGGCGGCACCGTGGGCGACCAGCATCGACACGCTGAGCAGGCCGGCCAGCAGCGCGAACGGCATCAGCAGACCGAAGAACGAGCCGGTGTAGAAGATGCGCATGCTGTCATCGAAGTGGAACGGCACGCCCAGCAGCACATTGCCCACCGCCACGCCCATGATCAGCGCCGGGATGAAGCCACCGATGAACAGCGCCCAGTCCCAGGTGTTGCGCCAGCGTTCGCTGGGCATCTTGCTGCGGAACTTGAAGCCGACCGGACGCAGGATCAGCGCGAACAGGATCACGAACATCGCCAGGTAGAACCCGGAGAAGCTGACCGCGTACAGCGGCGGCCACGCGGCGAAGATCGCACCACCGCCCAGCACCAGCCACACCTGGTTGCCTTCCCAGACCGGGCCGATGGTGTTGATCACCAGGCGGCGCTCGGCATCGTTGCGGGCGACGAAGGGCAGCAGGGTGCCAACGCCCAGGTCAAAACCATCCATCACGGCAAAGCCGATCAGCAGGATGCCGAGCAGCAGCCACCAGATCACGCGCAGCGTGGTGTAGTCCAGAAGAATGAAATCCATCGTGGTTCTCCTGCCTCAGGCCTGGCCGGCGGCGGGCGCCGAGGCATTGTGGGAAGCATGCGGCTGGGGCGACTGCAGCGACGGCAGCACCTCGTCCGGACCCTTGCGGATCGCCTTGAGCATCAGCTTGATCTCGACCACGATCAGCGCGGTGTAGATCGCGGTGAAGCCGGCCAGGGTCAGTACGATTTCGTGCAGGGCCAGGCCCGATGCCGCATAGAAGGTCGGCAGCACGCCATCAACCGCCCACGGCTGGCGACCATATTCGGCCACGAACCAGCCGCATTCGATGGCGATCCACGGTGCCGGCAGCGTCCACAGGGCCACCTTGAGGAACCAGCGCTTGTCCTGGAAGTTGTTGCGGCAGGAGTAGTAGAAGGCCAGTGCGAAGAAGGCGATCAGGTAGAAGCCGAGGCCGGCCATCACGCGGAAGGTCCAGAACAGCGGCATCACGCGCGGCACGGTATCCATCGCCGCCTGCGAGATTTCCTGCGGGGTGGCGTTGAGGATGTCATCGCGGTAGCGCTTGAGCAGCAGGCCGTGGCCCAGATCCTGCCAGTGGCGGTCGAACATCTCGCGCGCTTCGACGTCGTTCTTGTTGGCACGCAGGCGTTCCAGCGCACCGTAGGCCAGCTGGCCGCCACGCACGCGGTGTTCGGCACGCTCGACCAGTTCCAGGATGCCCGGGATCGGCTGATTCAACGAACGGGTGGCGATCAGGCCCATCAGGTACGGGATCTTTACCGCGTAGTCGTTCTGGTGGGTCGTCTGGTTCGGGATGCCGAAGGCGGTGAAGTCGGCCGGCGCACGCTCGGTTTCCCACATCGCTTCGATCGCGGCCAGCTTCATCTTCTGGTGTTCGCTGGCGGCGTAACCGCTCTCGTCACCCAGCACGACCACCGACAGCGACGACAGCAGGCCGAACGCCGCGGCCACCGCGAACGAACGACGGGCCAGGTCCTTGTGCTTGTTGCGCAGCAGGAACAGTGCGCTGATCGCCATCACGAACACCGCACCGGTCACGTAGCCGGCGCTGACGGTGTGCACGAACTTGGCCTGCGCCACCGGGTTGAACACCACCGCCATGAAGTCGACCACTTCCATGCGCATGGTTTCCGGGTTGAACACCGCACCGGTCGGGTTCTGCATCCAGCCGTTGGCGATCAGGATCCAGATTGCCGACAGGTTGGTGCCCAGCGCCATCAGCCAGGTCACCATCAGGTGCTTGACCTTGCTCAGGCGGTTCCAGCCGAAGAAGAACAGGCCGACGAAGGTGGCTTCCAGGAAGAAGGCCATCAGGCCTTCGATGGCCAGCGGCGCACCGAAGATGTCACCCACGTAGTGGCTGTAGTAGGACCAGTTCATGCCGAACTGGAATTCCATGACGATGCCGGTAGCGACGCCCATGGCGAAGTTGATGCCGAACAGGACGCCCCAGAACAGGGTCATCCTGCGCCAGATCTCCTTGCCGGTCATCACGTACACGCTCTCCATGATGGCCACCATGAAGGACAGGCCGAGGGTGAGCGGTACGAATAGGAAGTGGTACATCGCGGTCAGCGCGAATTGCAGCCGCGACAGTTCTACGACTGTCTGATCAATCATGGCCTGGCTACCTCGTTGGATAGTGCCGTTGCAGGTGGCGGGAAGGGTGGTCTACGACGTGAATGATGTGACCGACTACTTCAGAAAGCCTTGATCCAGATCAATGTATGAACAGGTCTGCGAAGGGATCGTATGCGAACCCGATGAAGACTGCGACCGCCGGCCGCAGGGGCGGGCTGTTGCCTGCGCCTACAATGCCGTGTCTCCCCCGTTGACCGTGAAGACCCCTTGAGCGCTGCCGAAACGACTTCCGCCAGCCTGTCCCCGGACGCTGAAACCACCCGTCAGCGGCGCGCGCGCACGGCCTGGCTGGCCGATCTGGCGCGGCCCGCACGCGGTCGTCAGCGCCTGGCCGCGTTGAGCATCAGCGTGTCGGGCGCGTTGCTGATCGGGCAGGCCGCCAGCATCGCCTGGCTGGTGCAGCAGGTGCTGGTGGAGCACGCTGCGCTGGCATCGGGGCTGCCGGTACTGGGCGCGCTGGCGCTGATTCTGGTGCTGCGCACGCTGTTGGGCAGCGCCACCCAGGCGGCGGCCGGCGATGTGGCCGATGCCGCACGGCTGGCATTGCGCGAGCGTGTGTTCGCCCGCCTGCTGGGCCATGGCCCGCTGTGGCTGCGCCAGCGCCGCACCGGCGAGCTGGGCGAACTGATGCTGCATCATGGCGATGCGATTGAGAATTATTACAGCGGTTTCCTGCCGGTACGCACCGAAGTGGTGGTGGTCCCGCTGTTGATCCTGGCCGCAGTGGCCTGGGTCGACTGGGTGGTGGCGTTGATCCTGCTGTTCACCGCGCCACTGGTGCCGTTCTTCATGATGCTGGTGGGGTGGGGCGCCGAGGCCGCCGGCCGTGCGCAGCTGGGAGAGCTGGCGCGGATGAGTGGCCATTTCGCCGACCGCATCAAGGGACTGGGCCTGCTGCGCCTGTATGGCCGTGGTGAGGCGGAGCTGGCCGGTGTGGAAGCCGCCGCCGAGGGTGTGCGCCTGCGAACCCTGAAGGTGCTGCGCATTGCCTTCCTGTCCTCCACGGTGCTGGAGTTCTTCGCCTCGGTGAGCGTGGCGATGGTGGCCTTGTACCTGGGCCTGAGCTACCTGGGCATGATGTCGCTGCACGCCAGCGTGCCGAGCCTCGGCGCCGGCCTGTTCTGCCTGCTGCTGGCCCCAGAGTTCTACGCCCCGCTGCGGCGCCTGGCCGCGCACTACCATGACCGCGCCAATGCCCTGGCCGCCGCCGCCGAAGTAGAGCGTCTGCTGCAGTCGTTGCCCGATGAGCAGAGCCTGGTCGAGAACGAGACCGCACCGCTGGCGGTGGAGCCGGCCGAGGCCGCATTGCCGCCACTGCAGGCGCGCGGCCTGGCGCTGCGCCCGCTGGGTGCGCCGCAGGATGTACTGCGGAATCTGGACGTGCTGCTGGAGCCGGGCCAGCGGCTGGCCCTGGTCGGCCCCAGTGGCAGTGGCAAGAGCACGCTGCTGGAAGCGCTGGCCGGCTGGTTGCCGCCGCGCGCCGGCAAGGTGCAGGTGCGCCCCGGGGTGCAGGTGGCCTATGCCAGCCAGCGCCCGTACCTGTTCCACGGCAGCATCGCCGACAACCTGCGGCTGGCCGATCCCGGGGCCACCGACGCGCGCCTGCGTGCGGTCGCCGAGGCTGCGCAGGTGCTGCAGTTCGCACAGCGCCTGCCGCAGGGGCTGGACACGGTGATCGGCGAGCGCGGCTTCGGCCTGTCCGGTGGCGAAGCACGACGCATCGCCCTGGCCCGCTTGCTGCTGCGCGACCCGCAGGTGCTGCTGCTGGACGAACCCACCGCCTTCCTTGATGCCGATACCGAAGCGGCACTGCTGCGCAGCCTGGCCGCGTATGCGCGCGGGCGCAGCGTGGTGGTGGCCACCCACAGCCCGACCGTGATCGCCTGGGCCGACCGCTGCCTGCTGCTGCCGGAAGGTCGCCTGGTCGAACCGGCGCAGGCGGTGCGCGCATGAACCGTTCGCCCGATTCGCTGCGCGCGGTGTTCCTGCGCCATCGGCCGCGTTTGCTGCTGACCGTGCTGCTGCTGTGGACCACGATGCTGGCCGGTACCGCACTGCTGGGCCTGTCCGGTGGTTTCCTCACCGCGGCAGCGCTGGCCGGTGCGGCCGGGCTCGGCCAGGGCTTCAACTTCTTCTCTCCGTCTGCGGGCATCCGTGGCCTGACCATGGCGCGGATCGTGTCGCGCTACTTCGAGAAGCTGGTTGGCCACGACGCCACCCTGCGCATCGCCCGCGATCTGCGCGTGTGGTTCTTCCGCCGCGCGCTGCCGCTGGCGCCGGCCCGGCTGGGCGCCACCCGTACCGGCGACCTGCTGGCACGCCTGCTCGGTGACATCGGTGAGGTCGATGGCCTGCTGGTGCGCGCCATTGGTCCGCTGCTGGCGCTGGGCGGATTGTCGCTGGTGGCGATTGTTTCGGCGGCGATGATCCTGCCATCGGCGGCGCTGCTGCTGGCGGTACTGGCGGTGCTGATCGCCTTCGGTGTGCCGTGGCTGGGCGTGCGCGGCCGGGATGATGAAGAGGCCGACCGCGCCGCACATCGCGCCGCGCTGCGCACCGCCGCCTTCGAGGGGCTGGAAGGCGCGGGCGATCTGGCCGCGCTGCATGCCGATGCAGCGTGGCAGCTGAAGGTGCGGGTCGCCGCCAAGCAGCTGGCCTCGCGCGACCGGCGTCGGCGCTGGCGATTGATTTCCGGTTCCACGCTGCACGGCCTGGTCGCCGGGCTTGGGCTGGTGGCCATGCTGGCACTGGCCCTGCATGCTGCCGAACCGCAGCGCATCGCGCCGGAAATGGCGGCCGGCCTGGTCTTCCTCACCGTCGCGCTGATCGAGCTATGGGCGGGCATGGGCCTGGCCTGGCAGTCGCTGCAATCCGGGCGCATCGCCGCCGATCGCCTGCAGGCCATCGTCGAGCAGCCGCCGACGGTGGAGGACCCGCAGGCGCCGAAGCCGGTGCCGCAGGCGGCGCGTGTGCACTGGGATGACGTGCATTTCCAGTGGCCGGGTGCCGCGCGGCCGGTACTGGCCGGTGTGCAGCTGACCCTGGCGCCGGGCGAACGCATTGCCCTGCGCGGTGACAGCGGTTGCGGCAAGACCACGCTGTCCAGCCTGCTGCTGCGCCTGTGGGATCCGCAGCAGGGACGGTTGACCTATGGCGGCCGTGATCTGCGCGATTTCGCCCAGGCCGAATGGCATCGGCAGCTGGCCTGGCTGCCGCAGAACGCACCGGTGTTTGCCGGAACGGTGGCCGAGAATCTGCGGCTGGGCGATCCTGATGCCAGCGACGCGGCGCTGTGGGCGGTGCTGCGTCGGGTACGCCTGGGCGAGTGGGCCGAGCACAACGGTGGCCTGCAGACCTGGGTGGGCGAGAACGGCGCGACGCTGTCGGCCGGCCAGGCGCGGCGCCTGGCACTGGCGCGGGCGTTGCTGCGCAATGCGCCGATCCTGCTGCTGGACGAACCGACCGAAGGCCTGGACGTGGATACGGCGCGCGCGCTGTTGCAGGATCTTTCCGCGCTGCTGGACGGCCGCAGCCTGCTGATGATCACCCACGATGATCTGCCCGAAGGCGTGGTGGATGCGCAGTACCGGATGCGTGATGGCGTTCTGGTGCGCGAAGCGTAAATGGTAGTGCCGGCCGCTGGCCGGCAACCTCATGGCGCTTGATATGGAATTGCCGGCCAGCGGCCGGCACTACCGGTCGCGAGGGTTATCGCGAAAACTCGCGCAGCAGCACCGCGATCGAGGCCACGTTGGCCAGCACGCACAGCCAGAACACCCATTGGAATGCGGCCTTGCGGTGCTTGTGGCGGAATACGGCCTGGCCGAGCAGCGCGCCAGGCCAGCCGCCGGCGAACGCCAGCAGCTGCAGCGTGCGTTCGGGAATCCGCCATTGCTTTCGCTGGGCCGCGCGTTTGTCGTGGCCGTACAGCCCGAACGACACCGCACTGACCAGCAGGCACCCGCCGCCCAGCCACAGCGGCAGCACGCCGCTGATCATCAACGCGATCAAGGCGCCGAACGCGGCCAGCGCCAGGTTGCGCCGCCAGTCCACTTACAGCGCGTCGAGGAAGCCGCGAACGGCCGGGCCGAACCGCTCGAAATCGACCAGGAACGCATCATGGCCCTGCGGCGATTCCAGGCCGATGAAGCGCGCCTCGGCACCACCGGCACGCAGGCCATCGGCGACCTGTTGCTGCTGCTGCACCGGGAACAGGATGTCGGTGTTGGCGCCGATGGCCAGCGCCTTCTCCACCCGGATCTTCGCCAGCCCGGCCAGCACGTCACTGTCGGCATACTCGGCCAGGTCGAACCAGTCCATCGAACGGCTCAGGTACAGGTAACAGTTCGGATCGAAGAAGCGCACGAAGCGACGCGCGTGGCCTTCCAGGTAGCTTTCCACCTGGAATTCCAGGCCGAACGGATCGTCGTCGGCCTGGTCCGAATCCAGCCGCACGCGACCGAAACGGCCGTCCCATTCCAGTGCGGAGCGATAGGTGATCACGCCCAGCTTGCGCGCCATGCGCATGCCGGACTCGGGGTACTCGGCGTCGTCGTAATGGCCGCCATTCCAGCGCGGGTCGAGGCGGATCGCCTCGCGTTGCAGCGAGCGGATCGCGATCGAGAACGGCAGCGCCTGCGCACTGCCGGAGATGTTGATATGACTGCGTGCGATGCCCGGGTGCAGCATCAGCACGGCCAATGCGGTCATGCCGCCCATCGAATTGCCGACCACGCAGGCCAGCTGGGTGATGCCCAGCGCACGCACGACCTCGATGGCGGCACGGGCACCGTCTTCGATCGACAGCTCGGGGAAATCGAGGCGGTAGGGCTGGCCAGTGGCGGGGTTGAGCGAGGCCGGGCCGGTCGAACCTTTGCAGCTGCCCAGCGAATTGACGCACACCACAAACCAGCGGTCGGTATCGATCGGCTTGCCCGGGCCGACCATCGCTTCCCACCAGCCCGGTGCCGGGTTGGCCTCATTGGTGGCGGCATGCGCGTCCGGCGACAGGCCGGTGACGATCAGGATCGCGTTGCTGCCATCGGTGGCCAGCGTTCCCCAGGTTTCGAAGGCCACACGTGCGCCGTGCAGGGCGCCACCGCGCTTGAACGGGAACGGCGAGGGCAGGTCGTGGAAACGCGTGCCGGGCGGGATGAATTCGGTCATGAGGGCATTCTAGCGGGGCGGCATGTGCAGCTGGCGACACGCTGGTTTCCATTGGCGATCGACACGGCTGTGCCGGCCGCTGGCCGGCAACCTCATGAACCTTGATGCGCCTGCGTGGTTGCCGGCCGGCGGCCGGCACTACCGTGCGGTGCGCTACGGAAACCGCAGCTCCACGACGCCTTCATGCGGCAGGCTCACCCTCACCGGGACGCTCTGCAGGTCATCTTCGCTGCGGTTGGCGCTGCCGCTGCGCGAGATGCGCGCCAGCACTTCCACTTCGCGGTGCGCCGACAGCGGTGCGGTGGGCATCGGGCTGTCGGCGTCGCCCAGCCCGACCGTGGCCGGGAAGCCGGCCAGTGGCAGCTTGCGTGCGGCCACCGGCATCGGCGGCCCGCCGACGGCACGCGCCAGCACGAACACCTGGGTGCTGGCCGGCCACTCGGCCGCCTTCATGGCCGGCAACTGCACACGTACCTGCAGCAAGGCCGGCGCCGCTGCAACCGTTGTTTCGGCGGACGGGCCGGCCGCCTCACGGGCGATGGCAATCTGCGCCTGCAACGCCTGCGCGGCACCGGGTTCCAGCCGTGGCAGCAGGCTGCTCCACACATCGGCGGCCTCGGCATTGCGGCCACGCTGGCGCAGGGCGATGCCCAGCAACCAGCTGGCCCGCTCCGCGTCCGGGGCCAGTGATCGAGCCTGCTGCAACCAGCCCACAGCGGTGTCATCGAACTGCTTGCCCGGGTCGGCCTGGGCACGCGCCTGCGCCGCTTCCACCAGCACTCCCGGATCATCGGGGGCGAGCGCTGCGGCGCGGGCGAACGCGGCGGCCGCAGCGGGAGCATCGCCCAGTTCGGCCTGTGAACGGCCCAGCAGGGCCCAGCCATCGGCACGCTGTGGATCGCGCTTCAGCGCGTCCTGCAGGGCCTGCACCCCATCGTGCAAGGTCGCCACCGTGGCTGCCGGTTTCAGCTGCGCAGCACGGGGATCACCCACCAGCACATACAGGCAGGCACCGGCCACGCCGAGCGCGAGCACACCCACGACAAACCCTTTGCGGCCGTGGCGGCGCAGCGGCCACAGCACCAGCACCGCCATCAGTGCTGCCACGGCTCCGGCCATTGTCGGCAGCCACACGTTCACCAGCCGTCTCCTTCATCGCCCTTGCCGGCCGGTGCGGCAGCCACCGTGCGCCCGCGGCGGCGGACGATGCCCAGCACCACCAGCGCACCAGCGCCGAGTACCAGCAACGGGCCGCCCCACAGCAGCCAGGTGCCCGGCTGCAGCGGCGGCTGGTAGAGCACGAACTCGCCATAGCGGGCCACCAGGAACTGCTTGATCTGCGCATCGTCGTGGCCCTGCTGCATCAGCTGCAGCACCTCGCGGCGCAGGTCCTGGGCAATCTGGGCATTGGAATCGGCCAGCGACTGGTTCTGGCACTGCACGCAGCGCAGCTGCGCGGCCAGGTCATGGAAGCGACGCTCTTCGGCGCCATCGCGGAACTGCAGCGGCTGCGGGTCGTGCAGCGGCTGCTGGGCCAGCGTGGCCAGTGGCAGCATCAGCATCAGCACCAGCACCAGCAGCCAGCGCATCGGCTTACGGTGCCGTATGCAGGGTGGTGCCGGCATTGCCCTGCGCCTTCTCGATCTTTTCCAGCGCCGGGATCAGCTTCTCGTCGACCACCTGCTGGGTCATCGCACCGCTGTACTTCCAGCGCACCACGCCACTGCCGTCGACCAGGAAGGTCTCCGGCGCAGCGGTCACGCCCCAGTCGATCGCGGTACGCCCCTCGACATCGCTGAGCACCACCATGAACGGATTGCCCAGCTGTTCCAGCCAGTGCAGCGCGTCGGTCGGGTCGTCCTTCCAGTTGTAGCCGATCACGCGCACGCGCTTGCTCTCGGCGAAGCGGGTCAGCACCGGGTGTTCCTCGCGGCAGGCCGCGCACCAGCTGCCCCACACGTTCAGCAGGTAGGGGGCGCCGCGCAGCTCATCGCTGCGCACGATCATGTCCGGGTCGTGCAGCACCGGCAGCGCGAACGCCGGCGCGGGCTTGTCGATCAGTGCCGAAGGCAGCACGTCACGCTGCGGGTCGCCCGATTTCATCACCCCGTAGATCATCAGCCCGAGCAGGCCGAAGAAGAACAGCACGCCGATCACGATGGCTACCGGCGGCAGCGGGCGGGAGGGGCGCGGGGCGGGGGACTCGGACATGGAAACTCCTACGGACGACGGAAACGGCGGTCAGCGGCGGTGATGAATCCGCCCAGGGCCATCAGCAGCGCGCCCAGCCAGATCCAGCGCACGAACGGCTTGATATGCACCCGCACCGCCCATGCATTGTTGCCCAGCGGCTCGCCCAATGCCACGTAGACATCGCCATCGAAGCCTGCATCGATGCCGGCTTCGGTCATCACCTGGCCGCCGCTGGCGTACTGGCGCTTCTCCGGATGCAGCAGGGCCTGTTCATGGCCGTTGCGGAACACCCGCAGATGACCGCGGTCGGCGATGAAGTTCGGGCCTTCGCGGTGGTCCACGCCCTCGAAGCGCACCTCGTAGCGGCCGACCACCAGCTGCTGGCCCGGTGCCAGCGCCACTTCGCGCTGCACGTTCAGGGCTTCCACCAGCAGTGCGCCGGCCAGGAACACCGCAATGCCGGTGTGGGCAACAATCATGCCGAGCATCTCGGCGGTGAAGCGGCCATTGCCGCGCAGCCGCTGCCAGACAAAGCGCGCGGTACCGAGCCCGACCCAGGCGGCGGCGGCCACACCGATGCCGGCCTTCCAGCCGTTCTGCGGCGCCTGCCACCAGGCCAATGCACCGAGCACCACCGCCAGGCCCAGCCACGGCGCCAGCAGCGCGAAGGCGCGCGAGGGCTGGTCACGCTGCCATTTCACCAGCGGGCCGAACGGCAGCAGCAGCACCATCGGTGCCATCAGCAGCAGGAACAGGCTGCCGAAGTAGGGCGGCCCGACCGAGATCTTGCCCAGCGACAGCGCATCGGCCAGCAGCGGGTACAACGTGCCCAGCAGCACCATCGCGCAGGCCGTGGCCAGCAGCAGATTGTTGGCCAGCAGCAGGGTATCGCGCGAGGTGGCGGTGAAGCCGCGGCGCGGATCGTCGGCGTTCACGCTCAACTGGCTGGCGCGCAGCGCGTACAGCAGCAGGCTGCCGCCGACCAGCAGCGACAGGAAGACCAGGATGAACAGGCCGCGCGAGGGATCGGCGGCGAACGAATGCACGCTGGTCAGCACGCCCGAGCGCACCAGGAACGTACCCAGCAGCGACAGCGCGAAGGCGGCGATCGCCAGCAGCAGAGTCCAGCTGCCGAAGGTGCCGCGCTTTTCAGTGACGGCCTGCGAGTGGATCAGCGCCGCACCCACCAGCCAGGGCATGAAGCTGGCGTTCTCCACCGGGTCCCAGAACCACCAGCCGCCCCAGCCCAGCTCGTAGTAGGCCCACCAGCTGCCCAGCGCGATGCCGAGGGTCAGAAAGCCCCAGGCCACGTTGGTCCACGGCCGCGTCCAGCGCAGCCAGCGCGCATCGATGCGGCCTTCCAGCAGTGCGGCCACGGCGAAGGCGAAGGGCACCGCGAAGCCGACGTAGCCCAGGTACAGCATCGGCGGGTGAATGATCAGGCCCGGGTCCTGCAACAGTGGATTGAGGTCGCGGCCTTCCAGCGGCGCCGGGTTCAGGCGCAGGAACGGGTTGGAGGTGAAGATCAGGAATGCGAGGAAGCCGACGCTGACGATGCCCATCACCGCCAGCACGCGCGCCTGCACCGGGGCCGGCAGGTGCCGCGAGAACAGCGCCACCGCACCGGTCCACAGTGCCAGCACCAGCGCCCACATCAGCAGCGAGCCTTCGTGCGCCCCCCACACCGCCGAGTAGCGGTAGATCATCGGCAGCAGCGAGTTGGAATTCTCGGCGACATAGCGCACCGAGAAGTCCTGCTGCACGAATGCGGCGGTGAGCACCGCGAACGCACCGGCCAGCAGCAGCAACTGCGCGAAGGCGGCCGGTCGTGCCACCGCCATCCATGCGGCATGGTTGCGATGTGCACCGGCCAGCGGCAGGGCGGTCTGCAGCAGCGAGGCCAGCAGCGCGCACAACAGCAGGATCTGACCCAGTTCGGGCAGCACTCAACGCACCTCGGGTGCCGTTACCGGCACGTCATGCTTGCGATGGGCGTCGCCCATCTTGTCGGCCACTTCCTTCGGCACATATTTTTCATCGTGTTTGGCCAGCACTTCGTCGGCGACGAACACGCCGTCCTGCAGGCGGCCACTGGCGACCACCGCAGTGCCTTCGGCGAACATGTCCGGCAGGATCCGCGAGGTGGTCACGGGCAGCTGTGCATCGCCGTCGGTCACCTCGAAGCGTGCCTCCAGCGAGCCGACCGGGCGGTTGAAGGATCCCTTCACCACCATGCCGCCCAAGCGGAAGCGCGTCTGTGCATCGACATCGCCGCGCAGCACTTCGGCGGGCGTGTACAGATAGGCGATGTTGCGCTCCAACGCCATCGCCACCAGTGCGGTGGCCAGGCCGGAGGCAAGCAGGGCCAGCAGTACCCAGACCAGGCGGCGACGCTGCACCGGGGTCATCGTTCCAGCTCCGTCGGCAGCGAGGCCGCTGCGTCCTGCTTGCCGGCGCGGGTCTGCTGCCGTTGCTGCCGGGCCAGTGCCAGGCGGCGCGCCACGCGCAGGCGCAACCACGAGCCGAGGGCATCAGCGCTGAGCACCAGCACGAACACGGCGTAGGCACCGATCACATAGGGCAGGTGGGTCATGGCTGGGCCTCCCGGGCCGGGCGCTCTGCATCGACGCGGCCACCGACCCAGGCCTTGCCGGCCTCGCGGTCGAGGTTGTCGGCGCGCGCCTTGGCCAGCACCGAGCCGGCGAACCAGAACTTGGTGCCGATCACCATCCACCACAGCGGCGCGATCATCGCGCTGCTGATCGCCGAGTCACCAAATACATTGATCGACTGGCGCTGGTGCAGGCCACCCCACCAGTCCACCGAGTAGCGGATCACCGGCAGCAGGCTGACACCGACGATGGCCAGCAGCCCGGCTGCGCGCGCGGCGCTGCGGCGGTCTTCGATGGCGTGGTACAGGCCGATCACGCCCAGGTACAGGAACAGCAGCACCAGCTCGCTGGTCATGCGCGGGTCCCAGTCCCACCAGGTGCCCCAGGTGCCCTTGCCCCAGATGCTGCCGGTGAGCAGGGTGATCAGGGTGAAGCCGGCGCCCATCGGCGCGCAGGCCATGGCCAGGATCTCGCAGACCTTGATCCGCCAGATCAGTGCGATGGCGGCATACAGCGCCATCAGCGCGAACACGAACAGGCTCATCCAGGCGCTGGGCACGTGGATGTAGAGGATGCGGAAGCTGTCCAGCTGCCGGGCCTCCGGCGGCACCACCAGCAGCGCCTGCCAGATGCCGACCAGCAGCACCGGCACCGCGGCGAGGTAGAACACCCGCGACCAGCGGGCAGCGAAACGGTCGAACGTGGGCGGTGAACCGAGTTGGTGGAACCAGCGGACAATCGGATTCATGCGTGGCGGCTATCCAGCAGGGGTGGATTGGCTCTCAGCTCGGTCAACTCAGAGAAATGCGTATTGCAGCAGCAGTGGCCAGCGGTGCCAGCACCAGCGCGACCAGCAGGCCGGCACCCAGCATCAGCAGTGCACCGACCGGATCCTGTCCGCGTCCGGCCGCCGCCAGGCTGCCTGCGCCGAACACCAGCACCGGCACGTACAGCGGCAACGACAGCAACGCCACGAGAATACCAGAGCGCCGGATGCCTACGGTCAGCGCGGCGACCACGCCACCGATCAGGCTCAGCAACGGCGTTCCCAGCAGCAACGATGCCAGCAACAGCGGCAGCTGGTCATGCGGCAGATGCAGCATTTCGGCCAGCAACGGGCTCACCACGATCAACGGCAGCGCGGTGGTGGCCCAGTGCAGCAGCACGCGCACCAGGACCAGCCAGGCCAGCGGCACCGGTGCCAGCAGCCATTGCTCCAGCGAGCCATCCTCGGCGTCGGAACGGAACAGCGAATCCAGCGACAGCTGCCCGGCCAGCAGCACCGCCAGCCACAGCACGGCGCCGGCGGTGGCGCTCAGCAGTTTCGGTTCGCGGCCCTGGGCCAGCGCGAACAGCACCACCACCAGCACTGCGAACAGCAGCGGCTGCAGCGCATCGCCGCGCCGGCGCCAGAGCAGGCGCAGGTCGCGCTTGAGCAGGGCGCCGGCGGTCTGCCACAGGCCCGGTTCGGTACCCGGCGCGATCATGCGGCACCGCCGAGGTCGAGCTGGCGGGTGCGCACCGGCGGTGCGGCATACGCGCCATGGGTGGTGACCAGCGCTGCGCCACCGGCGCGCAGGTGCGCCGAGATCATCCGGTTGACCAGGGTGATGCCCTCCAGGTCGAGGTTGGCATAGGGTTCGTCGAGCAGCCACAGCGGCGCCGGCGACAGCCAGATGCGCGCCAGCGCCAGGCGCCGCTTCTGCCCGGCGGACAGGTGACGCACCAGGGTGTCTTCGTAGCCGGCCAGGCCGACGATGGCCAGCGCGTTGCCCGGCATCTGCCGCGCACGGCGGCCATGCAGGCCGCACAGGAAGTGCAGGTTCTCCAGCGTATCCAGGTCCGGCTTCAGCGCAGGCAGATGGCTGAGATAGGCGACATAGCGCGCCCGCTCGGCATTGCTGGCCAGCTTGCCGTCGATCCGTACCTGGCCGGCACCGGGCCGGGCCAGGCCGGCCAGCACGCGCAGCAGCGTGGTCTTGCCGGCACCGTTGCCACCCTGCACCAGCAGGGCTTCGCCGGCGTCCACGTGGAAGTCCAGCGGGCCGAACACCGGCTCGTCATTGCGGGAGAAGCTCAGGCCACTGGCGGCCAGCAATGCAGGGGTGTTCAAGGGGCAGGGGTCTTCATGCCGGAGTGCGGCGGCAATTGTAGCGGTGAATTCAGATGGTAGTGCCGGCCGCTGGCCGGCAATTTCGCCATCTGCCAGTTGAGGTTGCCGGCCAGCGGCCGGCACTACCGAAGCAGGGATTGCGTAAACTCAGGGATCCGTCTCCCCATACTCCCCAGGCCGATGCAACCCAACACCAAGCTGCCCAAGGTCGGTACCACGATCTTCACCGTGATGTCCCAGCTCGCCGCCGAACACGGCGCGGTCAACCTGGGCCAGGGTTTCCCGGATTTTTCCGCACCGCAGCGCCTGATCGACGAGACCGCCAGGGCGATGGCCGCCGGTCTGAACCAGTACCCGCCGATGACCGGCGTGGCGCCGCTGCGCCAGGCGATCGCGCAGAAGGCGCTGGACTGCTATGGCGCACAGGTGGACGCGGACAGCGAGATCACCGTCACCAGCGGCGGCACCGAGGCCATCTTCAATGCCATCCACGCCGTGGTGCGTGCCGGCGAGGAAGTGATCGTGCTCGACCCGGCGTATGACTGCTATGAGCCGGCGATCGACCTGGCTGGCGCCAGGGCGGTGCATGTGTCGCTCGATCTGCAGACCTTCGCGGTCGATTGGGATCGCGTGCGTGCGGCAATCACCCCGCGCACCCGCATGCTGATCGTCAACACCCCGCACAATCCGTCCGGCGCGATGCTGTCGGCGCAGGACATGCAGGCGCTGACCGAGCTGCTGCGTGGCACGCAGATCTACCTGATCTCCGATGAGGTGTACGAGCACATCATCTATGACGGCCGCCGTCATGAATCGGCGCTGCGCTACCCGGAACTGCGCGAGCGCGCGTTCGTCATCTCCAGCTTCGGCAAGACCTACCACTGCACCGGCTGGAAGATCGGCTACGCGATCGCGCCGCCGGCGTTGACTGCCGAGTTCCGCAAGGTGCACCAGTACAACACCTTCACCAGCTTCGGCCCGGCCCAGCACGGTTTCGCCGCGATGATCCGCGACGAGCCCGAACACCACCTGGAGCTGGGCGCGTTCTACCAGGCCAAGCGTGATCGTTTCCGCGAGCAGCTGGCCGGCACGCGCCTGAAGCCGCTGCCGGTGCCGGGAGGTTACTTCCAGCTGGTCGACTACTCGGCCATCAGCGATCTGCCCGACCATGAGTTCGTGAAGTGGCTGACCATCGAGAAGGGCGTCACCGCCATTCCGCTGTCGCCGTTCTACGAGAATCCGCCGGCTGGCCAGCGCCTGGTGCGCCTGTGCTTTGCCAAGAATGAAGCGACCATGGACGCGGCGATCGAACGCCTGCGCCTTCTTTGAGCGGAGCAGTGATGATGCAGGACCTGCGCATTTCCCTCGTCCAGGGCGACACCCGCTGGCACGACCCGGCGGGCAACCGTGATTACTACGGCGCGCTGCTGGCGCCGTTGGCCGGCAACACCGATCTGGTGATCCTGCCGGAGACTTTCACCAGTGGCTTCTCCAACGACGCCATCGCGCAGGCCGAAGGCATGGACGGCCCGACCGTGGCCTGGGTGCGCGAGCAGGCCCGGGCGTTGAATGCGGCGGTGATCGGCAGCGTGCAGCTGCGCGATGGCGAGGGCGTGTACAACCGCCTGCTGTTTGCCACACCCGATGGCGGGCTGCAGTACTACGACAAGCGTCACCTGTTCCGCTACGGCGGCGAGCACGAGCGTTATGCCGCCGGGCGCGAGCGCCTGAGCGTGGAATGGAAGGGCTGGCGGATCAATCCGCAGGTCTGCTACGACCTGCGCTTCCCGGTGTTCTGCCGCAACCGCTACAACGTCGAGCGTCCCGAGCAATTGGACTTCGACCTGCAGATCTTCGTGGCCAACTGGCCTTCGGCGCGTGCCTATGCGTGGAAGACCCTGCTGCGCGCGCGTGCGATCGAGAACCTGTGCTTCGTGGCGGCGGTGAATCGCGTGGGCGTGGATGGCAACCAGCTGCACTACGCCGGTGACAGCGCGGTGATCGATTTCCTCGGCCAGCCGCAGGTGGAGATCCGCGAGCGCGAGCAGGTGGTGACCACCACCATTTCGGCCGAGGCGCTGGCCGCGCACCGCGCACGCTTCCCGGCGATGCTCGATGCCGATGCCTTCCATCTGGACGAGCAGGCCTGAGCCAGCCGGACGGCGGCTGAATATTGGCCGCACCTGTACGCGCGCGTGCATCCATCGTGCACGCGCGCGCTGCTAGATTCGCCAGCAGTCCGAACGATCTGGAAGTCCCGCCATGAACAAGCCCTTCGCCCTGCTGCTGGCCCTGTCCGCCGCGTCGCTGGCCCCGGCCGCGCACGCCGCCGGCAACCTCGACTGCCAGCTGCGCTACAACCTGTCCGGCTGGTCGCTGATCTACAAGACTGCCTCCGGCAACGGCACGGTCACCTGCAGCAACGGCGCCAGCCTGCCGGTGCGCATCCAGATGAAGGGTGGCGGCCTGACGGTGGGCAAGTCGAAGATCACCAATGGCCGCGGCAGTTTCACCGGCGCCGTGAGCGTCAACGAGCTGCTGGGCACTTACGCGTCGGTCGGCGCGCATGCCGGTGCGGTGAAATCCAGCAATGCGCAGGTGATGACCAAGGGCGATATTTCGCTGGCCCTGTCCGGGACCGGCGAAGGGTGGGATCTGGGCGTGGATGGCACCGCCTTCACCATCAGCCGCCGCTGACCCCAAAAAAGGGGACGGAGGGGATTAAGTCGTTATCGCCTTGACCACTCGCAATGTGGCAAGAACGACTTAATCCCCTCCGTCCCCTTTTTCTTTCCGTCAGGTGCCTTCGGTATTGGTGCGCACGCTGAGCTTCCAACGGATGGCACCCTGTGCGGGGGTGTGCACATGTTTGGGCTGCGGCGGGAATGGATCGTTCTTGTTGCAGGTGACTTCACACTTGCAGCCCAGGCAACGATAGATGCCCGAGACTGCCACTTTGTCGGCGGGACCGTAGATGGTGTTCCACCAGGTATTGCTGCCGTTGACCCGTTGCAATACGGAATTGGACGTGTACCAAGCCATCGTGGCTCCTGTGTGTCATGGATGGAGCAAGCACGATAGGAAGTCGCTGGATCTCATGCGGCGACACATGGCACAAACAGCACGTTTTCAAAGAATTCCTAATGCACGCTTTTCATCCACGCGCGGCGTGGATCTATCCGCAGATCAATGCACCAGACAAAGAAAAACCCCGGCCTGCGCCGGGGTTTTTCGTTTCAGTCGCCGTAGCGATCAGCCGCCGCGCGGGCCGCTGCGGCGCGGGCCGCCCGGACCGCGGTTGCCGCCGGGGCCACCCGGGCCACGGTTGCCACCCGGACCGCCGGGGCCGCGATTACCGCCCGGGCCACGGTTGTTGCCGCCACCCGGACCGCGACCGCCCGGACGGGCGCCGTGTGCCGGCTTCGGGCTGCCATACGGGTTGAAGCCCGGGGTGGCGTGGTCGGACGGGAAGCTCGGGGCGTTGCCCGGATGACCGTACGGGTGCTTGTTGCCCTGGCCCTGCGAGCGGTTGCCGCCACCGGCCGGACGACCCTGGCCGCCTGCGCCGCCACGGCCTTCACCGCCGAAACCGCCACGGCCCTGGCCGCCACCGGCACCTGCGCCCAGGCCCTTCGGCTTGCCGTACGGACGGCCCTGGCCACCCGCGCCCGGACCACGGGCACCCGGGCCACGTGCGCCCGGACCGGCATTGCGATGGCCGCTCGGGCCGGTGCTGACACCGTCCGGCACGTACCAGGTGCGGAACGCGGCCGGGTTGCCTTCCGGCAGCGAGCGATCATTCTTCGGCGCGCGCTGCTTGAACGGCTTCTGCGACTGCTTGGCCGCCGCTTCACCGCTGACCGTCAGGCCGCCCTTGAAGCCGCCACCCTTGCCACCGCGACCACGGCCGCGATCTTCGCGCACGTTGTCGAAGCGGCGCAGTTCGCGGCCTTCGTCGGCCGTGTTGTGACCGTTGACGTACGCATTGCCACGGCCACCTTCGCGCACGCGCACGGTGGTCTTGGCGGCGCGGCGCTGGCCGATCACCGGCTGCAGGGTCAGTGCCGACGGCGCGCCTTCTTCCAGCTTCAGCTGCGCACGCAGGGCTTCGACCTGGGCGGTACCCAGTTCCACCGAATGGCCGCGGGCCAGTTCGCGCGGCAGGCTGACCTTGCCGTAGCGGGTGCGCTTGAGGCGGCTGACCTGGCAGCCCTGCGATTCCCACAGGCGGCGCACTTCGCGGTTGCGGCCTTCCTTCACCACGACGCGGAACCAGTCGTGCGAATCGGTGCCGCCGATGCGTTCGATCTCGTCGAACTTGGCCGGGCCGTCTTCCAGCGCGACGCCACGGGCGAGGCGGTCGACGATGGCGTCGGAGACCTTTTCCTCGCCTTCCGGGGCGCGCACGCGCACCACGTACTCGCGCTCGACCTCGAACGACGGGTGCATCATGGCGTTGGCCAGCTCACCGTCGGTGGTGGCCAGCAGCAGGCCGGTGGTGTTGATGTCCAGGCGGCCGATGGCGATCCAGCGCGCGCCCTTCAGCGGCGGCAGCGATTCGAATACGGTCGGGCGGCCTTCGGGATCTTCGCGGGTGGTCACTTCGCCTTCCGGCTTGTTGTAGACCAGCACGCGCGACGGTTCGGCCAGCGCGGTGGCGACGAAGCCACGGCCATCCAGCTCGATCTTGTCGCCGCTCTTGACCGACATGCCGGTCTGCGCGACTTCGCCGTTGACCTTGACCAGGCCCTCGGCAATGCGTTGTTCCAGCGCGCGGCGCGAGCCGAGGCCGGCCTGGGCCAGCACCTTGTGCAGGCGCTCTTCCAGCTTGAACTGTTCGGAGGTGGCTTCGCGCTTGAGCGAGAGCTTGTTACGGGGGGTGTCACTCATCAGTTTTGCTCCGGCCGACGGTTTCGAGGTCGGCCTCTGGTTCGGAATCGGCTTGGTCAACAGCCACGGTCGTCGTCGCGACGGCGTTGTCTTCGCGTTCGTTCACTGGCACCGCGCGCTCGCCCGGCGCGGAATCGGGGTGCCCATCATCGAGGGGCGAAGGTGCTTGCTCATCGGAAGCCGAGGCAGCGTCTGCATCGGCGGAATCTGGGGTGTCACTGCCGGCCAGGCCGGCGTCATCGTTGGCGGCAGCGCCGTCGGCGCCGGCCGAAACATCCGGGCCGTCCGCACCGGCAACGGCCGGGCCATCGCGGTCCAGTGCCAGCTGCGGTTCCAGCTCGCCCAGGTCCTTCAGTTCGGACAGGGGCGGCAGTTCGTCCAGGCGCTTGAGGCCGAAATAGTCCAGGAAGCCCTTGGTGGTGCCGAACAGCGCCGGCTTGCCGGGCACGTCGCGGTGGCCGACCACGCGGATCCATTCGCGTTCTTCCAGGGCCTGGATGATGTTGCTGCTGACCGCCACGCCGCGCACCTGTTCGATCTCGCCGCGGGTGATCGGTTGCCGGTAGGCGATCAGCGCCAGGGTTTCCAGCGTGGCACGGGTGTAGCGGGTCTTGCGTTCTGTCCACAGCCGGCTGATCCAGCTGTGCACTTCGCCGGTCACCTGGTAGCGGAAGCCGGAGGCGACCTCGACCAGTTCCACGCCGCGCTCCGCGCAGGCTTCGCGCAGGCGCTCCAGCGCACGTTCGATGCTGCCCGGCGGTGCCGGTTCCTCTTCCGGGAACAGGTCCTTCAGCTGGGCCAGGGTCAGCGGCTGGCTGGAGGCCAGCAGGGCACCTTCGACTATGCGGTTGATCAGCGATTGATCCATCGGCAGGCAGCGCTCACTCGTTCTCGTTGGCGGCGTCGTTGTCGTCGAACTCGCTGCTGAACTGCAGCGGGGCGTTGGTGTTGCCGGCGGCCAGCGACTTCACGTAGATCGGCGCCAGCGGCTCTTCCTGCACGATGTCCAGCAACTGTTCCTTGGCCAGTTCCAGCACCGCCAGGAACGTGACCAGCACGCCCAGCTTGCCTTCTTCGGCGGTGAACAGGCTCTCGAAACGATAGAACCTGCCATCTTCCATGCGGCCGAGCACTTCGCCCATGCGCTGGCGGACACTCAGGGCCTCGCGCTTGATGGCGTGGCCGCTGAACAGCTCGGCGCGCTTGAGCACGTCGTGCAGGGCCAGCAGCATTTCCTTCAGGTCCACCGGCGGCGGCAGCTTCACCGCCGCGCGCTCGGGCATGAAGGCGTGCGCCACCGTGGTGTCGCGGTCCTGGCGGGGCAGGGCGTCGATGTCCTCGGCCGCCTGCTTGAAGCGTTCGTACTCCTGCAGCCGGCGCACCAGCTCGGCGCGCGGGTCGGCCTCGTCGCCTTCCTCGCTGACCGGCCGCGGCAGCAGCATGCGCGACTTCACCTCGGCCAGGATCGCGGCCATCACCAGGTACTCGGCCGCCAGCTCGAAACGCAGCTCGCGCATCACGGTGATGTATTCCACGTACTGCCGGGTGATCTCGGCTACCGGAATGTCCAGCACGTCCAGGTTCTGCCGGCGGATCAGGTACAGCAGCAGGTCCAGCGGGCCTTCAAAGGCATCCAGGATGACTTCCAGCGCGTCCGGCGGGATGTACAGGTCCTGCGGGATCTGCAGGACCGGTTGCCCATGCACCACGGCCAGCGGCATTTCCTGCTGCTGGGGGGCGGGCGGCCGGGTTGGCGGGTTCGCGTCGAGCGCGAGTTCGGAAGTCATCTAATGGACATCAGGATTGCAACGGACCAGTCGCGGCACCGGGTTCGCCGGGCCAACGCCACGGAGCCCCAGGGCACCAGACACGCCGGGATCGGCGCGATTCCACACATATCAAACAGCAGGACGCGCCGCAGCGAACGGCAGCGACGAAACTACGGGGAGGTCGTCTACGTGGCCCGGTCAGGCGATCCGGTTTTGAAGCGGCAGGTCGGTCGTCGGGGCCGCATTGGCCGCAGGAACCGACGAGCTGCTGCATCCAGCCACGTGCAATGGACTCTAGGGTAAGCCTTTGTGGCGCAGGTGTCCAGCCGAGGGCGGTGGCAGGGGCCATTGGCTAGAATCTGCGGACCCGAAAACGCAAGCGAGGTAACGCCGGTGTGGTATGTGATCGAGGGGTATGACGGCCAGGATGTGCTGGCACAGCGGCTGCAGGCCCGGCCGGAACACCTGGCGCGCCTGCACGCGCTGCGCGACGAAGGCCGCCTGCTGCTGGCCGGCCCGTGTCCGGCGGTGGATAGCGAAGACCCCGGTCCGGCCGGCTTCAGTGGCTCGGTGGTGATTGCCCAGTTCGAGTCGCTCCCACAGGCCCAGGCCTGGGCCGATGCCGACCCTTACGTCGCCGCGGGCGTCTACACCCGCGTGCAGGTGCGGCCGTTCCGCAAGGTCCTGCCGTGAACGCCGGACGGATCGAACGGATCCGTGATGCGCTGCAGCAGGCGCTGGCCCCGACCCGGCTGGACATCGAGGACGACAGTCATCGCCATGCCGGTCATGCCGGAGCCCGCGATGGGCGCGGCCATTTCAACGTACGGGTGGTCAGCGAGCGCTTCGCCGGGCTGGGCCCGCTGGCGCGCCACCGCGCGGTCTATGCCGCACTGGGGGCGATGATGGACACCGACATCCATGCCCTGTCCATCCGCGCATCCACCCCGTCAGAACAGGGCTGAGCCCTTGTCCCTCGCTGTCATCGCAGGTCTTCGCAAAGGCCTGTGATGGACAGGTTTTCATGTCCATTTCAGGACATTCGCCTAACGGACTGTTTACAAGCCCAGATGGAAACGCTTACATTCCGCGCCAATGCTGGTAGGTCCAAGCCGTGGAGGGCGGCTTCGTGAACAAGGCAGCTATCACAATCAAAGACGTCGCTCGCGAAGCCCGGGTCTCCGTGGCCACGGTATCGCGTGCGCTCAACGGGCATGAAAATGTCGCCGAACCGGTCCGCCAGCTTGTGCTGGAGGTGGCCGCCCGGCTGCGTTACACCCCGCACGCCGCCGCCCGCAGCCTGAGCAGCCGCCGCACCAATACGGTGGGCGTGGTGCTGCCCGACCTGTATGGCGAATTCTTCTCCGAGCTGATGCGCGGCATCGACAACGTCGCCCGCAACCGCCGCCAGCACCTGTTGGTGTCCAGCTACCACGGCGACCAGGAGCAGCAGGGCGCGGCCCTGCGTGCCATGCGCGGCCGGGTCGACGGGCTGCTGGTGCTCTCGCCCTATGCCGAGAGCCCGGGCTTCCTGACCGACAACCTGCCGCAGTCGCTGCCGACGGTGTTGATCAACACCTACCTGCCCACGCAGGAACATCCGGTGTTGAGCATCGACGACCATGCCGGTGCGATGGCCATGACCGACCACCTGCTGGAGGCCGGTCACCGCCGCATCGCTTTCATTTCTGGCCCGGACCTCAACTTCGACGCGCGCGAGCGCCTGCGCGGCTTCCGTGACGCGCTGGCGGCATTCGGCAGTGGCGCCGAAGGCATCGAGCTGCCCGGTGATTTCGACGAAGCTTCCGGCCACCGCGCCGGTCAGGAGTTGCTGGCAGCCGGAGCGCTGCCCGATGCCGTGTTCGCCGCCAACGACATGATGGCCCTGGGTTGCCTGTATGCGTTCACGCAGGCAGGGGTCCATGTGCCGACCGATGTCGCCCTGGCCGGTTTCGATGACATTCCACTGGCACGTTTCGTCCACCCGTCGCTGACCACCATGCAGGTCAGCATCGCCGAGCTCGGCGATCGGGCCATGACGCGCCTGATGCAGTTGATGGACGGCACCTCCACGGATGGGACAGGGGACAAGCAGACCCTGGTTCCCCGCTTGATAGTTCGCGATTCCACCACTCCGCCATCGGGCCAATGAAGCCAGAGGCGTTCCTTCTTTTTTGATTGATCGCAGGGACCGCGCGAGCGGTCACCGCCACCCGGAGATTGAGTTGATGATGCATACCACCTTCCGCACGCCGGCGCGCCGGCTGCTGAGCACCGCACTGGTCAGCTGTCTGATGCTGGCTGCGGCCCCCAACGCCATGGCGCAGTCGGCCAACGCCAGCCTGCGCGGCCAGGTTGCCGGCGCCCAGGCCGGTTCTGAAGTCACCGCCACCAACGTGGCCACCGGTACCGTCCGTCGCGGCACCGTGCGTGCCGATGGCAGCTACTCGCTGATGGGCCTGGATCCGGGCACCTACGACGTGGTCGCCAACGGCCAGACCCAGAAGGTCACCGTCACCGTGGCCTCCACCGCCACGCTGAACTTCGCCGGCGCTGCCAGCAGCACGCCGGGTTCGACCGCGGCCACCAACCTGGACACCGTCAACGTCGTCGCACCGACCCTGCTGCAGGAAGTGCGCACCTCTGAAGTCGGCAAGACCGTCAGCCTGCAGCAGATCCAGACCACCCCGCAGGTGTCGCGCAACTTCCTGGAGTTCGCCGACGCGGTGCCGGGCATGATCTTCACCCGCGACGCCAAGGGCAACACCTCGCTGCGCGGCGGTGCCACCAATGCCGACGGCACCAACGTGTACATCGACGGCGTGGGCCAGAAGAGCTACGTCAAGGGCGGCGGCGTGGCCGGCCAGTCCGGCAGTGCCGGCAACCCGTTCCCGCAGCTGGCCATCGGCGAATACAAGGTCATCAGCGGCAACTACAAGGCCGAGTACGGCCAGGTGTCGAGCGCCGCGGTGACCGCCGCGACCAAGTCCGGTACCAACGAGTTCAAGGGTGAGGCGTTCTACCGCTACACCGATGAAGACATGCGCGCCAAGACCCCGGCCGAGCGCCAGGGCGGCAAGGACAAGATGGTCTCGGCCGAGAAGGAATACGGCTTCGCGCTGGGCGGCCCGATCGTCAAGGACAAGGCCCACTTCTTCGTGACCTACGAAGCCAAGCGCTTCGACCTGCCGGTCACCATCGCGCCGGACGGCGCGGTCACCGGCGCTGCCGGCCTGCTGCCGCCGGCCGGTGCCGCCGGCCTCGGCCCGGCCAGCCAGCCGTTCCAGCAGGACCTGATCTTCGGCAAGATCGACTTCGAGCCGACCGACAACGATCGCATCGAACTGACCTTCCAGGACCGCGACGAAACCCAGTCGCAGTTCAGTGGCCAGACCTCGCCGGAAGCCGGCCGTGAAGTGGTCAACACCGACCGTCGTTACGCGCTGCGCTGGAACCACAGCGGTGAGCGTTACTACAACGAGTTGATGGTCACCCACGAAGATTCGTTCAACAACCCGACCCCGCTGACCCTGGCCAATGGCATCACCTACACCGCGCCGGACGGTCCGGAAGACCGCACCGTGGTGAAGATCGGTGGCGCCTCGGCACTGGATTCGCAGGTGAAGGGCCAGAAGGGCTGGTCGATCGAAGACAACCTGACCCTGGATGGCATCCAGTGGGCCGGTGACCACACCATCAAGATGGGCGTGAAGTACAAGCAGATCGACCTGTACGCCTCCGATGCGGCGCAGATCAACCCGACCTTCACCTACAGCCTGGGCGATCCGGACTTCCCGGATTCCATTCCGTACAAGGCGCAGTTCGTCAAGCCGGTGACCGGCGTGTCGGGCGTGTCGGGTGAAGTGCGTTCGAAATCCAAGCAGTACGGCGTGTTCATCCAGGACGACTGGCAGGTCAATGACCACCTGCAGATCAACCTCGGCCTGCGCTGGGACTACGAAAAGACCCCGTCCTACCTGGACTTCGTGACCCCGCAGCAGGTGGTCGACGCCATCTACTCGCAGGATCCGCGCGCGCCTGCCGGCCAGACCTACGCCGATTCGCTGGCACTGGGCGGTCTGGACATCAGCGACTACATCAGCAACGGCCACAACCGCAAGGCGTTCAAGGATGCCTGGCAGCCGCGCCTGGGCTTCTCGTATGACATCAACGCCGACGAGCAGCACGTGATCCACGGTGGTGCCGGCCGTTCCTACGACCGCGACCTGTTTGACAACCTGCAGCTGGAAACCACCAAGCTGGCCCTGCCGCAGCCGACCATCTACTTCCGCAACCCGGCCACCGGCACCTGCATCAACGGCCAGGCCGCCTGCTACGACTGGAACCCGAACCTGCTCAACGGCATCGGCAACCTGCAGTCGCTGGTTGGCGCGACCAGCAATGCCGGCCTGGAAGTGGACCTGCTGAACAACAAGCTGAAGGCCCCGTACTCGGATCAGTTCAGCCTGGGCATGAGCAACCAGATCGGTGACTGGCTGACCGACGCCACCATCGCCCGCACCCTGAGCTACGACGGCTTCGCCTTCACCCTGGGCAACCGTTACCCGACCGGCCAGTTCTTCGATGACCCGCGCCTGTGCGGCGGCACCGACCCGGGCCTGAGCCAGGCCTGGAGCTGCAACGTGCCGGGCTTCGGCAGCCTGATCATCGGCCAGCAGGGCATCAAGACCCGCGCGACCCAGGTGCTGCTGTCGGCGCAGAAGCCGTTCACCAAGGAAAGCGGCTGGGGCACCTCGATCGCCTATACCTGGACGACCGCGCGCCACAACCGCGACATCAACGAGAAGTACGCCTTCGACCGCGGCCTGATTGGTGACTACCCGACCATCCGTTCCAACGGCGCGCCGCGCCACCGCCTGGTGGTGACCGGTTCGTACGCGGGCTTCTGGGGCATCACCTTCGGTGGCAAGATCACCCTGGCTACGCCGACCGCGGTCAATGACTGGTACCCGGTGATGCAGGCCAGCGGCTACACCCTGCCGACCCCGCAGGCGGCCGTGCCCAATGCCACCGGTAAGTTCCTGGTGGGTGGCAAGATCTTCGGCTACCGTTCGGTCGACCTGCAGGCGACGAAGACGTTCAAGATGCCGGGCGATACCGAGCTGTACGCGCGTATTGACATCATCAACGTGTTCAACTTCGACAACTTCTCCACCTACAACTACGTCAAGACCAACGGCAAGCTGCAGGCCAGCTACAACGAGACCGGCGAGATCATCGGTACGCCGCGTCAGGTCAAGGCCGAAGTGGGCTTCCGCTTCTAAGCCCGGGCGTTGATGCATGACTCGATGCCGCCGGCTAGCTGGCGGCATCGGTGAAAACGGCAATGGCCGGCCTGGTGCCGGTCCATTGCCCACGCCGCTGCCGGGCAGGGGGCAGCGGCGTGGGCAATGATCGCGGTGTCAAACCACGTTTTTCGTGGTTTTTTAAGAACGCATCTTGTAAACGATTTCAGATCATTGGACGGTATGCTTTCCCATCGATCAGACCACCGGAGGAACCGCGCCATGCAGGCACGCCATCTGTTGTCCGCCGCCGCGCTGAGCCTGGGCGTGGCCGCCTGCCAGCCGGCCCAGCAGGAGCCTGCCAAGCCGCGCCCACCGGTGATCCTGATCGAGGCCGATGCACCGCCGCGGCCGATGAAGCCGGAGCTGCCGCCGCTGTTTGATGACATCGAGCGGCGCACCTTCCAGTTCTTCTGGGACACCACCAACGAAGTGAACGGCCTGACCCCGGACCGCTATCCGTCGCGGCCGTTCGCCAGCATCGCCTCGGTCGGCTTCGCGCTGACCGCCTATCCGATCGGCATCGAGAACGGCTGGGTCAGCCGCAACCAGGCGATCGACCGCACCCTGACCACGCTGAAGTTCTTCCGCGATGTGCCGATGGGCCCGCAGCGTACCGGCAAGGCCGGCTACAAGGGCTTCTACTACCACTTCCTGGACATGCAGCAGGGCCGTCGCTACGACAGCTGGGTCGAGCTGTCCTCGGTGGATACCGCGCTGCTGATGATGGGCGTTCTGTTCGCGCAGTCCTACTACGACGGTGACGACCCGCGCGAGAAGGAAATCCGGCAGATCGCCGACACCCTGTACAAGAAGGTCGACTGGCCGTGGCTGCAGCAGCGCGCGCCGCTGATCTCGATGGGCTGGTTCCCGGAAAGCGGCTTCATCGACCATGACTGGATGGGCTACAACGAGGCGATGATGGTCTACATCCTCGCCCTCGGCTCGCCCACGCACCCGGTCAGCCCGGACGCATGGACGGTGTGGACGCGCACCTACGACAACGACTGGGGCGTGTACCAGGGCCAGGAATACCTGTCCTTCGGCCCGTTGTTCGGCCACCAGTACAGCCATGTCTGGATCGACTTCCGCGATATCCAGGACGCGTACATGCGCGAACGCGGCAGCACCTATTTCCTCAACAGCCGTTCGGCCGCGCTGGCCCAGCGCGAGTACGCCATCGCCAACCCGATGCAGTGGAAGGACTATGGCGAGAACGTCTGGGGCCTGACCGCCAGCGACGGCCCGCAGAACACCACGCAGGAGTATCGCGGCGAGCAGCGGCAGTTCCGCCATTACTCTTCGCGCGGCGCCGGCCTGCGCGAGAACTTCGATGACGGCACGATCGCGCCGACCGCCGCGATCGCCTCGGTGGTGTTCGCACCGGAGCAGGTGATTCCGGCCACGCTGGAGATGCACAAGCGCTACGGCGACTACATCTATTCCAGCTACGGTTTCCTGGATTCGTTCAATCCCAGCTTCAACTACGACATCCCGATCAAGACCGGCCGCGTGGTGCCGGATCGCGGCTGGGTCGCCAGCGATTACATCGCCATCGACCAGGGCCCGATCCTGACCATGATCGCCAACTACCGCAACGACTTCGTCTGGGAAGTGATGAAGAAGAACCCGTATATCCGCAAGGGTCTGGAGCGGGCCGGGTTCAGTGGCGGCTGGCTGGCGCCGGAAGGCTCGTTCCAGCCGCTGGAACTGCAGAAAGACGAAAAGGCCGCGGCGGCACGCGCGGTGGGTATCGCCGAATCACGCGCGGCAGCCGCGCAGGAACAGAAGAACAATGCCAACCGCAACACAGGGCAGGGGAAGTAACCCGGTGCCGAACTGGATCGACCGCCTGCGCCGCTGGGCGCTGCCTGCCCTGGCCGCCCTGGCCGTGGCCGGCTGCGCACGCACCGAGCCGGGTACCACCACCGTGCGTTTCTGGGCGATGGGCCGCGAAGCGGAGGTGGTCAGCGAGCTGATCCACGAGTTCGAGGCCGAGAACCCCGGCATCAAGGTGGACGTGCAGAACATCCCGTGGACGGCAGCGCACGAGAAACTGCTGACCGCGTTCGCCGCCGACGGCCTGCCCGATGTCTGCCAGCTCGGCAACACCTGGGTGCCTGAGTTCGCCGAGCTCGATGCGCTGACCCCGTTGCAGCCGTTTGTCGATCACTCGGCGGTGGTTGATGAAAAGGACTATTTCCAGGGCATCTGGGATACCAACGTGATTCACGGTGAGCTGGTGGGCGTGCCGTGGTACGTCGATACGCGCCTGATCTACTACCGCAAGGACCTGCTGGCCAAGGCCGGCTACGATCACCCGCCGCGTACCTGGGCCGAGTGGGGCCAGCAGATGGCGGCGATCAAGCGCATGCAGGGCCCGAACCGCTATGCGGTGCTGATGCCGATCAACGAGTTCGAGCAGCAGCTGTCGCTGGCGCTGCAGCAGCCCGACCCGCTGCTGCGCGACGACGATACCCGTGGCAACTTCGCCAGCCCGGGCTTCCGGCGTACGCTGGCCTTCTACGCCAACATGTTCGAGCAGGGTTGGGCGCCGAAGATGTCCGAGACACAGATCTCCAACGTCTGGGACGAGTTCTTCCGCGGATTCAACGTGTTCTACATTTCCGGCCCCTGGAACATCCGTGAGTTCAAGAAACTGCAGCCGAAGGAACTGGAAGGGCAGTGGGGTACCGCGGCCCTTCCCGGCCCGGATGGCCCCGGTGCCGGCATCGCCGGTGGCACCAGCCTGGTGATCTTCCGCAAGTCGCAGCAGAAGGAAGCGTCGTGGAAGCTGATCGAGTTCCTGTCGCGGCCGGCGATCCAGGCGCGTTTCCATTCGATCATCGGCGACCTGCCGCCGCGCCGCAGCACCTGGAGCGCGCCGTCGCTGGCCAATGATCCGCTGGCTGCGGCGTTCCGTGACCAGCTGGAGCGGGTCAAGCCGACGCCGAAGGTGCTCGAATGGGAGCGCATCGTGCAGGAAATGCGCATCGTCACCGAGAAGGTGGTGCGCGGTGGCCTGGCGCAGGACAAGGCGGTGGAAGAGCTCGACCAGCGCGTGGACAAGGTGCTGGCCAAGCGCCGCTGGATGCATGAACAACAACGCCTGCAGCAGCGCGCACCGTCGTCGCAGTCCAGCAGTGCCGTGGCCGCCGGGAGCGCGCAATGAAACGTACTTCGCTTGCCGGCTGGATCTTCGCCGGCCCCTCGCTGATCGTGCTGGGCGTGTTCTTCGGCCTGCCGGTGGCCTCGGCGCTGGCGCTGAGCGTGACCGACTTCGACCTGTATGCGCTGGCCGACAGCAGCAACCTGCGCTTCGTCGGCCTGGGCAACTACATCGACCTGCTGCAGACGCCGATGTTCTGGAAGTCGCTGTGGAACACTACCTACTTCGTGTTGATCGGCGTGCCGTTGTCGATCGGCGTGTCGCTGGGCGCGGCGATGTTGCTCAACGCCCCGGCGGCGCGCTTCAAGGCGCTGTTCCGCACCGCACTGTTCGCCCCGGTGGTGACCACGCTGGTGGCGGTGGCGGTGATCTGGCGCTACCTGTTCCATACCAGCTACGGCCTGGTGAACTACGGGCTGGGCCATCTGGGCATCAGCCCGATCGACTGGCTGGGTGACCCGAACTGGGCGATGCCGACCATCATGCTGTTCGCGGTATGGAAGAACTTCGGCTACAACATGGTGATCTTCCTGGCCGGCCTGCAGGCGATCCCGCATGACCTGTACGAGGCCGCGCGCATCGACGGCGCCTCGCGCTGGAAGCAGTTCCTGCACATCACCCTGCCGATGCTCGGGCCGGTGCTGCTGGTGGTCGGTGTCATTACCGTGTCCGGCTACTTCCAGCTGTTCGCCGAGCCCTACGTGATGACCCGCGGCGACCCACTGCAGAGCACCGTCAGCGTGCTGTATTTCATGTTCGAGGAAGGCTTCAAGTGGTGGAACCTGGGACGCGCCTCGGCGGTGGCGTTCCTGCTGTTCCTGATCATCCTGGCGGTGACCACCGTGATGCTCCGCTTTGGCCGCAAGAGGCAGTTGGTATGAGTCGTGAAATCGGCCAGTCTCGCTGGTACCCGTGGATGATCAATGGCGCGTTGCTGGTGCTGGCCCTGGTCAGCCTGGCGCCGCTGTTGTGGATGGTCTCGGTCTCGTTCATGCCGCAGGGCGAGGCCAGCCATTTCCCGCCGCCGCTGCTGCCTTCGAGCATCACCACGCACAACTACCATGAGCTGTTCGCGCGTACCGGCATGGGCGGCAACTTCGCCAACAGCCTGCTGGTCTCGCTGGCGATCACCTTCGGCTCGCTGCTGCTCAACACCATGGCCGGCTACGCCTTCGCCAAGCTGAACTTCGTCGGCCGCGAGCGCCTGTTCCAGGTGTTGATGGCGGCGCTGGTGATTCCGGCGCAGGTGGCGATGCTGCCGCTGTTCCTGCTGATGAAGCAGCTGGGTCTGGTCAACAGCTTCGGCGGCGTGATCGTGCCGGCGCTGGCCAGCGTGTTCGGCATCTTCCTGGTGCGCCAGTACGCGCGCTCGATTCCGGACGAGCTGCTGGAAGCGGCGCGCATCGACGGGGCGGGGGAGCTGCGCATCTTCTTCCAGATCGTGCTGCCGATGCTCAAGCCGGTGCTGGTGACCCTGGCGATCTTCACCTTCATGGGCGCATGGAACGATTTCATGTGGCCCTTGATCGTACTGACCGACCAGGAGCACTACACTTTGCCGGTGGCGCTGGCCACCCTCTCGCGCGAGCACATCATGGACGTGGAAATGATGATGGCCGGCGCGGTGGTCACCGTGGTCCCGGTGCTGGCACTGTTCCTGGTGCTGCAGCGGTACTACATCCAAGGTCTGTTGCTGGGGAGCGTCAAGGGATGAAGCGAGTGATCGCCGTTGGACTGGGCCTGTTGTGGACTTCCCTGGCGATCGCCGCACCCCCGGCGCTGCCGGCACCGAAAGTGCTGGACGACTTCGACGATATCGGCGCCTGGAAGCTGGTGCTGTCCGACCAGGTCAGCGGTTCGCTGCGCCCGGTCAGTGGCGCCGGCGGTGGCCGCGCGCTGTGCCTGGACTACGACTTCCATGAGGTCTCCGGTTACGTCGGCATCCGCCGCGCGCTGAACATCCAATACCCGGCCAACTACCGTTTCGGCTTCCAGCTGCGCGGCGATTCGCCGGCCAACGACCTGCAGTTCAAGCTGATCGATGCCAGTGGCGACAACGTCTGGTGGGTCAACCGCCCCGGCTACAGCTTCCCCAAGGCGTGGACGCCGGTCGAGTACCGGCGTCGCCAGATCGACAAGGCGTGGGGCCCGTCGCCGGAGAGGGAGATGGCGCGCAGCGCCGCGGTCGAGTTCACGATCTACAGCAAGGTCGGCGGCCGTGGCACGGTGTGCTTCGACAGGCTGACACTGCAGGGCCTGCCGCCGCAGGACGATTCGGCGCTGGTGCCCTCGGTGATTGCCGATACCGCCACCGCGCTGCAGGACCGCATGATCGACGGCAAGAGCGATACGTTCTGGATCAGCGGCGGGGTCAAGCAGCAGACCATCAGCCTGGACCTGCACAAGAGCCGCGAGATCGGCGGTGCGGTGATCGACTGGCTGCCGAACCTGGAAGCGCGCCGCTACACCGTGCGTACCTCCGAAGATGGCCGCGACTGGCGCACCGTGCGCGAGGTGACCAGCGGTGCCGGCGGCCGTGACTGGCTGGCGCTGCCGGATACCGATGCGCGCTACGTGCGCTTCGATCTGCAGGACGGCCCGAACTGGCGCTACGGCATCCGTGACATCGCACTGAAGCCGCTGGCCTTTGCCGCAACGCCGAATGCCTTCCTGTCCTCGGTGGCGGCAGATCTGCCACGCGGATCATTGCCGCGCGCCTATGTGGGCGAACAACCCTACTGGACCCTGCTCGGCCTCGACGGCGGCCAGGAACAGGCACTGATCAGCGAGGACGGCGCGCTGGAGCCGGCCAAGGGCAGCTTCAGCATCGAGCCGTTCATCCGCCTCGATGGCAAGCTGCTGGACTGGTCCAAGGTCGCCATCACCCAGTCGCTGCAGGACCATTACCTGCCCATCGCCAATGTCGATTGGGTGCATGAAAAGGCCGGGCTGGCGGTGACCAGCTTCGTGCAGGGCACTCCGGAGCGTGCGCAGCTGATCGGCCGCTACCGGTTGAGCAACCCGGACAAGGTGGCGCACGAATACACGCTGGCACTGGCGATCCGCCCGTGGCAGGTCAATCCGCCCACGCAGTTCCTCAACACCGTCGGTGGCTTCAGCCGCATCGATGCGCTGGATGTCGGCGATCAGCTGGTGCGGATCAACGGCGAGCCGCGCGTGTATCCCCTGCAGGTGCCCGACGCACGCTTTGCCAGCACCTTCGATGGCAAGCTCGATGCGATGCACCTGGCCGACGGCAAGTACCCGGCCACCACCGCAGTGAAGGACAGCACCGGCATGGCGTCGGGTGCGTTGCTGTACACCATCAAGCTGGAGCCGGGGCAGAGCCGGGAGGTGGCGGTGGTGCTGCCGCAGACCGGTGGCTGGGCGCCGAAGGCGCTGGACGTGGCCAAGGCGCAGGCACAGGTGGCCGAGCAGTGGCGGCAGAAGCTGGGCGTGGTCTCGCTGCAGGTGCCCGCCGCCGGCCAGGCGCTGGTCGATACCCTGCGCACCGCCGTCGCGCACATGCTGATCTCGCGCGTTGGCCCGCGTCTGCAGCCGGGCACGCGTTCGTATGCGCGCAGCTGGATCCGCGATGGCGCGATGATTTCCGAAGGCCTGCTGCGCATGGGCCGCAGCGACGCGGTGCGTGACTATATCAACTGGTATGCGCCCTATCAGTTCGAGAATGGCAAGGTGCCGTGCTGTGTCGATGCACGTGGCAGCGATCCGGTGCCGGAGAACGACAGCCATGGCGAGCTGATCTACAGCATTGCCGAATATGGGCGCTATACCGGTGACAGCACGTTCGCCGAACTGATGTGGCCGCATGTGCAGGGCGCCTACACCTACATGGAGCAGCTGCGCGCCAGCGAGCGCACGGACGAGAATCGGGCGCGCAACCCGGCCTTCTACGGCATGATGCCGGCCTCGATCAGCCACGAAGGTTATTCGGCCAAGCCGATGCATTCGTACTGGGACAACTTCTGGGCGTTGCGCGGCTACAAGGACGCGGCGCTGCTGGCGGCCCAGCTGGGCAAGGTCGAGGCGATGCAGATGGCCGAATCGCGCGACCAGTTCCGAGATGACCTGCAGGCATCGCTGCTGTCGGCGATGCAGCAGCACCACATCGATTACCTGCCGGGTTCGGCCGAGCTGGGCGATTTCGATGCCACCTCCACCACCATCGCGCTGGCGCCGGGTGGCGAGCAGGGCCGCCTGCCGCAGCAGGCGCTGGAGGCGACCTTCGAGCGTTACTGGAAGGAGTTCGTGGCCCGCCGCGACGGCAAGCGCGAATGGAAGGACTACACCCCGTACGAGTGGCGCAATGTGGCCGCGTTCGTGCGCCTGGGCTGGCGCGATCGTGCCTGGCAGGCCACCGAGTTCTTCTTCAGGGATCGCGCGCCGCAGGCCTGGAACCAGTGGGCAGAAGTGGTCTCGCGCACGCCGCGCAAGCCGTTCTTCGTCGGTGACCTCCCGCATGCCTGGGTGGCGTCGGACTTCGTGCGTTCGGCGCTGGACATGTTCGCCTACAACCGCGACATGGATGATGCACTGGTGCTGGCTGCCGGCGTGCCGACGTCGTGGCTGCAGGGCGAGGGCATCGCCGTGCAGGGCCTGCGCACGCCGCAGGGCCAGCTCAACTACCGCCTGCAGCGCAGCGACAAGCAGCTGGTGCTGGAGGTGCAGCCGGGCCTGCTGCCACCGGTCGGCGGCGTGGTGCTGCCGTGGCCGTACGCCGGTGATCCGGGCGAGGCGACCATCAACGGCGAAGCGGCCGAGTGGATCAACAGGGAGCTGCACGTGCACCAGCTGCCGGCGCGGGTCGAGATCGATGTACCGAGCGCGGTGCGCCGCGCCGAACGCAAGGGGCAGTAACCATGAGGGAGCAGGGGGCGAGGGCGCGCGCATCGGTGTGCGCCCTGGGGCTGGCGATTGCGTTGGCATTGCCGGGCGTTGTGATGGCGGGTGAGCCAGACGCCACGACCGCGGCAACCGAGGTTGCCAGCGCAGCAGGCATGGGCATGGTCACGTTCAACCTGCACCATGACCGCGAAGACTGGCCGAGTCGCCGCCGCACCATCCTGGCCGAGCTCAAGCGCCTGCAACCCGATGCGGTGGCCCTGCAGGAGGTGATCCAGCGCCGCAACGTGCGCAACCAGGCCCAATGGCTGGCCAGCCAGCTGGGCTACCAGTATGTGTTCGTGTCGACCGATCCGGTCGGTGCACCCAAGCGCTACGGCAATGCGTTGCTGACCCGGCGCCCGATCCTGGCGCGCGGCGATCACCTGCTGAAGCCGCTGGACGACTACCGCACGGTGGCGCACCTGCGCATCGACGTCGATGGCGCGCCGGTGAACGTCTATGCCACGCATCTGAACGAGCGCAGCGACGAGAACGGCCAGCGCATCCGCCGCACCCAGGTGGAGGACCTGCTGCGTTTCATCACCGAAACCTCGGCCGGCGCGCCGGTGGTGATCGCTGGCGATTTCAACGCGCTGGTCGATGCCGGGGATCTGAGTGAGCTGCGCAGCCATTACGGCGACAGCTACGGCAGCGTGCACGTCAACACCGATCTGGCCGGCGTCAGCACCTTGAACCGGCACTATTACCAGGCGCCCTCGCGCATTGACCACATCTTCTTCCAGCAGGACGCGATGGTTGCGCGCGAAGCGAAGATCCTGTTCGATCAGCCCGACGACAGCGGCCGCTGGGCGTCGGACCACTACGGCGTCTGGACCCGGTTGCAGTTCGCCCCCAAGCCCTGAGCAACACCCGCTTCGGTAGGTGCCAATCTGGGTTGGCACGAACAACGGTGCCGACCAAGGTCCGCATTTACCACGGCGGTGCCTGTGTCCCCGCTCTGGTAGGTGCCAACCTTGGTTGGCACGAATAACGGCGCCGACCCAGGTCGGCCACCACACCACGGTGCGGCACAAACAGAAACGGCGGGGATCATCGATCCCCGCCGTTTCGTACTACGCGATCAAAGAGCGATCAGTTCGCCGGCGGCGTGCGCTTGGCGGCTTCTTCGTCTTCGTCCGATGCCTGGGCATCAGCGGCCTGGCTGGCCGAATCGGCATGGCCATCGGCCGCCGGGTTGATCGACGGCGTCACCACGGCTTCGGCCACCGGTGCGGCGGCTTCGACCGGCGCGGCTTCGACGGCCACCGGTGCTGCCGGCTGTTCTACGACCGGTGCGGTCTCGACCACCGGGACGGCGTCGACCACCGGCTTTGCTTCCACCACCGGAGCGGTTTCCGCCACCGGAATGACGTCGGCCACGATCGGTGCGGCTTCGGCAACCACCGGCTTGGCTTCAACGACCGGAGCCGCTTCCACCACCGGCGCAGCGTCGACCACCACCGGTGCCGGCGCGGCCACCACGGCGGCCTCCTCGACAACCGGCTTGGCTTCAGCCACCGGAGCGATCGGTGCCGCCGGCTGGGCCGGGGTTGCGGCGTCGATCTGGTCCAGCATGCTGGTCTGCACCGGCTGCGGCGCCGGCTCGGCCTTGATGACCGGTGCCGGTGCTTCGGTCACGACCGGCGCTGCGGCGTCGACCACGGTGCTGCTCACCACCGCAACCGGCGCGGCAACCACGGCGGCGGCAGCACGGGCCGGCTTCTCGGCTTCAACGGTCGCCGGCTCGGCTTCGTCATCGAAATCGAATTCCGGCTGCGAGCGGGTCGGCTGCGCCACGGCAACCGGAGTGGCCTCGGCGCTGCTGTCGGCAACCAGGTCGGTGCTGTCGCTGTCATCACCGTCGTCAGCGTCATCCTGGTCATCGCCCAGGGCATCGCTGCCGGCAGCGTTCTCAGCGCCACCACGACGGCGACGACGGCCACCGCGACGGCCGCGACGGCGGCGGGTCGCGCCTTCGCCAGCCTGCTCGCCTGCGGTGTCGATTGCCGCATCGTCGCCGGACACGGCAACGGCGTCGGCATCAGCGTTGACCGCGGTGTCGGCCACCGGTGCTGCGTCAGCCAGGCTCACTTCGGCCACCGGTGCGGCCGGAGCCGTACCTTCCTGCGCGGTCACCACGTTGGCGGCGACGGCGGTCGCGGCCACTGCGGCGGCGGCGGCCACTGCATCGACCGGCGCCTCGGCGGCGTTGCGCTGCGGCTTGTCGGCCGGCTTGTCGCCGTCCTGCTGCTGCGGACGCGGCTGCTTGGGCTGCTTCAGCTTCGGCTGCTGCTGGTTCTGGCCCTGGCCCTGCTGCTCGTTGCGCGGCTTGTTCTGCTGCGGCTGCTGCTGGCCATCCTTCTGCTGCGGCTCCTTCTGCTTGCCCTGCTGCGGTTGCTGCTGGGCATTGCCGTTGTTGCCGTTGCGGCCGTCCTTGCGCTGCTCGCCGCGGTCCTTGCGGTTGCCGCCGTCCTTCTGCTGCTGCGCGTTGCCATTGCCACCGTTGCCACGATTGTCGTCGCGGCGGTCCTTGCGGTCCTTGTTGCGATCCTTGTTGCGGTCCTTGCGGCCGCCCTCCTGCTGCTGGCGCGCTGCTGGCGCAGCCGCCGCCGGAGCAGGCGCCGCTTCGCCACCGAACACGCGCTTGAGCCAGCCGATCACGCCACCGCTCGGGGCCGCTGCCACCGGTGCTGCGGCGACCGGGGCCGGCGCCGCCTTGGCCGGTTCTGCTTCCTCACGCACCGGGGCGGGCGAGGTGTGCTTGACCTGGGTCACCGCCGGCGGCGGGATGTTCAGCTGGCCCTTGGTCAGGGCATGCACCGGCAGCTTGCGCGGGGTGCCGCGCTGGTAGCTGGGCTTGTTGCTCTCTTCACCCAGCTCGTTCTCGCGCAGGCGGGTCACGGTGTAATGCGGGGTGTGCAGCTGCTCGTCGGCAACGATCACGATCGGCGCTTCGTGACGGCGCTCGATCTCGCGCAGCGCACTGCGCTTCTCGTTCAACAGGTAGTTGGCGATCTCCACCGGGGCCTGCACCAGCACCTGCCCGGTGTTTTCCTTCATCGCGTGCTCTTCGGCAACGCGGATGATCGACAGCGACAGCGACTCGACGCTGCGCATGCGGCCGTGGCCGTCGCAGCGCGGGCAGACGATCTGGCTGGATTCGCCCAGGCTCGGGCGCAGGCGCTGGCGGCTCATTTCCAGCAGGCCGAAGCGCGAGATGCGGCCGACCTGCACGCGTGCACGGTCGTACTTCAGCGCGTTGGCCAGGCGGTTCTCGACCTCGCGCTGGTGCTTGTTGGAGGCCATGTCGATGAAGTCGATCACCACCAGGCCGCCCAGGTCACGCAGGCGCAGCTGGCGGGCCACTTCTTCGGCCGCTTCCAGGTTGGTCTGGAACGCGGTGTCCTCGATGTCGCTGCCCTTGGTGGCGCGCGAGGAGTTCACGTCGACGGCGGTCAGCGCTTCGGTCTGGTCCACCACGATCGAGCCGCCCGACGGCAGGCGCACGTTGCGCTCGTAGGCGCCTTCGATCTGCGATTCGATCTGGAAGCGGTTGAACAGCGGGATGTCGTCCTTGTAATGCTTGAGCTTGCGCAGAGTCTGCGGCATCACCTGCTGCATGAACTCGCGGGCGTGCTCGTACATCTCCTCGGTGTCCACCAGGATTTCGCCGATGTCGGCGCGCAGGTAGTCACGCAGGGCGCGCACGATCAGGCGCGATTCCTGGTAGATCAGGAACGGGGCCGGCTTGCTCAGCGCGGCGTCGGCGATGGCGCGCCAGACGTTGAGCAGGTAGTCCAGATCCCACTGCAGCTCTTCGGCATCGCGGCCGACGCCGGCGGTGCGGATGATCACGCCCATGTCGTCGGGGATGTTCAGCTTGTCCAGCGCGTCCTTCAGGGCGGCACGGTCTTCGCCCTCGATGCGACGGGATACACCGCCGGCGCTGGGCGAGTTCGGCATCAGCACCATGTAGCGGCCGGCCAGCGAGATGAACGTGGTCAGGGCAGCGCCCTTGTTGCCACGCTCTTCCTTGTCGACCTGGACGACGATCTCCTGGCCTTCCTTGAGCAGCTCGCGGATGCCGGCCTTGTTGTGGTCGACACCGGCCTGGAAGTAGTCGCGGGAGATTTCCTTCAGCGGCAGGAAGCCATGGCGGCCACCACCGTATTCGACGAAGGCCGCTTCCAGCGAGGGCTCGATGCGGAAGATCCGGCCCTTGTAGATGTTGGACTTCTTCTGTTCCTTCGACGGCTGTTCGATGTCGATGTCATACAACGACTGGCCATCCACGATGGCAACACGCAGCTCTTCAGCCTGCGTGGCGTTGATCAGCATTCGCTTCATTGTTGCGTTCCTCGCAAGCGGCTACCGCGCGGAACGCCATGGGGTTTCGCCTCTGGACACGGCTCGCCGCCCATTCGCGCAAGCGCGGGGAGGGCGGCTTGGGTTTCCAGCGCTACGACACCACGGCAGGCCGCGGGAGCGCTTCACTCTTATGGGTTTTGGGGTGTTGCAGGGCCGCAGGCAGCTGTCAGCCAGGCTGGAGCGCCACGCGGGACATGTTCAGCACGGTTGCGTGTCAGGCATCCGGCGATGGCCGGGAAGGCCGGTGAGCCGCTAACATGGCCGCCCCGCGGGCGGTGGTCGCGCACTGTGCCGGATTCGTCGGAAGCTGGGCTTCTGGCCCTGAGTAACTTCCAACGAAATCAATCCCTTATCTCGCCCCCCGAGTGTAACAGAATAAACAGCCAGATGACTGCCTCAGACCCCACCAAGCCCGCCGGCGACAAGCCTTCCGTGCGCATGATCACCGTTCCCGAGGACCGTGCCGGCCAGCGCCTGGACAATTTCCTGCTTGGCCAGCTCAAGGGCGCCCCGCGCAGCCTGGTCTACAAGCTGGTACGCAGCGGCCAGGTCCGCGTGAATGGCGGCCGCGCCAAGGCCGAACGCAAGCTGGAGGCGGGCGATGAGGTGCGTGTGCCGCCGGTCCGTCTCACGGAAGAAGGAGACAAGGCGGGTCCGCCCGAGGCGTTCATGCGCCGGCTGGAGCAGGCCATCGTTTTCGAAGACGCGCGCCTGCTGGCCCTGAACAAGCCCACCGGCGTGGCCAGCCACGGCGGCAGCGGCATCAGCTTCGGTGCCATCGAGACGCTGCGGGCGCTGCGTCCGGGCCAGACCCTGGAGCTGGTCCACCGGTTGGATCGCGACACCTCGGGCCTGCTGATCGTGGCCAAGAAGCGCTCGGCGCTGAGCGAGCTGCAGGCCCTGCTGCGTGAAGACCACGGCGCCGGCATCCGCAAGCGCTACCTGACCCTGCTGGCCGGGCGCATGCCCGACGGCGTGATGACGGTGGATGCGCCGCTGCACGTGGGCCTGCGCCAGGGCGGCGAGCGCCATGTGCAGGTCAACGCGATCGGCAAGGAATCGATCAGCCACTTCCGGGTGCTGGAGCGCCGCGGTGGTCATTCCTATTGCGAAGTACGCATCGAGACCGGTCGCACCCACCAGATCCGCGTGCATGCCCAGCATCTGGGGCATCCGGTGGCCGGTGACGACAAGTACGGCGATCCGGCAGTCAACAAGCGGCTTCGTGAGCAGATCGGGCTGAAGCGCCTGTTCCTGCATGCGGCCTCGCTGGAGTTCGCGCTGGACGCGGGCAAGAGCCCGTATGTGCTGAACGCGCCGCTGGCCGATGAGCTGGTCGAGGCGCTGGACCGGCTGAAGTAGAGTCGAGCTTGCTCGACTGGCTTTCCGCGTGACCCGACCGAAGGGCCGTCGAGCAAGCTCGACGCTACCCGGGGGCGGTAGATCCACGCCATGCGTGGATGTGCCTTACCGGCCCCTCACCACTTGAACAGCACCAGGCTGATCGCCAGCGTGCCCATGCCGGCCACCAGCCCGTACACGGTCTCGTGGCCCTTGGCATAGCGCTTGGCCGCTGGCAGCAGCTCATCCAGCGCCAGGAACACCATCACGCCGGCAATCAGCCCGAACACCCAGCCGAAGGTGGCGTGCGACAGCGATCCGGACAGCAGCCAGTAGCCCAGTGCCGCGCCCACCGGCTCGGCCAGGCCGGACAGCAGGCTGGCGCTGAACGCATAGAACTTGTTCTGGGTGGCGAAGTACACCGGCACCGCGATCGCGATGCCCTCGGGAATGTTGTGGATGGCGATGGCGAAGGCCAGCGGCATGCCCACCGACGGGCTTTCCAGCGTGGCGAAGAAGGTCGCCAGGCCTTCCGGGAAATTGTGCGCGGTGATCGCAATCGAGGTCAGCAGGGCGACGCGCTTCAGGTACTCGCGGCTGTTCTCGCGGAACGCGGGGTCCTGCTTGTCCAGGCTGTCATGCGGATTGGGAATGAAGTGGTCGATCAGCACGATCGCCACTACGCCAAGCAGGAACGCCAGGGTGCCGTAGGTGAAGCCGGTGCGCTCGCCATAGGCCAGCGCGAACGATGCAATGGACTTGTTGAGGATTTCCGACAGCGACACATAGACCATCGCGCCACCGGCGAAGGCCAGGCCGAAGGCCAGCAGGCGCGGGTTGGGCCGGCGCGAGAACAGCACCATCAGGCTGCCGATGGCGGTCGCCAGGCCGGCCGCGAGGGTGACCGCCAGCGCGATCCAGATGTTTTCGGGGGGAATCTGCAGCATCTACCGACGCGGTCCTGTTGACAGACAACCGCCCCGGACAGGGCCGGGGCGGCGAGGGCGAGGCGGGCGTCGGCTGGCCTCGTCGGAGTGCGCGATCAGCCGCCGCGGCGCAGGCGCTCTTCAATCGCGAAGCACTGGTCCGGCTTCGGCTGCGGCGGATTGAAGCTGACCGGCACCTGGATGGTGGCCGGCACCGGCTGGCCGTTACGGGTGGCGGCATTGAACTGCCAGCCCTGCACCGCGGTCCTGGCCAGCTCGTCCAGCTGCGGATTGCCGGCGCCGGTCAGCAGCGCAACCTCGCTGGGCTTGCCGTCGGTGCCGATGGTCACCTTGAACGTGCTGGTGCCGCCCACGCCCATGCAGGCCAGTTCGAGCGGGTACTGCGGCGGCGGCGTCTTCACTGCGGCCACTTCGGTCGGCGGCGGCGGTGGCGGTGCCGGCGGTTCGGACGGGCCACAGCCGGCCAGGCCGGTCGCAGCGATCAGGGACAGGCTCAGCAAACGTACGTTCATGGCAGTTGCTCCGTCAGGGCCGAAGTCTTTGCCGCGCAGATGAAGTCGTTCTCGCTCAGGCCGCCCACGTCGTGGGTGGAATAGCGCACGACGGCGCGGTCGTAGTGCACGCCCAGGTCCGGGTGGTGGTCCTCGTGGTGGGCGATCCAGGCCAGCGCGTTCACGAAGGCCATCGTTTCGTAATAGTTCTTGAACCGGAAGGTGCGCACCAGCGCCTGGCCGGCCTCGGCCAGCTCCCAGCCCGGCACCTGCGGCAGCAGTTCGGCCAGGCGGGCCTCGCCCAGCTTGTGGTCGCTGCCCTTTCGCGGCACGCAGTGCGCCTGTGCCAGCGGAATCAGGTCGGACATGGGTTCCTCCACCTCGTGTTGACTGAACAATGCGCCGGACGGTGTATAAACCGAATGAGCGGCCGACGCTGACTTGGCTAGAATAGCCTGATGATCCAGATCTCCGACACTGCCCAGACCCACTTCCGCAAGCTGATCGAACGCGAGGGCGTGCCCGGCATGGGCGTGCGCTTGAGTGCCGTCGATCCCGGTACGCCGCGCGCCGACGCCCGGCTGGAGTTCGCCGAGCCGACCGACCTGCTTGGCGACGAGTGGGCGGTGGACTGCGATGGCTTCACCCTCTATGTCGATGCCGGCAGCGTCGGCTGGCTCGACGGCGCCGAGATCGATATCGTCGCCGGCAGCGCCGGCACCCAGCAGCTGACCATCAAGGCGCCGCGCATCAAGGGCGAAGCGCCCGGCGATGCGGCCTCGCTGGTCGAGCGCGTGCACTGGGTGGTGGAAAACGAAATCAATCCGCAGTTGGCGTCGCATGGCGGCAAGGTGGCTGTGCAGGAAGTCTCGGCCGAAGGCGTGGTGCTGCTGCGCTTCGGTGGCGGCTGCCAGGGCTGTGGCATGGCCGACGTGACCCTCAAGCAGGGCATCGAAAAGACCCTGATGGGACGCGTGCCGGGCGTGACCGCTGTGCGCGACGCGACCGACCACGACAGCGGCCACGCGCCGTACATTCCGCGCGGCAACGCCGCCTGATCGCCGACGCGTGCCTCTGACCCGGGCCGAGCAACTCATCGACCTGCTGCTGGCGCGCCAGCAGCCAGGGGCCATCCTCGAAAAGACCACGCGCCTGCCGTATGGCTGGGCGCTGTGGCTGCGCTCATTGGGTCCGCTGCCCAGGCCATTGCACGCCCGTGAGGTGATCGCGGTGCTGCTGCCGCGGCCGCTGCCGGGCCCGCCGGGCCGGCTGCCGCGTTTGTCGCCCTGGCAGGCCCTGCGCCGCCTGTTCTGGCAGGACTGGGATGCCGCGCCGCGGGACCAGCGCTGGATGCGCTGGACCTCCGCGCTGGCCAGTGCGCTGCTGCATCTGCTGTTCTTCGTTCTGCTGCTGTGGGTGGCGGTGATCCGCACCACGGCGCCGGACGAAGAGGGCGCCGAGGGCGAGCGCGTGCAGGTTGAGTTCGTCGGCCGCGCCAGCCAGGAAGGCGGCGGCGATCAGCCCGGCGCTGAAGCGGCTGCGGCCGCGCCGGCCGGTCAGGTTGCGGCGGGCCGTAACGGGGGCGCGGCGACCGCGCCCGAGCCGCGTCCGGCCGCTGCAGCGGCGCCTGCGCCCGCGCCAGCAGCGGCACCCACCGCCAGCCAGCCCGCGCCGCCTGCCACTGCCGAACCCGCGCCGCTGGCAGCTCCACCGCCCTCGCCGGTGCAGGCCACCACCGTGGCCGAGGCCAGCAGCGATTTCGTGGTGCCTCCGGTCAGCGTGCCACGTACCGAGGTCAGCATCGTGCCGCGCGACGCCACGCCGGCGGTGCGCGAGCGCAGCGTGCAGCCGGTGCAGGCGCCGCCCACCCCGACACCGCTGCGGGCGCCGGAGGTCGCGGTGCGCGCGCCGCAGGTGCGTGAGATCCAGGTGCAGGAACGCGAGGTCAGCGCGGTGGATGCGCCGGTCGCACCGCAGCCGCTGCGCGCGGCCGATGTGCAGGTGCGCGTGCCGCAGCGCGACGTGCAGGTGCGCGAACGTGAGGTACAGGCAGTGGTCGATCCGCAGGTGCGGATGGCGGACGTGGCCGGCCGCGCGCCGGCAGTGCGTGCGCCGGCAGGTCGCGAGGTGCAGGTGCGCGAGCGCGCCGTCGCGTCGGCGCCGGCAGCGTCGCCTTCCACCTCCAGTGGCAGTGCGCCGGCCGCGACGCCGACGGCCAGCGGCAGTGCGGCGCAGGCCAGCAGCCGGACATCGGCAGCGTCGGTGCCCAGCACCGCACCCGGCCAGGCCGGCGCGCGCCCTGCGCCCACGCCGGGCAACTGGGCCACCCCCGCCAAGGGCGATGACTGGGGCGCGTCCAGCCGCAACCGTGATGGCGCCAGCAGCGGTGCCCGCCAGGCCAGCAGCGCCGGCAAGGGTGATGGCCTGTTCAATGCCGATGGCAGCGTACGTGTACCGGGGCAGGACGGTGAGGGTCATGCCGAGCGCGGCGCGCCGGGCGGTGCCAATGATGGCTGGAGCCGGGAGCGCATCGCCCAGTCGGGCACGTGGTTGAAGCGGCCGCCGTACGACTACACGCCCACCTCGTTCGACAAATACTGGGTGCCGCAGGAGTCGCTGCTGGCCGAGTGGGTGCGCAAGGGCATCCAGACGATGGAGATCCCGCTGCCGGGCACCAGCACGCGGATTTCCTGTGTGATCTCGATCCTGCAGGCCGGTGGCGGTTGCGGCCTGAGTGATCCGAACATGCAGGACCAGCCGGCCGTGGCGCGGCCGCCGCCGGACATCCCGTTCAAGAAGGAACTGCAGGAAGACAACGGAAGCCGCTAGCGGTTGCCGTTGTCCACGCCTGTTTCCATCGCGGGGTGAGGTCGTCGTGCAGGCGCGCCTGGGTAGATGCCAACCTTGGTTGGCATGAGCGCCGACCAAGGTCGGCCTCTACCAGGGCACGTGCGCCGACCAAGGTCGGCCTCTACCAGGGCGTTGCGCCTACGCGCTCTGCGACAGGAACACCCAGAACGGCACATCGCGGCCGACCCAGTCGCGGCTGGCTTCATCCATCACGTCCAGCAGGGTGTCGAATTCTTTCTGCGTAGTGGCCCGCATTGCGTCCACATCGGCCAGGAACAACGCATAGCCGTTGGCCGGCAGCCACTGCAGGTCGCGCAGGTTGTCCGACAAGGCATCCCAGTTGCCGCCGAAGCCGGCCGGGAAATCCAGCTGCGCGGCCAGCCGGGCCAGCAAGGTGCGCTTGTCCGTCACGCCTTCCAGATCGATGCGGATCACTTTCAGGCCGGCATCGCGCATCGCTGCGGCAAGCGCGCCGATGTCCTCGCTGTCGATGGCGTAGACGCCGGCATTGTTGATGTCATGCAGGCCGAGGCCGAAATCATCATGGCTCATCACTGCGCTCCCTGGGCCGGTACGGTGAAGCTGCGGAATGACGCGTAGTGGTCATCGGTGTAGTACCACGCCTCCGGCGGATCGCCGCCGGTGACGATGCGGCGTGTGCCACGGGTGCGCGCGCCGGGCGTATCGACGGTGTATTCGCGGTAGTAGCCGCGCGCACGCTGCGGCAGCTGCTGCTCGCGGTTGCCGAAGGTGCTGCCATCCTGGCGGTGCGGGAACGGACCGCCGCGCTGGATCAGGGCGATGGTCTGCCGTGCTTCGGCGGGCAGGAACGCCGGCAGCCCGCTGGCGTCGCCGGTACTGCGCGCCGCCGGTGCACGCGCGGCGGGCGTGCCCTGCAGGTCCGGTGCGAACTGCGGCGCCGGTGGCCGTTGCATGAAGTGGTTGACGACCAGGCCGAGCAGCAGCAGGGCGATGGCGGTGATCAGCAGCCGGGGGTTGCGCATGGGCGGGGGCAGGTGAGGGTGATGCACGCACTGTAGCGCCTGTGCGCTGCACGGTGCATGAGGAGGGCGGTGCGTCACTGCTGCGTAACAATTGCCGGGATGCTCACCGGCAGGACGCAATTTCCTTTACATCCCCCTTGGTAATCTGGCGGTCTGTCCCCATCATTCACCGCGCACCGCCCGACACCGTCGGGTGCCCTCGCAATCAGGAGATGCATCATGGCCTACACCCTGCCCAAGCTGTCCTACGCCTACGACGCGCTGGAACCGCATATCGATGCGGCGACGATGGAAATCCATCACACCAAGCATCACCAGACCTACATCAACAACGTCAACGCGGCGCTGGAAGGCACCGAGTACGCTGACCTGCCGGTCGAAGAACTGGTGAAGAAGCTCAAGTCGCTGCCGGAGAACCTGCAGGGCCCGGTGCGCAACAACGGTGGTGGCCACGCCAACCACTCGCTGTTCTGGACGGTGATGGCGCCGAACGCCGGCGGCAACCCGGTGGGCGACGTGGCCAAGGCCATCGACAAGGACCTGGGCGGCTTCGACAAGTTCAAGGATGCTTTCACCAAGGCCGCCCTGACCCGCTTCGGCAGTGGCTGGGCCTGGCTGAGCGTCACCCCGGACAAGAAGGTCGTGGTCGAAAGCACCGGCAACCAGGACAGCCCGTTGATGGAAGGCAACACCCCCATCCTCGGCCTGGATGTGTGGGAGCACGCGTACTACCTGAAGTACCAGAACCGTCGCCCGGAATACATCGGCGCGTTCTTCAACGTCATCGACTGGAACGAAGTCGAGCGCCGTTACCAGGAAGCGATCGCCTGATCTGCGTCACTGGATGAAATGAAAAGGCCGGGGGAGACCCCGGCCTTTTTGTTGCAGCAGTCATTGGGTAGTGCCGGCCGCTGGCCGGCATCCGTGTGGTGCCGGGGGAGCCGGCCAGCGGCCGGCACTACCTATTCCGTGGTGGCCGTATCGCCCTGCAGGCGCAGGGTTGCCATCACCCCCAGGCGCAGGCCGGGCAGGTCACCGTCGGCCGGCAGCAGGATCGGCTGCTGGCGGATGCCGCCGAAGTGCTTGACCTGGAACAGCACGTCCAGGCCGTGGCCACTGGCGCCGCCACCACTGGCCGCAGGCGCTTCGGGACGGCCGCCGGGATTGCGCCGGGCCGGCTGGAAGCCGGGCGTGCTGCGCACCAGTTCCACCGTGGTTGCCGAGAAATCACCGGCGATCAGGCTGGGCATGCCTTCGGCCGTGGCCCCGATCCAGGTCATCAGGTCGCTGGTCTGATGCTGACGGGCGGCCGCCTCGTCCGGGTCCGGGCGCAGCCGCGCCACGTAGATGTTCACCAGCGCCTGGCCCAGCTTCAGGCGCATCATGCCGGCCGCGCTGAAGGTGCCCGGTGGATGCAGCAGGGTGACTCCGTCTTCGCTGACCGGCAACCGGGTCAGCATCGCGTTGCCATGCCGCAGCGACTGGCTGGGTGGGTCGGCGGTAACGAAGTCGCAGCTGTAGCGCAGCCGGCTGGCCAGCCAGCAGGCCGGGTTGCGGCCCTGCTGCTGCAGCACCTGCTGCACCGAGATCACGTCCGGCTGCAGTTCGGTGAGCAGCTGCGCGACCTGCTCGCGGCGCAGCTTCCATTGCGCGTCGTCGCGGCTGGGCAGTTCCAGTGCGGCCACCGTCAGCTGGCGGGGCTCGGCATCAGTGGTGGCACTGGCTGGCGCCTGTGGCCGCGCCTGCGCCTGCAACGCCAGCACCAGCGCAAGGCAGCTGAGCAGGAGGCGGGCGTGGGTGAGGGGGCGCATAACGATAAGTTTACGCTTTTGTCGTGCAGGTGCCGTGACTTCCGGCAGGGTCGGGGTCGCCTGCCATGGATTGCCACCGTTGTCATGCAGCCCTGCAGCGTGCCTCGCAAGCCCGGGTTCCGGTAATCTTGCGCCTTTCGCTTTGCAGGAATGCCTTACAGGATGAGCCACGACGCAGTCGCCCCCATCGCCGGCCAGGGAAAGATGCCGCGCCAGATCCCGTACATCATCGGCAATGAGGCCTGCGAACGGTTCAGCTTCTACGGGATGCGCAACATCCTGGTGCAGTTCCTGATCACCTCGCTGCTGCTGCAGGAAATCACAGCCGAAGGCCGTGCCGGTGAAGCCAAGGACATCATGCACAGCTTCATGATCGGCGTGTATTTCTTCCCGCTGCTCGGTGGCTGGCTGGCCGACAAGTTCTTCGGCAAGTACCACACCATCCTCTGGTTCAGCCTGGTCTACTGTGCCGGCCATCTGTGCCTGGCGCTGTTCGAGAACAGCCGCGAAGGCTTCTTCCTCGGCCTGGGCCTGATCGCGCTCGGCGCCGGTGGCATCAAGCCGCTGGTGGCTTCGTTCATGGGCGACCAGTTCGACCAGAGCAACAAGCACCTGGCCAAGATCGTCTTCGACGCCTTCTACTGGATCATCAACTTCGGCTCGCTGTTCGCCTCGCTGCTGATTCCGCTGGTGCTGAAGAACTGGGGCCCGCAGTGGGCGTTCGGCATCCCGGGCATCCTGATGTTCGTGGCCACCTTTGTGTTCTGGCTGGGCCGCAAGCGCTATGTGCTGGTGCCGCTGCCGCCGAAGGATCCGCATTCGTTCGCCAACGTGGTGCGCACCGCGCTGACTGCACGCGTGGCCGGCCAGGGCCGTCCTGGCCTGGTGATCGCCGCGCTCGGCCTGGTGCTGGCGGTGGCCTCGTTCGGCCTGGTCGGTTCGCTGGGCATCGTGATCTGCCTGTGCCTGGCGCTGGTGGCCATCCTGGCCGGCATCGGCGGTGGCACCTGGCTGCAGCTGGACCGCGCCCGCGGCCAGCATCCGGCCGAGGCGGTCGAAGGCGTGCGCTCGGTGCTGCGCGTGCTGGTGATCTTCGCGCTGACCACGCCGTTCTTCTCGCTGTTCGACCAGAAGGCCTCGACCTGGGTGCTGCAGGGCCAGCAGATGCAGATGCCGAGCTGGTTCACCGCTTCGCAGATGCAGGCGTTGAACCCGCTGCTGGTGATGATCCTGATCCCGTTCAACAACCTGGTGCTGTACCCGGCCCTGCGCCGCTTCGGCTTCGAGCCGACCGCGCTGCGCCGCATGACCGCCGGCATCGCCTTCAGCGGCCTGGCCTGGATCGTGGTCGGTGGCATCCAGGTGATCATGGATGGCGGCAACGCCATGTCGATCTTCTGGCAGATGCTGCCGTATGCGCTGCTGACCTTCGGTGAGGTGCTGGTCTCGGCCACCGGCCTGGAGTTCGCCTACAGCCAGGCGCCGCAGGCGATGAAGGGCGTGGTGATGAGCTTCTGGAACCTGACCACCACCATCGGCAACCTGTGGGTGCTGCTGTCCAACGCGGCGGTGCGCAACGATGCGGTGACCCACCAGATTGCCGGCACCGGGCTCAGCGAGGCCGCCTTCCTGATGTTCTTCTTCGCCGGCTTTGCCTTCATCGCGGCGTTGGCGTTCGGTTGGTATGCAAAACGCTATCGTATGGTCGACAACTACCGCAGCGCCTGAGCCTGAGATGACCCCTGTCAATCTGCTGTTGATCGCCATCACCGCCATCCTGTCCTGGATGGCGTTCAACAACCGCAAGCTGGCCGACCGGCTGATCCTGTGGCCGCCGGCCATCGACCGTCACCGCCAGTACGACCGGCTGGTGACCTATGGCTTCATCCATGCCGACTGGTCGCACCTGATCTTCAACATGATCACCCTGTTCTTCTTCGGGGGATTCATCGAGAGCGTGATGGTGCAGCTGACCGGCAGCTACCTGACCTACCCGGCGTTCTACATCGGCGCGCTGCTGGTCTCGATCCTGCCCAGCTACCTGAAGAACCAGAAGAACCCGAACTACCTCAGCCTGGGTGCGTCCGGTGCGGTGTCGGCGGTGCTGTTCGCCTTCATCCTGATCAAGCCGTGGTCGATCATCCTGGTGTTCTTCATCCCGGCACCGGCGATCATCTACGCCGCGTTCTATGTCGGCTACAGCATCTGGATGGACAAGCGTGGCGGTGACCGCATCAACCACAGTGCGCACCTGGCCGGCGCGGCGTTCGGCGTGATCTTCATGCTGGCCATGCAGCCGAGCATCTTCAGCCACTTCCTGCGCGAACTGTCCAACCCGACCTTCCGCCTCGGCGGCGGTTGAGGGGCTGGGGTCGGATCCGCTGGATCCGACCCCGGGGCAGGGGCCTGGTTGCGGGTCAGGCCCGGGTCTGCTGGCCGTAGGTGTCCAGCAGGCGTGCGAACACTTCCTCGCCGATGCGCTGGAAATCCTGGTCTTCGGTCTGCCCTTCCACTGCCAGTTGCAGCAGCCCCTCGAGCAGGGCGTGGTCGGTGTCCGAATGGGTGTCGCTGGGGTGCATGAAAGCCTCCGCGGGGTGCACGTGATCAACGTTCGCAAGGGCCGTGCCAGCCAAGGCAGACCCCTCCACAGGCGATAGCGGCCGCCCAGGCTCCAGCTTGAGGGTCGAAAAGTGACGTGAACGGACTGGACTTGCCCCTGTTCAGGCTTCACGCGATCATGGCGCCCGGCTGCGCACCATCCACGCAGTCGCCGCAGGAGACAGTTCCATGGCTTCGGTCACGCCCCCCGGTCTGGCCTACGAGGTCGAGCACGACCTGGCCAACCATCGCTTCACCGCTCGTGTGCGAGGACAGCTGGCGGTACTGGACTACCAGATCAAGCGCAGGCGCATGGTCATCACCCACACCGAAGTGCCCGAGCCGATCGCCGGCCGTGGCATTGCCGGTGAGTTGACCCGCGTCGCGCTGCGTTTTGCCCGCGAACAGAAGTACAAGGTGGTGCCGGCGTGTTCCTATGCCGAAGCCTTCCTGCAGCGGCACGAGGAGTACCACGACCTGCTGGTGGGCTGAGCGCCAGCGGGCCACGCTTCAGCCAGGGCAGGCGATGATGGACAAACATGAACAGGGGATTTCGATGAAGATTGGAAACAACCGGCCACTGCACGGCAGCGTGCTGGCCGGCGTGGTGGGTGTGCTGGTGCTGGCCGGGTGCCAGCGTCAGGGCGAACCGGCACCGGCGACCGATGCGGCTCCGGCCGCCGAAACCGCTGCGGTCGATCCGGCACCGGCCGCGGAAGCGCCGCTGGATCTGCGCGACGTGATCGAGAACAACGAGCGTGAGGTGGTGGGTATCAGCTACCCGGCCGGCATCGATCGCTACCCGGGGCTGGCGCGCGCGCTGCAGGGCTATGCCACCAGTGCACGCAGCGACCTGCAGCAGGCGCTGGATGGGTTGGGCAATGACAAGCCGACCATGCCCTACGAACTGTCGCTGAGCTTTGAGAAGCTGCTGGAAACCCCGCAGCTGGTGGTGGTCAGCGCCGATGGCAGCCGCTATACCGGTGGCGCCCACGGCGAGCCGCTGGTGGCGCGCTTCGTGTGGCTGCCGCAGCAGCAGCAGATGCTCAGTGCCGAGAAGCTGGTGCCCGATGCCAAGGGCTGGAAGGCGATCAGTGATTTCGTCGCCGAGCAGCTGCGCGAGCGCGTGGCCACCCGCCTCAGTGGCGAAGACATGGACCCGGCCCAGCTGCAGGAATCGCTGCGCAATGCCTCGCGCATGATCGCCGACGGGACCGGCCCGCAGGCCGATAATTTCAGCCAGTTCCAGCCGCTGACCGACGACAAGGGGCAGATCACCGCGCTGCGCTTTGTGTTCCCGCCGTACCAGGTGGGTCCATACTCGGACGGCACCCAGACCGCTGACGTACCGGCGGCGGTGGTGTTGCCGCACGTGGCCAAGGACTACGTGGAGCTGTTCGCACGCGGTTGATCGCAGTGGAGGACGTGGGGTGGATACAGGGTTGCAGGAGCGGGTCGCCGGCCTGCTGCACGAAGCCGGGGTCCGCATCGGCGGCACCCAGCCACAGGACATCCAGGTGCATGACCCGCGCTTCTTCGCGCGGGTCATGGCACACGGCTCGCTCGGCCTCGGCGAGAGCTACATGGACGGTTGGTGGGATGCCACCGTCCTGGATGAATTCCTTGTCCACCTGATGCAGGCGCATCTGGACGAACGGGTGCATGGTTGGCGCGAAGTGGCCGATGCGCTGAAAGCGCGGCTGTTCAACCTGCAGACCGGGCAGGGCAGCTACGAGGTCGGCCGGCGCCACTACGATCTTGGCAATGATCTCTACCAGGCCATGCTCGGCCAGCGCCTGGTGTACAGCTGTGGCTACTGGCGCAGTGCCGGCGATCTGGACGCCGCGCAGGAGGCCAAGCTCGACCTGGTCTGCCGCAAGCTGGGGCTGCGCCCGGGCCAGCGCGTGCTGGACATCGGCTGTGGCTGGGGCGAAGCGCTGAAGTTCGCGGCCGAGCGCTATGGCGTCAGCGCTGTCGGCGTGACCATCTCGCAGGAGCAGGCCGACTTCGCCCGCGAGCTGTGTGCCGGCCTGCCGATCGAGATCCGCCTGCAGGACTACCGCGAACTGGACGAGCCGTTCGATGCGATCTTCTCGATCGGCATGTTCGAGCATGTCGGCGACAAGAACTACGCCAGCTTCTTCGAGGTGGCCCGGCGCTGCCTGTCGCCGCGTGGCCTGCTGCTGCTGCACACCATCGGCACCAACATCTCCCGGCACCGCACCGATCCGTGGATCGCGCGCTACATCTTCCCCAATTCGATGCTGCCTTCGGCGCTGCAGATCAGCAAGGCGTTCGAAGGACGCTTCGTGCTGGAGGACTGGCACAACTTCGGCACCGACTACGATCTGACCCTGCAGGCCTGGCGGCGGAATGTGGAGGCGGCCTGGCCGCAGCTGGATGCCCGTTATGACGAGCATTTCCGGCGCATGTGGCGGTTCTACCTGGCCGGATCGATGGCGACCTTCCGCTGCCGGCACGCGCAGCTGTGGCAGCTGGTGCTGTCGCCGGAAGGCGTGCCGGGCGGGTACGTCGCGCCGCGCTGAGGTGGCGCCGAGCCAGGGGCAGATCGGGCCAGATATGACGTGCATTGACGTCAGTGGCGGGTGTTACGCGTTCGGCGCCCCGCATGGGTGTCCTCGACGCTAAGCTGCCGGGTCGGCGGGATCACCGCATTCCTGAAGGCGTTGCAGTATGGGTTGGGACATCACCTACCATCCAATCGCGGATTCGGAGATCCGTGACATCTATTTTCGTGCGCTGGAGGACGCGACTCTGGTCAATGCGTTGCAGCAGCAGTTCCGGATCGAGCCGTTCTACATGGCGCAGCTGCAGGAACGCATCGACGAGGCTCGCTCGATCAGTACAGAAGTGCCTTTCGAGAAGGGGCACGCTTTGTACCTGGCGATCGTGGCCGGTCACCTGCGCCGGCATCACTATCTTCGCGGGAGCGCCCTCTCGTTCTTCATCGACGATCCGGTGGTTGCCCGCTATTTCGCGGACTGGCGGCAACTGGTGCCGCCGCAGTGGGCAGACGCAGCAGGCGGCAGCCATCTGACGGAAAACTATGCCGGGGGCATCTTCATCACCCTTGCCCAGTTGCGGAGAATGCGCGCCGACTACGAGGTCGATGGCGACCTGCGCGCCCGGCTGGATGAACTGTTCTCGGAGGGACGGCTGGCGGTGTTCTGGGCGGTGGTTGACGATGCCATCGCCAAGGGATGCGGATTGCTGGAGGCAAGCGAGGTGGTCGAGCCGAATCCGATGGACCTCAACGCATCGACCAGCATGAGCAATCTGCTCAACTGCGCCCCGGAAGGTGCGTTGCTGTACGCGGAGGCCGCCGCAGCGCAGCTGGCGCAGTTCATGGCGGAAACCCAGGATCCGGTCACGGCCGATACGGCTCCGGCAGCGGCCACGCAGAAGCGATGGTGGGAACGCGTGTTCCGGCGCTGAAGCGCATCCACGCCATGCGTGGATGGGGTCAGATCCCGTTTCGTGGAAATGGGCTCTGACCCCATCCAACAAAAAAACCGCCCGGTCTCCCGGGCGGTTTTCGTTTCACGCTACCGCGCCAGCGATCAGTTGCCGGCGCCGGTCAGGCCACGCTTTTCCAGCAGCGGCTCGATCTGCGGCTCGTGGCCGGCGAAATCGCGGAACAGCTGCATGGCATCCACGCTGCCGCCCTTGGACAGCAGGGTGGCGCGGAAGTGGTCGCCGTTCTTGCGGCTCAGGCCACCGTTGTCCTTGAACCACTTCTGGGTGTTGGCGTCGAGCACTTCCGACCAGATGTAGGCGTAGTAGCCGGCCGAGTAGCCGCCCATGATGTGGCTGAAGTACGGGGTCTTGTAGCGCGGCGGAACCGGCGCGTAGTAGATGCCGTCCTTCTCCAGCGCAGCACGCTCGAAGGCCATCACGTCCTTGGCCGCCGGCACCTGGTCGGCGCCGATCTGGTGCCAGCGCTGATCCAGCATGGCCGCACCCAGGTACTCGGTGGTGGCGAAGCCCTGGTTGAACTTGGCCGCGGCCAGCACCTTGTCCAGCAGTGCCTGCGGCATCGCCGAACCATTCTGGTAGTGCTTGGCGTAGTTCTTCAGGATGACCGGGTTGTCCGACCACATCTCGTTGACCTGCGAGGGGAACTCGACGAAGTCACGCGGCACCGAGGTGCCGGAGAAGTACGGGTACTTCACGTTGGAGAACATGCCGTGCAGGGCATGGCCGAACTCGTGGAAGGTGGTGTTCACCTCGTCCCAGGTCAGCAGGGTCGGCTGGCCGGCCGGCGGCTTCGGGATGTTCAGGTGGTTGGCCACCACCGGCTTGAAGCCGGTCAGCTTGGACTGCGAGACGTAGGAGTTCATCCACGCACCGCCACGCTTGGAGGCGCGCGCATACGGGTCGAAGATGAAGATCGCCAGCTGGCTGCCGTCGGCGTCGAACACATCGTAGACAGTGACGTCATCGTGGTAGACCGGCAGGTCGGTGCGCTGCTTGAAGGTCAGGCCGAATTCCAGGTTGGCGGCATGGAACACGCCGTTCTCAAGCACGTTCTTCATTTCGAAGTACGGCTTGAGCTGCGACTCGTCGAAGTTGTACTTGGCCTGGCGCACCTTCTCGCTGTAGAAGGCCCAGTCCCACGGTTCCAGCGCGAAGGTCTTCTTGCCGGCCGCCTTCTGCTCCTGGTCGATCATCGCCTGCAGGTCGGCGGCTTCACGCTTGGCGTTGGCCACCGCAGCCGGGGCCAGCTTGCCCAGCATCGCATTGACCGCTTCGGGGGTCTTGGCGGTCTGGTTGGTCAGGTTGTAGGCGGCGAAGTTCGGGAAGCCCATCAGCTTGGCCTTGTCGGCACGCAGCTGCATGATGCGCGAGACCAGTGCGGTGTTGTCGAACTCACCGCCACGGCTGCCACGGCTGACCGAGGCTTCGTAGATCTTCTGGCGCAGGGCACGGTTGGCCAGGTTGGTCAGCGGCGGCTGGCCGGTGGTGTTGAGCAGGGTGATCACGTACTTGCCGTCCTGGCCGCGGGCCTTGGCGGCTTCGGCAGCGGCCGCGATCTGCTCCTTGGACAGGCCGTCCAGTTCCTTGACGTCGGCGACGGTGATCGCCGAAGCGTTCACTTCCGACTGCACGTTCTGGCTGAACTTGGTGCCCAGGTTGGCCAGCTCGGCGTTCATTTCCTTCAGCTTGGCCTTGTCGGCGTCGGACAGCTTGGCGCCGGCGCGCACGTAGTTGTCGTAGTACTTCTCGACCAGGCGCACGCCCTCGGCGTCCAGGCCCAGCTGATTGCGGGTGTCGTACAGTGCCTGGATGCGCGCGAACAGCTTGCCGTTCAGCGCGATCGCATCGCTGTGCGCGGCGAACTTGGCCGAATAATCAGCCTGCAGCTTCTTGCGGGTGTCGTTGGTGTCGGCGCCGACCAGGCTGAAGAACACGGTGGTGGCGCGATCGAGGACGTCACCGCTCTTTTCCAGGGCGATGATGGTGTTGTCGAAGGTCGGCTTGGCCTTGTTGTTGGCGATCGCTTCCACTTCCTTCAGCTGCTGCGCCATGCCGGCGTCGAAGGCCGGGGCGAAATCGCTGTCCTTGATCTTGTCGAACTGCGGGAAGTGCAGGGGCAGCGGGCTTTCGGCGAAGAACGGATTGGCCTGCTGAGCGGCGGTGCTGGCGGCCGGGGTGGCCGCGCCGGCGGAGAAGGCGGGCAGGGCAAGGCCGAGGGACATGGCCACGGCAAGGGCAAGGCGAGTGGTCAAGGTAGGAACTCCGGTAAGGCAAACAAGGTTCCGAGGGTAACCCGGCCGGTCGCGCGCCCACTTGTGTCAAAAGGCATGCTGGCAGCGCCGCCGCATGGGTGGCTGCCGGGCACGCGGCTACCCCGGTACCATGCGGGTGTCCTCTCCCCGGGCCCAGCGCCATGACCACCGCCTACGATTTCAGCTTCCGTGACCTGGACGGCCAGCCGCAGGCCCTGGTCCGGTACCAGGACCATCCGCTGCTGCTGGTCAATGTCGCCAGTCGCTGTGGCTTCACCCCGCAGTACACCGGGCTGGAACAGCTGTGGCAGGACTATCGCGAGCGCGGCCTGGTGGTGATCGGCTTTCCCTGCAACCAGTTCGGCGCACAGGAGCCCGGCGATGCCGCGCAGATCCGCCAGTTCTGCTCGCTGGATTACCCGGTCAGCTTCCCGCTGTCGCAGAAGATCGAGGTCAACGGCGAGGGCGCCGATCCCCTGTGGGCCTGGCTGTCACGCCAGAAGCGCGGCCTGCTGGGCAGCGCCCGCATCAAGTGGAATTTCAGCAAGTTCCTGGTCGACCGCCAGGGGCAGGTGGTGTCGCGGTATGCGCCCACCACCAAGCCGGAGCAGCTGCGCGGAGCGATCGAAGCGCTGCTGTGAGGTAGTGCCGGCCGCTGGCCGGCAACCCCGTGGTGCCAGGAAGTGCCGGCCAGCGGCCGGCACTACCGTTACAGCATCATTTCTCGACGAAAGCGCGCTCGAATACGTAGTGGCCCGGCTGGCCGATGCGCGGCGAAACCTGGAAGCCACGTGCGTCGAGCACCGAGCGCAGGTCGGCCAGCATCTGCGGGCTGCCGCAGATCATCGCGCGGTCGTTCTCCGGGCTCAGCTCCGGCAGGCCGAGCGTGCGCTGCATCTCGCCGCTTTCCATCAGCGAGGTCAGGCGGCCCTGGTTGGCAAACGGTTCGCGGGTGACGGCCGGGTAGTACAGCAGCTTGTCGCCGATCATCTCGCCGAGGAACTCGTGCTCACGCAGTTCCTTCTCGAAGTAATCGCGGTAGGCCAGGTCCTTTTCGTAGCGCACGCCGTGGCACAGGATCACCTTCTCGAAGCGCTCGTAGGTCTCCGGATCCTTGATCACCGACAGCCACGGCGCCATCCCGGTGCCGGTGCCCAGCAGATACAGGTTCTTGCCCGGGTGCAGGTCGCTGATCAGCAGGGTGCCGGTGGGCTTCTTGCCGACCAGCACCTTGTCGCCCGGCTTGATGTGCTGCAGGCGCGAGGTCAGTGGGCCGTCCTGCACCTTGATGCTGAAGAACTCCAGATGCTCTTCCCAGTTGGCGCTGGCGATGGAATAGGCGCGCAGCAGCGGCCGCGCCTCGGTTTCCAGGCCGATCATCACGAACTGGCCGTTCTCGAAGCGGAAACCGCTGTCGCGGGTAAGGGTGAAGCTGAAGTAGGCGTCGGTCCAGTGACGGACCTCAAGCACCGTTTCGGCGCCGAAAGCGGAGGACATGGGCGTATCTATCGAAAGTCGTCGGGGGTGATTCTATCTCAAATGAGACAGGTTCTCATTAGGCGGAACGAGAGGCGTTCTCAGCGGTAACCGGCCGCCTGCAGCTCGAACAGCTCGGCGTAGCGGCCGCCCTGGGCCATCAGCTGGGCGTGGGTGCCACTGGCCTCGATCCGCCCATCGGCCAGCACCAGGATGCGATCGGCCATGCGCACCGAGGAAAAACGGTGGGAAATCAGTACAGCGGTGCGATTATCCGCCAGCTCCCTGAACCGTTGGAACACCTCGAACTCGCTGCGTGCATCCAGCGCCGCAGTGGGCTCATCCAGGATCATCACCTGCGCATTGCGCATCCATGCGCGGGCGATGGCGATCTTCTGCCATTGGCCGCCGGACAGGTCCACGCCCTGCTTGAAGCGGCGCCCGATCAGCTGGTCGTAGCCGCCGGGCAGTGCGTCGATCACTTCCTCGGCCATGCCACGCCGGGCGGCGTCGGCGATACGCGCCTGGTCGTCCATCGCCTCGACCTGGCCGACGCCGATGTTCTCGCCGGCGCTGAGGTTGTAGCGCACGAAGTCCTGGAAGATCACCCCGAGGTTGGCGCGCAGGTCGTCCAGGTCGTAATCGCGCAGGTCGCGGCCATCAAGCAGGATGCGGCCCTCATCCGGCTCGTACAGCCGCGCAAGCAGCTTGACCAGGGTGGTCTTGCCGGCGCCGTTCTCGCCCACCAGGGCCAGCACTTCGCCCGCATGCAGCTGGAAATCCAGATGGCGCACCGCCCACTGTTCCGCATCGGGATAGCGGAAGCCGACGTTCTCGAACACGAAGCCCTGGCGGATCGGCTGCGGCACCGGTACGGCGCCGTCGCGGGTGTGGATCTCCGGCTCGATCTGGAAGAACGAGAACAGGTCGTCCAGATACAGCGCCTGGCTGGCCACCTGCGAAAAACCGATCAGCAGGCCTTCCAGCAGCTGGCGCAGGCGCAGGAAGCTGCCGGCGAGGAAGGTCAGGTCACCGATCGAGAAATCGCCGCGCACCGTGCGCCAGGCGATGTAGGCGTAGGCGGTGTAATAACCCAGCGTGCCCAGCGCAGCCAGCAGCGTGCCCCAGAACGCGCGGCGCCGGGCCAGCGCCCGGTTGGCCTGGAACAGCGCCACCGACAGGCGCCGGTAACGCTCCACCAGGAAGCGGTGCAGGTTGTAGATCTTCACTTCCTTGGCCGTTTCCACGCTGGCGCCGAGCTGGCGCAGGTAGTCGAGCTGGCGGCGCTCGGGCGTCCATTGGAAGTTGAGGCTGTAGCCGGCCGCGTTGAAGTGCGATTCACCAATGAAGGCCGGCACCAGCGCCAGCGCCAGCAGCAGGATCAGCCACGGTGCGTAGACCAGCAGGCCGACGGCGAGGCTGGCCACGGTGATCGCATCCTGCACCTGGCCGAACAGCTGGCTCATCAGGTTCATCCGGCCCATGGTCTGGCGCCGAGCACGGTCCAGCTTGTCCTGCAGGTCCGGGTCCTCGAAGTCCTCCAGGTCCAGCGTGGCGGCATGTTCCATCAAGCGGATGCTGGTGACGTTGGCGAACAGTTCCGAGAGCAGCGCATCGGCATAGCTGACCAGCCGGCCGAGCAGGTCCGAGCCGATGGCCAGGCCGAACTCCAGCGCCAACAGGCCCAGCAGCGGATTGAGCAGGCCACTGGACAGCGCCTCGCCCAGCGGCGGGAAGCCGGCATCGTGCTGGCTCAGGTGCAGCGCGGTGTCGATGATCAGCTTGCCGACGTACAGCATCGCCACCGGCAGCAGCGCACGGATCAGGCGCAGGCCCAGGCTGGCCAGGGTGAGCGCGGGGCTGGTCTGCCAGACCATGCGCAGGAACGGCGGCAGGTTGCGCATCGCTCTGAAGCGCTGGCGCAGGCTGGGCTTTTTTTCGGAGGCGGCAGGCATGCGCGCATTGTGCGCGCCCGGGCCGTGCAGAAGGGGTCAGTGCAGCCGTGCGGCAGCACCGGGGTCAGATCCCTTTGCCACGCAAAGGGCTCTGACCCCGTCTCCGCGCCTCGGGGTCAGAGCCCTTCGCCATGCGAAGGGATCCGACCCCGCTCTCCGTTACGGCAGCGGCGGCAGCAGGCCGGCGCCCAACCGGTTCCAGGCATTGATCACCGCAATGCCCATGCTCAGGTCGCTGATGCCTTTCTCATCGAAGTGCGGCGCCAGCGCATCGAACGCGGCCTGTGACGGCGCGCCGTCGGTCAGCCGGGTCAGCGCCTCGGCCCAGCCCAGCGCGGCGCGCTCGCGCGCATCGAAGAAGCGGCTTTCGTGCCACGCGGGCAGGGTGTCGAGCTTGCGCGGCTCTATACCGCCCTTGCGCAGCGCGGTGCCGTGCATGTCCATGCAGTAGCCGCAGCCATTGAGCTGGGACACGCGCAGGAACAGCAGTTCCATCAGGGTCGGGTCGATCGAGCTGTCATGCACCGCCTTGCTGGTGGCCAGCAGGCCCTTGAAGGCCTCGGCGGCCAGGCGGGTGTACGGGACGCGGGGAGAGGCGTGGTCGGACATGTTCGGCTCCACGGCGGCCACCATGGCCACCTTTCACTACCAGGACGCCGCAGCACCCTCGCGCGTGACAACCGTCGGCAGCTTTTCCGGATTCAGCACACTGTAGACGTTGGCGATGCGGCCATCGATCACCTCGATGGTGGTGACCGAGTGCAGGCGATCACCGATGAAGCGCAGGATTGCCGGCTCGCCGTTGACATAGCCCAGCTGCGCCGGATGCACCGCGCCACGGCGCGCGATCGCCCAGAACAGGCGGCCGATGCGCTCGGCGCCCAGCAGCGGGCGGATCGCGGCGGTAACCACGCCACCACCGTCGGAGACCAGCAGCGCGTTGGCGTGCAGCAGGGCCTGGATCGCTTCGCTGTCGCCGCGCTGCGAGGCTTCCATGAAGCGCGCCAGCAGCTGCCGGTGCTGACTGGCATCGGCGTTGAAGCGCGGCCGCCCGGACTGCAGGCGTTGTTTCGCGCGGTGCACCAGCTGCCGGCAGTTGGCCTCGCTGTGGCCGATCAGCTCGGCAATCTCGCGATAGTCGTGGTCGAAGGCTTCCTTCAGCAGGAACGCGGCGCGCTCTTCAGGGCCGAGCTGCTCAAGCAGGGTCAGGAAGGCGACCGAGACATCGTCGGCCAGCGCGTGCAGCTGGGCCGGGCCGGGGGCCGGATCGGCCTCGAGGGTGACCGCCAGTGGCTCAGCCAGCCATGGGCCGACGTAGTGCACGCGCTCGCGTCTGGCCGCGCGCAGGCGGTCCAGCCCCAGCCGCGTGGTGGTGGTGACCAGCCACGCCTCGGCGTCGCGGACGCTGGCCGGGTCGGCGCCGGACCAGCGCAGCCAGGCGTCCTGGACCACGTCTTCGGCATCGGCGCGGCTGCCGAGCAGGCGGTAGGCCAGCGCCATCAGGCGCGGGCGGTGGGTCTGGAAAGCGGTTTCGATGTTCATGTTGACCAGGACGCCGGACCGGAATGAACCGTGACAGAGGGGTGGGGTCAGATCCCTTTCCGCTGGAAAGGGATCTGATCCCGCTGAATCTACGCGCAGTCGGCGGAGGGGGTAAAATGGGCGGATTACCCCCGCCAGCCTCGAGCAAGCGAGCAAGCCGTGACATCGATCAAGCAGGAAGACCTCATCCAGTCCATCGCCGACGCGCTGCAGTACATCTCGTACTACCACCCGGTCGACTACATCAAGAACCTCGCCGCCGCCTACGAGCGCGAGGAGTCGCCGGCCGCGAAGGAAGCGATGGCCCAGATCCTGATCAATTCGCGGATGTGCGCCGAAGGCCACCGTCCGATCTGCCAGGACACCGGCATCGTCACCGTGTTCCTGGAAATCGGCATGGACGTGCGCTGGGACGACGCCACCATGGGCGTGGAAGACATGGCCAATGAAGGCGTGCGCCGTGCCTACCTGCACCCGGACAACAAGCTGCGCGCTTCGGTGCTGGCTGATCCGGCCGGCAAGCGCATCAACACCAAGGACAACACCCCGGGCGTGGTCAACGTCAAGGTGGTGCCGGGCAATACGGTCGACGTGATCGTCGCCGCCAAGGGCGGTGGCTCGGAAGCCAAGACCAAGTTCGCCATGCTCAACCCGTCCGACTCCATCGTCGACTGGGTGCTGAAGACCGTGCCGACCATGGGCGCCGGCTGGTGCCCGCCGGGCATGCTCGGCATCGGCATCGGTGGCACCGCCGAGAAGGCGATGCTGCTGGCCAAGGAAGCGCTGATGGAGCCGATCGACATCACCGAGCTGCAGGCCCGTGGCGCCTCCAACCGCATCGAAGAGCTGCGCCTGGAGCTGTATGAGAAGGTCAATGCGCTGGGCATCGGTGCGCAGGGCCTGGGTGGCCTGACCACCGTGCTCGACATCAAGATCAACGACTATCCGACCCATGCGGCCAACCTGCCGGTGGCGATGATCCCGAACTGCGCGGCCACCCGCCATGCGCACTTCACCCTGGACGGCAGCGGCCCGGTGATGCTGGACCCGCCGTCGCTGGAAGACTGGCCGAAGCTGACCTACGACGCGTCCAAGGGCACCCGTGTGGACCTGGACACGATCACTCCGGAAGACGTGGCCAGCTGGAAGCCGGGCCAGACCCTGCTGCTCAACGGCAAGCTGCTGACCGGCCGCGACGCCGCGCACAAGCGCATGGTCGACATGCTCAACAAGGGCGAGCAACTGCCGGTCGACCTGAAGGGCCGCTTCATCTACTACGTCGGTCCGGTCGATCCGGTGCGCGACGAAGTGGTGGGCCCGGCCGGTCCGACCACCGCCACCCGCATGGACAAGTTCACCCGCCAGGTGCTGGAGCAGACCGGCCTGCTGGGCATGGTCGGCAAGGCCGAGCGCGGCCCGGCGGCCATCGAGGCGATCCGTGACAACAAGTCGGCCTATCTGATGGCGGTCGGCGGTTCGGCCTACCTGGTGTCCAAGGCGATCAAGGCGGCCAAGGTGGTTGGCTTTGCGGACCTGGGCATGGAAGCGATCTACGAGTTCACCGTGCAGGACATGCCGGTGACCGTGGCGGTCGACTCCACCGGCGAATCGGTGCACAAGACCGGCCCGCGCGAATGGCAGGCCCGCATCGGCAAGATTCCGGTGGTGGTGGAGTAAGTCTTCCGCTTCTGTTCCAGGCAACGGCGCCCGCGTGGCGCCGTTGCTGTATCTGGGGCGGGGGTTAACGAATCTGCAGCGATCGCTCTGCTACGGTCGGCATTCGCTCACACAGGACGTGGCCATGGCCCTGCATCGATTCATCGTGGTAGGCGTGCTGCTGGCGCTGGCCGGCTGCAGTACCCCAGCGTCGTACGAAGGCGCGGACTTCTCCGCATCGGCGCAATGCCGCATGCAGTGCCAGGCCAGCTACCGCAGCTGCATGGCGCAGAATGATTCCATCGGCAGCCGCCAGAACAGCTGCGAGCAGCAGGTGGTGCCGGCGCCGGACAAGCGCTGCAAGGACGTGGACAACCCGGAGTTGCGTCGTTCCTGCGAACTGAAAGCGCATGACTGCACGATGCGCGCGCCGATGATGTCCTGTGGTGAACGCCGGGATTCCTGCATGAGCAGCTGTGGCTGAGCAACGATTGCCCGCGTGGGCGCATAATCGGCCGCTCCACCCGCGCAGGATCCGCCGCATGAGCACCACGCTGTATGGCTCGCCCAGTACCGCCGCCCTGGTGGTGCATTGGCTGCTGATCGAACTGGACATCGCGCATGAACTGGTGCTGCTGGATTTCGATACGCAGGAGCACAAGGCGGCCGCGTACCTGGCGCTGAATCCGGCCGGCGTGGTGCCGACGCTGATGATCGATGGCGTGGTGCTGACCGAAGCGGCGGCCATCGCACTGTATCTGGCCGACCGGCATCCGGAGGCTGGCCTGTTGCCGGCGCTGGGCACGCCACAGCGGGGTGATGCCTACCGCTGGATGTTCTGGTGCGCCAATACACTGCAACCGGCCTATCGGGCCTGGTTCTATCCGCATGAGATGGCGGGCGAGGCGAACGTGGCCGCCAGCCGCGAAATGGCGCGGCAGCGCCTTGAAGCGGCCTGGCAGCACGTGGCCACCCATCTGCAGACCCACGGCCCCTACCTGCTGGGCGCAACCCCCTGCGTGGTCGACTACATGCTGGTGATGCTGATGCGCTGGTCGCGCAACATGCCCAAGCCCAGCGACACCTGGCCGGTACTGAAGGCGCACGCCGCGTCGATGAAGGCGCGCCCGGCCTTCGCCGAGGTGTACCGCCGCGAAGGCATCACCGACTGGCTGTAAGCCTGTTCTGTAGAGCCGAGCCATGCTCGGCTGCATTCACGGCTTGCACGCGGACCGCAGCCGAGCATGGCTCGGCTCTACCAGATCGGGGCGGGTTACAGCAGCTCCAGCACCGTTTCCGGGGGACGGCACAGGCGCGTGCCGCGCGCGGTGCGCACCACCGGACGGTTGATCAGTCGCGGGTGTTCAGCCATGGCCGCCAACAGGGTGGCCTCATCGGCGTCCACCAGGCCCAGCTCGGCGAACGGTTGCTCCTTGCTGCGCACCAGCTCATGCGCTGACAACCCCGATTCGGCCAGCACCTGGCGCAGCGTGGCGATGTCGGGAGGACTGTCCAGATAGTCGATCACCACCGGTTCGAAGCCGGCGTCGCGGATCAGCTTCAATGCGCCGCGCGAATTGCTGCAGGCCGGGTTGTGCCAGATCGTCACCTGCATCAGAACCACTCCAGCAGCGACACGCCCACGCCCACGTAGGTGGCCTTGTGGTTGTAGTCGATCAGGCTCTCGCCATAGCCATCGAAGACCTGCACGTGGCCGCGCAGCAGGTTGCTGATCGGGAAGCCATAGTCCAGTTGCAGCGCACCGTGCGAGCGGCTGCCGGTGCGCAGCGAATGGCGCGCCATCAGCGAGACCTCGTGGCCGTTGCGGTTCCACGTCAGGGTGGCATCACCGCGGCCCATGTAGTCCTCGATGTCCGGGTTGTTGTCATCGCTGCGGGTTTCCGGAATGCGGTACCAGGGGCGCAGCATCAGCGCCCAGTTCTCGCGGTCCAGGCCGATGTTGAGCATCACCCGGTTCCAGCTGCGCGACAGCGGGTCGGCGCGGCCGTTGGACTGGTGGTTCAGCGCGATGCCGGTCATGCGCCCGCGCCAGCCCCCGATCGAGTAGCCGTTGCGGAACACCATCATCACTTCCGGCTCGTAGTTGGTTTCGCGGAACGGGCGCGAATCCTCTCCGTTGTAGGCCTGCCAGCGCGAGCTCTGGGTGTAGCCGGCCCAGATGTCGCCGTTGTCGCCGAACAGGTTCTCGGCGATCTTGGTCTTGAAACTGATCTGGAACTTCAATTCGGCGCTGTCCAGCACCTGCGGCGTGGTGACCGTATTGGCCGGGTTCGGCGAGTGTGGCGTGGTGTTGCGGTCACTGGTCCAGAACGCGGGCAACAGGTACACCGGCTTGTAGGCGCGCAGCTGGAACGGGCCCAGCTTGGAGTCCTCGGCCAGTTCCCAGCGGCTGTCCAGCAGCGAGCCGCGGCCGGCATTGGCCAGCGCGCTGTCCGGCGCGGCCGGGCGGAACAGGTCGCTGACGCGCTCGCGCAGCTTTTCCTCACCCTGGCTCACGCGTGCGGTCTGGCGTTCTTCGCGGCGGGCCTGGGCGGCGGCTTCGGCGGCTGCATCGGCGGCGGCCGTGGCCTGCGGGGTATGCCCGAACTGACGGTCATAGCAGGCCAGGCGGGCCGCATCGGTGGTGATGGCCGCGCACGCCGCCGGCGAGGCTTCGGCGCTGGGCGCGAATTCCTGGGCGGCCGCCGTAGCGCTGGCCAGGGACAGGGCCACGGCCAGCGGTGCGAGGCGGGGAAACAGCGGGGGGAGGGTCATTGCAGCAGGCCCTTCAGTGAATACGGGGAACGCACAGTGTGGCGACTGCGCCGGATGGCGGCCAGCCCCCACGGTTTATGCACGGGCACGGCGTGCGCGCGGCGTGAAGGCGATGCCCGCTACAGGAACCAGGCGAAGGCAAACAGGCCCAGCATCGCGATGACCACGGCCAGCTTCAGCGCCAGGCCCAGCAGGATGCCCAGCCAGGTGGCCAGGCCGACCTTGGTCGAACGTCCCAGTTCGCGGGTATGCCAGTACTCGCCGGCCAGCGCGCCGAGCAGCGGCCCGGCGAACAGCCCGATCGGCATGAAGAACAGGCCGACGATGCTGCCCACGAACGTGCCCCACAAGGCTTTGCGGCTGGCCCCGACCCGTTGGGCGCCGACCACGGTGGCCAGCACGTCAACCAGCAGCGAGAGCAGGGTCAACACGCCCAGCGCCACCAGGGTGGGCCAGCCGACATGCGCGAAGCCATCGGCCCAGGCGGCCAGCAGCAGGCCGACGAAGACCAGCGGGATGCCTGGCAGGGCCGGCAGGATGATCCCGGCGATACCGACGAGGACAAAAATGACCGCTAGCAGATACAAGATGAATGAGAGTCCCATGCTGGTCCGTATGGTGGTCGTTTTGGGGTTGACAGTGAAAGATTTTGCCAGTTGCTTTTTCGTTTTGGTCGGGTTAAGTTGCAGTCGCTGAGCTTGGCAAGGTCACCGTGGATCGTGGCCTGATGAAGCAAGATCTTCCCGATCCGCTGCATCGATACACCTCGCTTCCCCCTTGCTTGTCAGCCGCCCACCAGGCGTTTCCAACAACAAGAGAGAGTCATCAGGGAGTTAGTGAGATGTCCGAACGCGAGACCGGTACCGTCAAGTGGTTCAACGATGCAAAGGGCTTCGGCTTCATCAGCCGTGAAAACGGCGAAGACGTGTTCGTGCACTTCCGCGCCATCCAGACCCAGGGCTTCAAGAGCCTGAAGGAAGGCCAGAAGGTCACCTTCACCGTCGTGCAGGGCCAGAAGGGCCTGCAGGCCGACGCCGTGCAGCCGACCTGATCGCGCTGCATCACGTCAAACGGAAAAGGCCCGCGCAAGCGGGCCTTTTTCTTTACCGGTGGCCCGTTGCCGATCAGCGCAGGATGACCTTGCCGTTGACCACGCGCACGTAGGTGTTCTCGCGGATGCCGGCCAGATCGCGCTGGTTGACCACGATGGTGCGGCCATCATCCATGCGCACGCTGATGTCGTAGGTGTCGCTGGTGACGTTCTTCTGGATCTGGTTGCCGGCCAGTGCACCACCGACCGCGCCTGCGGCGGCGGCGATGTTCTTGTTGCCACGGCTGCCACCGGTGTGATCGGAGATCTCATGACCGGCCACGGCACCGACGATGCCGCCCAGGATCGCGCCGGTCGCGCTGGGCGCGGTACGGCCCGAGGGCACCACGTTGATGCGGGTGACGATGCCGCAGTCGGCGCAGCGGCCCTGGTTGTAGCCGCCGTTGTTGCCGTAACCGCCCGAGTTGTAACCGCCATTGTTGTAGCCGCCACCGCCGTAGCCGGGCGAGGTGGCACAGCCGGCCAGGGCAAGGGTGGCGATGGCGCTGGCAGCGATGAGCTGGATCTTCATGGGGCGTCTCCTGGCCGTGAAGGCGGGTGCGTTGGGTGGTACTGCGTCATGCAGCAGGGTGGACGAATCGTCCCCTTTTGAACGTGAACGAGGTGCCAACCACGCGTGCACAGTCCGGCTGGAAGATGAATGCGCTTCAGCGGAAATCCTGATGGCAGGCCCGGCAGTCGCTCTGCACGGTTTCCACCACCTTGGCCAGGGCGGTGCAGTCACTGGGTGGCGCAGCGAGTGCAGCGTTGAGGGTGCCGCGCAGCCGGCTGGCATGCTGCTGGAACTGCGCGCTGTCCTTCAGCCCGGGAAAGGCCAGGTCCAGGTCGTTGGACAGCAGGCGCAGCGCCTGCAGGCGCGGAACGCTGTCGGCCAGGCTGCAGCGGTTCTGCTGCTGAGCCTGCTGCAGCAGCTGCGACTGCCGCTGCATCACCTGCATCAGGCTGTCCGGGAACGGATCGCGGCGGGCCTGCAACACGCGCCCGACCATCACCGTGGCGACCAGGCCGATCAGCAGGCCCAGGCACAGCACGAACAGATAGCGGTGGGCGGAGGACAGGCGGCGGGGCGGGCTGGCGTTCATGGCGGGCTCTCCGGTCGTGCAACGGTGGGTTTGGTACCGGCGCGCTGTAGGCACGCGTGCCTGCACGTTAAAATAGCCGGATGAACGAACAGGTCAAACAACGCTTCGCCGGCATCGAACGGCTGTATGGCGTAGGTGCGCTCGAGCGCCTGCAGGGCAGCCGCGTGGCGGTGGTGGGCATGGGCGGGGTCGGCTCGTGGGTGGTGGAGGCGCTGGCGCGCTCGGCGGTCGGCCACCTGACCCTGATCGATGCCGACGATATCTGCGTGTCCAACACCAACCGGCAACTGCCCGCGCTGGAAGGCAACTATGGCCGCAACAAGGCCGAGGCGATGGCCGAGCGCTGCCGTGCGATCAATCCGGATATCGGCGTCGACGCGGTGCAGGCGTTCCTGACCGTCTCCAACATGGCCGAGCTGCTGGACCGCGGTTTCGACCTGGTGATCGATGCCTGCGACAGCTTCCGGGTCAAGGTCGAGACGATCGCCTGGTGCCGCCGCCGCAAGCTGCCGCTGTTGACCGTGGGGGCTGCCGGGGGTCGCACCGACCCGACCCTGGTGCGTATCCGCGATGTCTCGCGCACCGAGCATGACGCCATGCTGGCGCTGATCCGCAAGAAGCTGCGCAGCGAGTTCAATTTCCCGAAGAATGCCAAGCGCTATTTCGGCGTGCCGGCGGTGTATTCGCTGGAGAACGTGAAGTATCCCCAGGCCGACGGCAGTGTCTGTGGCCTGCGCCCGAACCTGGGGGCCGACGCCGCGCTGAAGCTGGATTGCGGTGCCGGCCTCGGTGCGGCCACCCACATCACCGGCGCCTTCGCGTTTGCTGCGGTGGGCAAGGCGCTGGAGATGCTGCTGGAGCCGAAAAAGGTGAAGGCTGAGGTGGCCCAGGCCGACGCCGAGGCATGACGGTGGTGCCGCCCGCCCGGGGTTGCCGGCCAGCGGCCGGCACTACCGTCCAACCGGGGCTATCGCCGGTAGTGCCGGCCGCTGGCCGGCATCGGGTCCACCGCAGTGGCTGCAGCATGCCGACCAAGGTCGGCACCCACCGTTACATTGCCGGCAGCGCGAACAGCCGCCGCGCATTCTCCGTTGTGGCGTGCGCCACCGCCTCCAGCTCCATCCCACGCAGCGCGGCCACGTGGCCGGCGATGACCGCCAGCCGCGCCGGTTCGTTGCGCTGGCCACGGATGCCGGCGTCGGGCTGGTCCGGCGCATCGGTCTCCAGCAGCAGCTGTTCCAGCGGCATCTCCCGCACCAGCCGCTGCAGCCGTTGCGCGCGCTCGTAGGTCAACGGGCCGCCCAGGCCGAGCAGGAAGCCCTGCCGGTGCAGCTGTGCGGCCTGTTCCGGGCTGCCGGAAAAGCTGTGCACCACGCCGCGCAGGCCGCCGATGTGGCGGATCGCCGCGATTACCGCATCCACCGCGCGGCGCGCGTGCACGATCACCGGCAGGTCGAATTCACGGGCCAGTTCCAGCTGGCCGATGAAGTAGGCCTGCTGGGTGTCCGCATCGAGTCCCTCGACGAAGAAGTCCAGCCCGCACTCGCCGATTGCACAGGGGCGCTCGCGCTCGATCCACTCGCGCAGCAGCGGCAGATGCTCGGGCCGATGCGCCGCCAGAAACATCGGATGCAGGCCATAGGCCGGGTACAGCCCCGGTGCCTGTGTGCAGACCTCGCGCAGCTTCGGCCAGCTTGCGGCGGTGACTGCCGGCACCACCTGGGCATGGACGCCGGCCGCCTGCGCGCGCGCGATCACGGCCGCGCGGTCAGGGTCGAACTCACTGGCATCAAGGTGGCAATGGCTGTCGACCAGCACGCTCAACGCTGTTCCAGGGGGGGCGGCGTCGCGGTGTTGCGGCTTTTCCAGTTGGCCAGCAGCAGCGTTCCGAACCCCAGCACCAGTTCGTCCACGAACGGAATCGGGTCGGGGATGAACAGGGTCAGCACGAACAGGCCGGCGGTCAGCTTGAACAGGGTGGGGTAGCGCAGCCGGCGGGCCCATTGCAGAACCGGCAGCAGCATCGGGTTGGCCATGGCGGCAATCCTCGTGGGGAATATGCAAACGCTACCACGGGCCCAGCATTTCCCGATGCTGAATGGGTTACAGGAATGAGCAGGAAATGTGGAGATTCCGTTCAGGCAGTGCATGCTGCAATCTGCGTCGAGAACGTTGCGGATGGTCCGCAAGGAGCAGGTCATGAAAAGTACAACAACAACTGTCCTGGTCGCAGCGGGCGCGCTGCTGGTCGGTGGCATCGCCACCGCTGCCTTCATGAAGAGCGGCGGTTCGTCGCCCGATTCCATCAGCGCCGGAACCCCCAACGGCGAATCGCGCCTGGTCGATGGCAACGCCAGCGACGACGGTGCCCGTGGTGACATGCTGGACCCGTCCGCGCCGCGTGGGCTGGAATATGCCGACGTGCTGAAGGTCGACCCGATCACCGAGAAGCAGAAGGCCTATGCCACCGTGATCGGCACCGATCCGGTGCGTGAGACCTCCACCACCCAGACCCCGCACGAAGTCTGCGAAGACGTGACCGTGCAGGAACGCCTGCCTGAGCGCGACGGTAATGTCGGCGGCACCGTGGTCGGCGCGGTGGTCGGTGGCCTGCTCGGCAACCAGGTCGGCGGCGGCAACGGCAAGAAGGCCGCCACCGCGGCCGGTGCAGTGGCTGGTGGCCTGATCGGCAACCAGATCGACAAGCGCCACGTCGGTGGCCGCGTGGTCAACCGTACCGAGCGCCAGTGCCACACCGAGACGGCCACCTCCGAGTCGAGCCGCGTCACCGGCTACAACGTGACCTACCGCAACGAGGATGGCACCACCGGCACGATGCGCATGGCCAGCAAGCCGGGCACCCGCATTGCCATGGGTACCAACGATGTGGTGAAGGGTTACAACGTGACCTACCGCTATGACGGCGCCGAGAAGACCGTGCGTCTGGACAACAAGCCGGCCAGCGATCGCCTGCCGGTGGTTGACGGCCAGCTGGTCACGCAGACCGCTGCCGCCGGTGCGACCGCCGCCACGCGCCAGTAATTCCGGCGCAGCGCGCAGTACGCAGTACCGAACGGGCCGGCACATGCCGGCCCGTTTCGTTGTGCGCGCCGGCATTCATCCCTGTGGCGACGGAATCCACCATCATGGTGGCCCCTTCGACATGGAGTCGGCATGAGCATCTTCGACCTGCGCCTGGAAACCGAGCGGCTGATCCTGCGCCCGCTGCTGCGCGAGGACTACGAACCCTACCTGGCCTTCTGTGCCGACGAGGAAACGATGCGCACCCTGGGCGGGGTGCAGCCGCCATCGGTGGCCTGGCGCGGTTTCTGCAGCCTGGCCGGTGCCTGGCAGCTGTTCGGCTTCTCGATGTTCAGCGTGATCGAGAAATCCAGTGGCGACTGGATCGGGCGGATGGGCCCCTGGCAGCCGCAGGACTGGCCGGGGACGGAAGTGGGTTGGGGCATCCGTCATGCCAGCTGGGGCCGGGGCTATGCGCCGGAAGCGGCGGTCGCCGCCATCGACTGGGCCTTCGATACGCTGGGCTGGGACGAGGTGATCCATACCATCGCCGAGAACAACGAGAACTCGCGGGCGGTGGCGCGCAAGCTTGGCAGCACGCTGCTGCGCATGGGTGAGCTGCCGCCGCCCTACAACGACAAGCCGATGCAGATCTGGGGCCAGTCGCGCGAACAATGGCGGCAGCGCGTGCGCTGAGCGTTGCCCGGTAGTGCCGGCCGCTGGCCGGCAATCGCTGCCGGCCAGCGGCCGGCACTGCCGTGTCGCCATGCTGCACCCGCGCTTGGCATTCACCGGCACGCTTGCCAGACTGCGTGCAGCCGGCCGCCGGCCGGATCCGATGGAGCAGGCAATGGTGGAAGAGCGCGTCTCGCTGACGGTGCATGGCATGTCGGTCTCGGGCAATTGCCACAAGGTCCGACTGCTGCTGGAGCAGCTGGGCAGCCGCTACCGCTGGGTGGAGGTCGACAGCGCCCACGGGCAGACCCACACCGCCGAGTTCCTGGCACTGAATCCCAATGCCAAGGTGCCGCTGATCGTCCGCGACGACGGCCGCGTGCTGACCGAATCCAATGCGATCCTGTTCTGGCTGGCCGAAGGCACGCCGTATCTGCCGGTGGATGGCTGGGAGCGTGCGCAGGCGCTGAGCTGGATGTTCTTCGAGCAGTACACGCATGAGCCCTGCGTGGCCGTGGCGCGCTTCATCCGTGGCTGGACCGCAGCCGATTCGCCGCGCCGTGCCGAGCTGCCGCGCCTGCGTGAACGCGCCGCCAGCGCGCTGGCGGTGATGGAGCAGCACCTGCGCCAGGCGCCGTGGTTCACCGGCAGCGGCTACGGTATCGCCGACATTGCCCTGTTCGCCTACACCGATGTGGCGGACGAGGGCGGCATCAGCCTGGAGCCGTTCCCGGAAGTGCGCGCCTGGCTGCAGCGCGTACGTGCGCAGCCCCGCTTCCTGCCGATGCCGGCGGTGACCGCCGAGGTGCGCGCACGGCTGCACGGTCGCGCGTAGCGTCGAGCTTGCTCGACGGGTTTCCAGAGCAGTCGAGCAAGCTCGACGCTACGGATGCAGGGCCCCATGCCCGGCAGAACGCAACAACGACACGGAGGGTGTTCGATGTTCGCTGTGGTTCCCGATCCGATTCCCGCACGCATGCGCGTGCTCAACCGCGCCGATGTGTGCGATGTCAACTTCCTCGAGGCGGTGCGCGGTTGGCGCGGCAGCCCGCGCCCGCGCCCCGCGCCGGATGCACCGATCCTGCCGGGCAGCACGCTCACTGCCGCGGCCTTCGATGAACTGTTCGATTCGCAGCTGGCCAGCCGCCAGCTGGACCTGATGGCACGCGTACTGCGCGTGCAGAACAAGGTCTTCTACACCATCGGTTCTTCCGGCCATGAAGGCAACGCGCTGCTGGCGCGGGCCTGCCGGCACACCGACCCGGCGTTCCTGCACTATCGCTCCGGCGCCTTCATGGCCGAGCGCTCGCGGCAGGTACCGGGCATCGATCCGCTGCGCGATGCCGCCCTGTCGTTCGCCGCCAGTGCCGAGGATCCGGCCAGCGGTGGCCGCCACAAGGTGTGGGGCAGCAAGCCGTTGTGGGTACTGCCACAGACCTCGACCATCGCCTCGCACCTGCCCAAAGCGCTGGGTACCGCGCTGGCCATCGAGAGTGGCAAGCGGCTGGGCCAGGACCTGCCGGTTCCCGCCGACAGCATCGTGCTGTGTTCGTTCGGCGATGCCTCGGCCAACCACGCCACCGCGCAGACCGCCTTCAACACGGCCATGTGGTCGGCCTACCAGAAATTGCCGGCACCGATCCTGTTCGTCTGCGAAGACAACGGCCTGGGCATCTCGGTGAAGACTCCGGAAGGCTGGATCGCCGAACGCTTCAGCCGGCAACCAGGGCTGGACTATTTCTTCGCCGACGGTCTGGACCTGGCCACCGGCCATGCCCAGGTGCAGGCGGCGGTGGAGCATTGCCGGCGTACCCGGCGGCCGACCTTCCTGCATCTGCGCACCACGCGCCTGATGGGCCACGCCGGTACCGATTTCGAGGTGGAATGGCGCGCGCTGCCGGAGCTGTGCGCGGCCGAGGCGAGTGACCCCCTGCTGCGCTCGGCGCAGATCGCGCTGGAGTCGGGCTGGATGGATGCGGCGGCGATCGAGGTCGCATACGAAACGATGCGCGCGCGCTGCATGGCCGCCGCGGCTGACGCCGAAGGCAGCGCCACGCTGCAATCGCTGCAGCAGGTGATGGCCCCGCTGGCGCCATACACGCCGGCCGCGGTGCAGGCCGAGGCGCAGCGGGCGGTGCCGGCGGCAACGCGCGAGGCACTGTATGGCGACGCCGGGGCACTGCCCGAGCGGCAGGCCCCGCGGCACCTGGCAATCCAGATCAACCATGGACTGCAGGAACTGCTGGCCAAGTACCCGCAGAGCCTGCTGTTCGGCGAGGATGTGGCGCAGAAGGGCGGCGTCTACACAGTCAGCAAGGATCTGCTGCGCCGTTTCGGCCCGCGCCGGGTGTTCAACACGCTGCTGGATGAAACCATGATCCTGGGCATGGCGCAGGGCCTGGCCAACGTGGGCATGCTGCCGATTCCGGAGATCCAGTACCTGGCGTACCTGCACAACGCCATCGACCAGCTGCGTGGCGAGGCGTGTTCGCTGCAGTTCTTCTCCAATGACCAGTACCGCAACCCGATGCTGGTACGGGTGGCGGGGCTGGGCTACCAGAAGGGCTTCGGCGGCCACTTCCACAATGACAATTCGATCACCGCGCTGCGCGACATTCCGGGGCTGGTGGTCGGCTGCCCGTCGCGCGGCGACGACGCGGTGATGATGCTGCGCACGCTGGCGGCGATGGCGCGGGTGGATGGGCGGGTGGCGGTGCTGCTGGAGCCGATCGCGCTGTACATGAGCAAGGACCTGCACGACGCCGGTGATGGCCAGTGGCTGTTCGACTACCCGGCGCAGGGGCAGGCGCTGGTGCCGGGCGAGGGGCGGGTCTATGCCCCCGAGGCTGACGACCTGGTGGTCTACACCTATGGCAACGGCGTGCCGATGGCGCTGCGGGCGGCGCGGGCGATCGAGCAGCAGCTGGGCTGGCAGGTCAGGGTGGTCGACCTGCGCTGGCTGGTACCGCTGGATGCCGGCTTCATCGCCGGCCAGGCGGCCAGCGCACGGCGGGTACTGGTGCTGGACGAGGGCCGCCATAGCGGTGGGGTGGGCGAAGGCGTGGTCACCGCCCTGGTCGAAGCCGGGTTCGGGCATCTGCCGCTGCGCCGGGTCTGTGGCGCCGATACCTATACCCCGCTGGCAGGGGCAGCAATGTTCGGGCTTCCAAGCGACAATGCGGTGATTGGCGCCGCCCTCGACCTGGCGCAGGAACCCTGATGCATGTGTGGATTGGCGGGAATGTTGTTGCCGGCGCCGATGGCGTCGGCCGAGGCGCTGCAGGCGCAGGTGCTGGCCATGGGCCAGGCGCTGCACCATCGCGGGCCGGATGATGGCGGCAGCTGGGTCGATGCCGGGTCCGGCATCGCGCTGGCGCATCGCCGCCTGAGCATCCTCGATCTGTCCCCGCTGGGCCACCAGCCGATGGCCTCGGCCGATGGCCGCTACGTGATGGCCTACAACGGCGAGGTCTACAACTTCGCGGCGCTGCGCGCCGAGCTGGAGCCGCTGGGACATGGCTTCCGTGGCCATTCCGATACCGAAGTGCTGCTGGCGGCGATCCTGCAGTGGGGTGTGGAAGAGACTCTGCAGCGCTGCAACGGCATGTTTGCCATCGCGCTGTGGGACCGTCAGGAGCAGTGCCTGTGGCTGGCCCGCGACCGCGTCGGCAAGAAGCCGCTGTACTACGGCTGGGCCGGTGACACGCTGGTGTTCGGTTCGGAGCTGAAGGCGCTGTGGCAGCACCCGGCCTTCGACAACGATATCGACCGCGACGCACTGACCCTGCTGCTGCGGCTGGACTACATTCCGGCGCCGCACAGCATCCACCAGCGCTGCTACAAGCTGATGCCCGGCCGGGTGCTGCGCCTGGACGCGGCGATGGTTGCTGCCGGTGCGGCCGCGCATCGCCCGGAGCAGGCGCAACGCCCGTACTGGGATGCGCGTGCACGCATGCAGGCGGCACTGGCCGCGCCGTTCCAGGGCCGCATCGAGGAGGCCGAGGAACAGCTGGACACGCTGCTGCGCGATGCGGTGGCGCTGCGCATGGTGGCCGATGTGCCGGTCGGTGTGTTCCTGTCCGGCGGTACCGATTCGTCGCTGGTGGCCGCGCTGATGCAGGCGCAGAGCGGGCAGCCAGTGCACAGCTTCAGCATCGGCTTCAGCGATTCGAGCCATGACGAGGCGCCCTTGGCCAGGGAACTGGCGGCGCAACTGGGCTGCGACCACACCGAACTGTATGTCAGCGGTGCCGACGCACTGGCGGTGGTGCCGCAGCTGCCGGCGATGTTCGATGAGCCCTTCGCCGATGCCTCGCAGGTACCGACCGCGCTGGTCGCCCGGCTGGCGCGGCAGGGCGTGACCGTTGCGCTGTCCGGCGATGGCGGCGATGAACTGTTCTTCGGTTACACGCGCTACGTGCGCGCGCTGCGCAACTGGCAGATGCTCGGCCGCGTGCCCGGCCCATTGCGGCGCTGGATGGGCGCGCGTTCGCAGCAGCAGGGCGAGGCTTCGCGCACCGGTGGGTTGGCGGCACTGCTGGCCGAGACCGGCGCGCGTGGCATCGGCGACGTCTACCGCAACCGCATTTCGCGCTGGCGCGATCCGGCCGCCGCCGTGCCCGGCGCGCAGGCCGCAGGCAGCTTCTATGACCTGGCCGATCCTCTGCACGGCGCCGGCACCCCGGCCGATGCGATGATGCTGGCCGATTTCGTGAGCTACCTGCCCGACGATCTGCTGTGCAAGGTAGACCGCACTTCGATGGCGGTCAGCCTGGAGGCGCGGGCACCATTGCTGGATTGGCGCGTGGCCGAGTTCGCCTGGTCGCTGCCGCTGGGCTTCAAGCGCAGCGAAACCACCAGCAAGGTGCTGCTCAAGCGCGTGCTGGGCCGCTATGTGCCGCAGTCGATGGTGCATCGACCCAAGCGTGGCTTCGGCGCACCGGTCAGCGATTGGTTGAAGGGCGACCTGCGGCCGTGGGCCGACGATCTGCTGCAGCCCGCGCGCCTGGAACGCGAAGGCGTGTTGTCGGCGGCGGCGGTGCAACCGCTGTGGCAGCAGTTCCTGGGCGGGCAGCGCAAGTGGCACACCCATCTGTGGAACGTGCTGATGTTCCAGGCCTGGCAGGCGCATTGGCGGCAGGTGCGCGCAGGCGTCAGCGGCGGCTGATCTTCACCGGCCTGCACGGGCCCGGCCACTAGGCTGGGCCTCCCGCACCGTGAGGAGTATGTCCCGATGTCCGTCCCCACCATTGCCGTGCTCGTCGGCAGCCTGCGCAAGGACTCCTGCAACCGCAAGCTGGCCCATGCGCTGGAGAAGATCGCCGGTGACCGCGCGCGCTTCCAGTACGTGCAGATCGGCGACCTGCCGCTGTACGACCAGGATTTCGATGGCCACTATCCGCCGCAGGGCACCCGGTTGAAGGATCAGGTGCGCGCGGCCGATGCGGTGCTGTTCGTCACGCCCGAGTACAACCGCTCGGTGCCCGGGGTGCTGAAGAACGCCATCGATATCGGCTCGCGCCCGTATGGTGACAGCGCTTTCGCCGGCAAGCCGGCGGCGGTGATCGGCGCCTCGATCGGCCAGATCGGCACCGCGGTGGCCCAGCAGCACCTGCGCAACAGCCTGGCGTTCCTGGACATGCACGTGCTCGGCCAGCCCGAGGCGTTCATCCACTTCAAGGACGGCCTGATCGATGCCGATGGCACGATCCACAACGAAGGCACGCAGAAATTCCTGCAGGGCTACGTGGACCGGTTCCTGGCGCTGATCGCGGTGCACGTCAAGGGCGATTGAGGCCGATGGGGTCAGAGCCCTCTGCGTTGCAGAGGGATCCGACCCCAGCCACGCCCCCAGCCACGCCCGGGGTCGGACCCCGGCGCGCAGCGGCGGGCTCCGACCCCACGTCCCGCTGAGCGCGTCTGCACGGGCTCCGACCCGGGCCGCCTGATCTGCGATAATGCTCCGCTCGGGTGCCGCAACGGTGCCCATCGCAGGCATTGCGACGCCCCCACGCCAGAATGGCCAGGCACCGGCGGATATCCCCCGTTCTTCCACGGCTTATCCACAGGCTTGTCCATGGCTGCCGGGGTCGGCGCATGCCTACACTGGCCCGGCCCACTTTTGCAGGAAACACCGCAGCATGTCCGCTCGTTCCGGCTTCCGTTCCAACCGCAGAGAGCGCGGTGATGGCTTTGATCGTGATCGCGACGAGTCGCGCATCGATCAGTTGCGGGTACCACCGCATTCGGTGGAAGCCGAGCAGGCGGTGCTCGGTGGCCTGATGCTGGCACCGGAAGCCTATGACCGGGTCAACGACCAGCTGACCGAAGGCGACTTCTACCGCCGTGACCATCAGATGATCTATCGGGCGATCCGCGAGTTGTCCGAGCGCGAGCGGCCCTTCGATGCGGTGACCCTGGGCGAGTGGTTCGAATCGCAGGGCAAGCTGGAACTGGTCGGCGATGGCGCCTACCTGGTCGAGCTGGCCAGCACCACGCCGTCGGCGGCCAATATCGTGGCCTACGCCGAGATCGTGCGCGACAAGGCGGTGCTGCGGCAGCTGATCCAGGTCGGTACCGACATCGTCAATGATGGCTTCCAGCCCGAAGGCCGTGACAGCAGCGAGCTGCTGTCGGCGGCGGAAAAGAGCGTGTTCGCCATCGCCGAACAGGGCGCACGTGGCCGCACCGACTTCGTGGCCATGCCCGGCGCGCTGAAGGACGCCTTCGAGGAACTGCGCAACCGCTTCGAGAACGGTGGCAACATCACCGGCCTGCCGACCGGCTACAACGACTTTGATGCGATGACCGCCGGCCTGCAGCCGACCGACCTGATCATCCTGGCCGCGCGCCCAGCGATGGGCAAGACCACCTTCGCACTGAACATCGCCGAGTACGCGGCGATCAAGTCGAAGAAGGGCGTGGCGGTGTTCTCGATGGAAATGTCGGCCTCGCAGCTGGCGATGCGCCTGATTTCCTCCAACGGCCGCATCAACGCGCAGCGCCTGCGTACCGGCCAGCTGGAAGACGAGGACTGGAGCCGCGTCACCAGCGCGATCAAGATGCTGAAGGAAACCAAGATCTTCATCGACGACACGCCGGGCGTGTCGCCGGAGGTGCTGCGTTCCAAGTGCCGCCGGCTCAAGCGCGAGCACGACCTGGGCCTGATCGTGATCGACTACCTGCAGCTGATGAGCGTGCCGGGCAACAGCGAGAACCGCGCGACCGAAATCTCGGAGATCTCGCGTTCGCTCAAGGGCCTGGCCAAGGAACTGAACGTGCCGGTGATCGCGCTGTCCCAGCTCAACCGCTCGCTGGAAACGCGTACCGACAAGCGCCCGGTGATGGCCGACCTTCGTGAGTCGGGCGCAATCGAGCAGGACGCGGACATGATCGTGTTCATCTACCGCGACGACTACTACAACAAGGAAAACTCGCCGGACAAGGGCCTGGCCGAGATCATCATCGGCAAGCACCGTGGTGGCCCGACCGGCTCGTGCAAGCTGAAGTTCTTCGGCGAGTACACCCGCTTCGACAACCTGGCCCACGACTCGGTCGGCTCATTCGAATAGCCGTAGTGCCGGCCGCTGGCCGGCCCCCCCTGGCCGGCAAACCATTCGAAACACCGAACGTGCGTACGTGGCGTGTAAATGACATGTAACGCGACGCTTCTACGATTCCGCCGCTGCTGCCCTTCGACGCCGCCCTTCGGCGTCCAGCGTGCCCAAGGAATCCGCCTTCATGCCGTCCCACGCTCCGCTCCGCCGCAATCTGCTGGCCCTGCTGGTCTGTGCATCGCTGCCATCGCTGGCTGCTGCCGAAACCGCCCCCGCCACCGACGTGCAGTCGGCCACCACGCTCGATTCGGTCTCGGTGATCGGCCGCGGCGAAGCCCGCCAGGTGCAGCGCGTGACCGCCGAGGACCTGAAGGTGCTGCCGCCTGGCGCCAACCCGCTGAAGCTGCTGGCGACCAAACCGGGCGTGCATTTCGAATCGGCCGACGCCACCGGTGCGTATGAGTGGTCCACCACCATCAGCCTGCGCGGCTTCAACCAGAACCGCCTGGGTTACACGCTCGATGGCATCCCGCTGGGCAACATGGCCTACGGCAACAGCAACGGCCTGCATATCAGCCGTGCGGTGATCAGCGAGAACCTGGGCGGTGCCGAAGTGTCCACCGGCATCGGTGCGCTCGGCACGCCGTCCACCAGCAACCTCGGCGGCGTGTTCCAGTTCTATTCGATCGACCCGTCCACCGAGTACGGCGTGGTGCTGGCGCAGGGCTTTGGCAGCGACAGTGCGCGCCGCAGCTATGCACGCCTGGATACCGGTGAACACCAGGGCTTTGCCGCCTACCTGTCCGGCGCCTACTCCGAAGGCGACAAGTGGAAGGGCAAGGGGTCGCAGGAGCTGAAGCAGTTCAACGGCAAGGCCACCTACAACTTCGGCACCGACAGCAGGATCACTGCGCTGTTCAATGCATCGCGCCGCGTCGAGGCTGATTACCAGGACCTGTCGCTGGAGATGATCGATCGCCTCGGTTGGGACTGGGACAACTACGCGCCGGACTGGGATCGCGCCGTCGCCGCCGCGCGCGGCAAGTTCACGGGCGGCGTCAACAGCCCGTGGGATGCTTACTACTCCGGCCACGGCCTGCGCAATGACGACCTGTCCAGCATCGCCGGCGATTTCGGCCTGAACGAGTCGATGCGGCTGAAGGTCAATGTGTACAACCACAGCAACCGTGGCCAGGGCCACTGGTTCAGCCCGTCCAATCCGTCCAACCCGGGCACCAGCCGCGAGATCCCGATCTCGATCCGCACCACCGAATACGCGATCGACCGCACCGGTGTGACCTCGGCGTTCACCTGGAACGTGGCGGGCCACGAACTGGAAGCGGGCCTGTGGTACGAAGACAATGGCCATAGCGTGCAGCGCAACTTCTATTACATCGACGGCCCGGTCACCGACGACTTCTTCCTGCGCAATCCCGACCAGCGCGTGTGGCACCAGCGCTACACCACCATCACCCGCCAGTTCTACGTGCAGGACCGCTTCCGCCTGTTCGATGATCGCCTGACCATCGACATCGGTGCAAAGTCGCCGAACACCCGCACCAGCGTGCGCACGCCGCTGGGCAGCTATGCCAACAACAGCAGCCTGACCTCCAAGAAGGGCTTCCTGCCGCAGGCCGGCTTCAACTTCAAGCTCAACGAAGGCAACGAGATCTTCGGTTCGTTCGCCAAGAACATCGCCGCCTATGCGCTGGGCGTGGGCAGCCCGTTCAACGTGCCGCAGGCGGCCTTCGATGCCAGCGCGCAGAACCTGAAGCCGGAACAGTCGCGCACCCTCGAGCTGGGCTGGCGCGGCTACGGCCAGGGCTATGAAGCCTCGGTGGCGGTGTACGACGTCAAGTTCGACAACCGCCTGCTGGCCATCGCGCAGTGCGTGGGCATCCTCGGTTGCCCGGCGCTGTTCTCCAACGTCGGTTCGGTGACCAGCCGCGGCGCCGAGGCGACCCTGCAGCTGAAGCCGATGCAGGACCTGACCTGGTCCAACGCGCTGTCCTGGAATGACAGCACATACGACAACGACTACGTGAACAACGGCGTGGTGCCGACCCGCGGCAAGAAGACCGTCGACACCCCGGAGTGGATGTTCGCCAGCACCCTGGCCTGGACCCCGGGTCCGTGGGACCTGCGCCTGGCCGCCAACCACGTCGGCAAGCGCTATGTGACCTACACCAATGACGTGTCGGTGCCGAGCTACTGGCTGGTCAACGCCTCGGTGGCCTATGACTTCGGCAAGCTCGGCCCGGCGCAGAACCTGACCGTGGCGCTGAACCTGACCAACCTGACCGACAAGCGCTACCTGTCTTCGATCAACACCAATGGCACCTACGCCGCCGACCCGACGCGCAGCCTGGCGACCATGCAGGTCGGTGCGCCGCGGCAGGTGATGGCCACCGCCACCGTGCGCTTCTGATGCGAGGCCCTGTCGATCCGGAGAGCCGCCGTCGCCTGCTGCGCATGGCGTGGCAGGGCACGGGGGCGGCGATCGCACTGGCGGCGATGCCGGGGCTGGCCACGGCCGGTCCGCGGCCGCGGCTGGGACGTGATCCGTTCACCCTCGGCGTTGCCGCCGGCGATCCGGATCCGCAGGGCGCGGTGTTGTGGACGCGGTTGGCACCGGACCCGCTCAACGGCGGCGGCATGCCGTCGCGGGCGGTGCCGGTGCGCTGGTTCGTGGCCGAAGATCCCGGGATGCGCCGGTTGGTGCAGCGTGGCGTTGCAGCGGCAGTGCCCGAGCTCGCCCATTCGGTGCATGTGGAGGTCAACGGCCTGCGTCCGGGGCGCGACTACTACTACCGCTTCGCCTGCGATGGTGACGAGGAGAGTCCGGTCGGCCACTTCCGCACCGCACCGTTGCTGGACACCCAACTGCAGCAGCTGCGGCTGGCGTTGTGCACCTGCCAGGCCTGGAACAGTGGCTACTACCCGGTGCTGCGTGACATCGCGCAGAGCGACGTGGATCTGGTGCTGCATGCGGGCGACTATCTGTACGAATACAGTCCGCTGCAGAACGCGCGCGGCCAGACGTTGGATGCGGCGCGCTTCAGCGGCGAGACCATCAGCCTGGAGCGCTACCGCGACCAGTACGCGCTGTACAAGCTCGATCCCGATCTACAGGCCGCGCACGCCGCACACGCGTTCGCGGTGATCTGGGATGACCACGAAGTGCAGAACGATTATTCCGGCATCCATCCGGAAAAGCCCGGCGTCTCGACGGAAGATTTCATCGTCCGCCGCGCCGCCGCCTATCGTGCGTTCTACGAACACCTGCCGATGCGCAGCATGCCAACCGGCAACGGCGGCCTGCGCGTGCACCGGCGCTTGCGTTACGGCGATCTGGCACAGCTGACCCTGCTCGACTGTCGCCAGTTCCGCCCGGCCAATCCCTGCGGGGTGGGCGAATCGCCACGCTGCGAGGCAGCGCTGGACCCGCGCATGAGCATGCTCGGCCTCGGCCAGGAAGCCTGGTTCACCCAGTCGATGGCGGCCGCACGCGGCATGCGCTGGAACGTGGTGGTGCAGCAGCTGCTGATGGCACAGCTGCGGCTGGACGGCGGCACGCCGCGCGAACGCTTCTGGAACGACGCCTGGGATGGCTATCCCGCTGCACGCAACCGTCTGTTGCAGGCGCTGCAGGCGGGCGGGCAGGGCAATGCCATCGTGCTGGGCGGTGACTGGCATTCCACCTTCGTCAACGACCTGAAGCTGGACTTCGACGCCGCCAACGCGCCGGTGCTGGCCACCGAATTCATCGCTCCGGCGATCAGCAGTGGCGGTGACGATACGCCGTATGGGCCGTACTACGGGCCGTCGATTCCACAGAACCCGCATATCCGTTATTTCGACGGCGACCGCCGTGGTTGGTGGAAGCTGCAGCTGAACCGGCAGACCGTGGATGCCGAACTGCGCTTTGCCGACAGCGTGCTGCGCGCGGATGCGCCGGTGCGTACTGCGGCGCGCTTCCAGGTCACCCACGGCCGCCCGGGCGCGGTGCAGCTCCTGTAGAGCCGAGCCCACGCTCGGCTGCTCTCTGCCTCCGGTGGGTGCGGACCGTTGGTCCGCACATTCCCATGAGCAGCCGAGCGTAGGCTCGGCTCTACAACGGCGGTGGACCGCTTTCATCGCCCCCAGCCGGGTTTCGTCGCAAACCATTTGCGGCCGCCGGGGCAGGGCGCCAAGGTGTCCGCAGGCGGCAGGGTGCCGCCCCAAGGAGACCGTGATGAAGACCCTGTTCGCGCTCGGTGTGTGGTGCCTGCTGTTCGTGCTGTGCTGGCCGCTGGCGATCCTGGCCCTGATCGCCTGGCCGTTCGTGTGGCTGCTGAGCCTGCCGTTCCGTCTGGTTGGCATCACCTTCTCGGCACTGTTCGCTTTCCTGCGCGCGCTGTTCATGCTGCCGGCGCGGCTGCTCGGCGGCGGCCCGGTGACCGCATGAAGCCGCTTGCCATCATGACATTGATGCTGCTGACGGCCGCCCCGGCGTTCGCCACGCCGCAGCCAACCGGGGCCTACCTGGAGCGCCAGAACGATGCCGACAAGGCCGAGTTGAAGACGCCGCAGAAGCCTGCGCAGAAGGAGAACTGCCGGGTGGTGAAGGAATGGAAGGTTGGCGAGACGGTGGTGCAGCACCGGGTCTGTGACGACCCGCCGAAGAAGCCGGTTGGGAAGGTGTAGCGCCGAGCCCATGCTCGGCTGTGCCTTCCCGGATCGCCAACCGGAGAGCCGAGCGTCGGCTCGGCTCTACATCATGCGGCCTCGGCACGTAGCGCCGCCTGCACGGCCGGTCGCGCGTTGACCCTGCGGACGTAAGCGGGCAGCGCTGACCACGCCGCAAGGTCGATGGCGAAGAACCGGCACCAGCCCAGCACGGTGAACAGATAGGCGTCGACCACACTGAAGGACGGTCCCATCAGGAAGTCCTGCTGTGCCAGTGTCTCCTGCAGCATGTCGAAACGCTTGAACAGCTTCTCGCGGAAGAATGCCTTGGCGTCCTCCGGAAGTGTGGCGTTGAACAGCGGCGCCGAGCCAGCATGGATTTCGCTGGTGACGAAGTTCAGCCATTCCTGCAGTCGAACCCGCTCCCAGCTGCCGACGGGCGGGGCCAGCGCGTATTCGGGTTTCAGGTCGGCCAGGTACTGGACGATGGCCGGTCCTTCGGTCAGCACCTGACCGTCATCCAGTTCCAGCGCCGCTACATAGCCTTTGCGGTTGATGGTGCGGAAATCACGGCCATCGGTGGTCTGTTTGGTGGTGTTGTCGACCTTGACCAGTTTGAAGGGCAGGCCAAGCTCGCGCAGCACGATATGCGGCGAAAGCGAGCAGGTGTAGGGCGCGTAGTACAGCTTCATGGAAGGTCTCCGGGGCAGGGCGGCGTAGCCAGGACACGGCTTGCCGATGCCAGGCAGTCTGCAGACGCCGCGCCACCCGGTAAAATTAATGTTCAACTTTCAATGCATAAGCTGTACTACTGTCCAGCATGATGAACCTTGCACATTGGCGCCTGCTGGTCGCCGTGGCAGACGCAGGCACCATTTCGGGGGCCGCGCAGCGCGTAGGCATCACCCAGTCGGGCGCCAGCCAGGCCATTGCGCAGCTGGAAGCGGCCCTGGGGTTTGCCGTGTTCAACCGTGAGCGCCGACAGGTGGGCATCACCGCCTTGGGCGAGCAGGTGATCGATCACGCACGGACGATGCTGGCGGGACTGCAGGCCATCCGCACCCTTGCCGATGACAGCCAAGGTCTGAGTGGCGCCCGCATCCGGCTGGCCAGCTTTCCCTCGATCGTTTCAACCGTGCTACCCGCGCTGCTGCGTGATTTCCACCGCCGCCACCCAGGCATCGAAATCGCGGTTGTTGAGGGCTCGGATGAAGAGGTGGAACGCTGGCTGGAATCAGGCGCGGTCGAGGCCGGCGTGGTGATGAATCCGGCCGCTGAACGATCTCCCCTGACGCTCGGTAGCGATGTATGGGTGGCGGTGCTGCCGCAAGCGCATGCCTTGACACGTCGCGCCACCGAACGTGGGATCGGGTTGCACGAACTGGCTGCCGAGCCCTTCATCCTCGCCACTGGCGGTTGCGCGGTGAACGGTCAGCGCTTGATGGAAGAGGCCGGTTTGCAGCTGAGGGATGTGCGGATCACGGTGCGCGACTGGGCTAGTGCGTGCGTGCTGGTCCGCGAGGGCATGGGTGTTTCGCTGGTGCCGGAATCGACCCTTCCAGCGGATCGTCATGGTCTGCGGGTGCTGCCGATAACCCCAGGCATCCGCCGTGTGTTTGGTCTGGTCTGCTCGGAAGTAGGTCGCGCTTCGCGCGCGACGCAGGTCTTCCTGCGGGGCCTGGGCGTGGCTGTGGATCCATTGGCCCCACATTGATACACGTCGCTTTCGCAATCTAGACTGCCGCTTCCCAATCAACATGGATGTTGGACATGGATATTGCACCGCCCTGGTTCGCCGACCTGTGTGCGCAGCACGGACTGGCTGCCCAGGCCGACGCCTTGTCCAGCCTGCTGCGGCCCTGCCTGGCGTTCGCGCCCGTTGCAACGGACCCACCGATGCTGGGGGCGTCACGCAAAGGTGGCGGTCCCGATGTTCCGGAAGGGTTTGCGTGGCCCGTTCATCGAGGGCGTGCGCTGGACTTCCTGCTACAGATCAACCTGGCGGATCTGGCCGATGCGCCATCGGGGCTGGATCTGCCGTCAACGGGGGTGTTGTCGTTCTTCTACGACATGGACGAACAGCCATGGGGCTACGAACCGGAACATCGCACGGGACACCGCGTCTTCCTGTTCAACGCCGACGAGCTTGTACGACGCCTGCCCGCGGCCGATGAAGCGTTCGCACTTGTCCCTTCCGCGTTGGTGTTCCACCCCGGGCTCCGCCTGCCTCAGCTGGAATCGGCCGAGGGCGCACGCGTCGGCGGATGGATGACGGAACACGGCCTGGGCTGGGACGAACGCTGCGAAGACGCCTACTTCGAGCTGGTCGATGCCGTCGCAGCCCATCATGCTGGCCGCGCCAAGCCACTGCACGCGGTGGGAGGCCATGCGCATAGCATCCAGGGCGACATGCAGCTGGAAGCGCAGCTGGTCACTCACGGCCTGTCGTGCGGTGACGGCACTGCCTACAGCGATCCGCGCAGGCCTGCATGGGAACAGGACCGGGGCCAGTGGCAGCTGCTGTTGCAGCTGGACTCGGCCGACAACGACGCGATGTGGGGCGACTCGGGAATGCTGTATTTCTGGATTCGTCGTCATGACCTGGCCGCGCGCGATCTGTCGCAGACCTGGATGGCGCTGCAGTGTTGTTGAGTTGACCTGGCCGCGCGCACAAAAAACCCCGCCGAGGCGGGGTTTTTCGTTTGCAGTTCAGTGCCGACCAACGGTCGACACCCACCGCGAAGACGAACGATCAGTTCGCCTTGTGGATGGCGCGCTTGCTGACCGCCATTGCCGCGTCGTGGATCACTTCCGACAGCGACGGGTGGGCGTGGCAGATACGGGCCAGATCATCGGCCGAGCCGCTGAACTCCATGGTCAGCACGCCTTCGTGCACCAGCTCGGAGACGTTGGCGCCAACCAGGTGCATGCCGAGGATGCGATCGGTTTCGGCATGGGCCAGGATCTTCACGAAGCCAGCCGGCTCGATCATCGCCACGGCACGGCCGTTGGCGGCGAACGGGAAGCTGCCGGCCTTGTACGGAATGCCTTCGGCCTTCAGCTGTGCTTCGGTCTTGCCGACCCAGGCCAGTTCCGGTTCGGTGTAGATGACCCACGGAATGGTGTCGAAGTTGACGTGGCCCGGCAGGCCGGCGATCAGCTCAGCCACCGCGATGCCTTCCTCGAAGCCCTTGTGCGCCAGCATCGGGCCGCGCACGCAGTCGCCGACCGCCCACACGCCGTTGACGCCGGTGTGGCAGTGCGCGTCGACTTCGATCTGGCCACGCTCGTTGATCTTCACGCCGGTGCCTTCAGCCAGCAGGCCCTTGGTGGCGGCGCGACGGCCGACGGCCACCAGCAGCTTGTCCACGGTCAGGGTCTTTTCGCCTTCGCTGTCGGTGTAGGTGACAACGACTTCCTTCTTCTTGCCCTTGCCGGTGATCTCGGTCTTGGAGACCTTGGCACCGAGGCGGATGTCCAGGCCCTGCTTCTTGAATTCCTTGGCAGCGGTCTTGGCCACTTCGGCGTCGGCCACGGCCAGGAACTCCGGCAGAGCTTCCAGGATGGTGACTTCAGCGCCCAGGCGCTTCCACACGCTGCCCAGTTCCAGGCCGATCACGCCGGCGCCGATCACCGCCAGGCGGTTCGGCACTTCGGTGAAGTCCAGGCCGCCGACGTTGTCGACGATGGTCTCGCCGTCGAACTTGGCGAACGGCAGTTCGATCGAATCCGAACCGGCGGCGATGATCACGTTGGTGCCCTTCAGCTCGACGATCGAGCCGTCATGCTGGGTGACCTTGACCACGTTGCCCGGCTGCAGTTCGCCGAAGCCGTAGTAGGCGGCGACCTTGTTGGCCTTGAACAGCATGCCGATGCCGCCGGTGAACTGCTTGACGATCTTGTCCTTGCGGCCAACCATCGCTTCGACGTCGATCTTGGCATCCTTGAAGCTGATGCCGTGGTCGCCAAAGATGTGGCCCATGTTCCAGAACTGGCGCGAGGAATCCAGCAGCGCCTTGGACGGGATGCAGCCCACGCGCAGGCAGGTGCCGCCGAGGGCCGGCTTGCCGTCCTTGCCCAGCGCTGCGTCGATGCAGGCGGTCTTCAGGCCCAGCTGGGCCGCGCGGATGGCAGCGTGGTAACCGGCCGGGCCGGCACCGATGACGACGACGTCGAATTGTTCAGCCATTGAATTATTCCTTGATGCATTACCAGAACCCCTCCGCGCAGGCGCGGAGGGGCGGGAGGTGTCTTACAGGCCGAACAGCATGCGGCCCGGGTTTTCCAGCTGGTTCTTGATGTCCACCAGGAACTGCACCGAATCCTTGCCGTCGATGATGCGGTGGTCGTAGGACAGCGCCAGGTACATCATCGGCGCGATCACGACCTGGCCGTTCTGGGCGATCGGACGCTCCTTGATGGCGTGCATGCCCAGGATGGCGCTCTGCGGCGGGTTGATGATCGGGGTCGACAGCAGCGAACCGAAGGTGCCGCCGTTGGTCACGGTGAAGGTGCCGCCCTGCAGTTCATCCAGGCCCAGCTTGCCGTCACGCGCCTTCTTGGCGTAGTCGGCGATGGTCTTCTCGATGTCGGCGAACGACATGCGCTCGACATTGCGCAGCACCGGCGTGACCAGGCCCTTCTCGGTCGACACGGCGATGGAGATGTCCGAGTAGCCGTGATAGATGATGTCGTCGCCGTCGATCGAGGCGTTGACCAGCGGGAAGCGCTGCAGCGCGTTGGCCGCGGCCTTCACGAAGAAGCTCATGAAGCCCAGCTTGATGCCATGGGCCTTGACGAACTCGTCCTGCAGTTCCTTGCGCGCCGCCGAGACCTTGGACAGGTCGACTTCGTTGAAGGTGGTCAGCATGGCGGTGGAGTTCTTCGACTCCATCAGGCGCTCGGCGATGCGCTTGCGGATGCGGGTCATCGGCACGCGTTCTTCCGGACGTGCGCCACCGGCCTTGCCGGCGCCGCCGTTGCGGGCGAAGTTGACGATGTCTTCCTTGGTCACCGCGCCGCGACGGCCGGTGCCGTCAACGTCGGCCGGGTTCACGCCTTCGGTGATCGCGGTGAAGCGGGCGCCCGGCGGCAGCGCGTCGGCAGCCGACTTGGCAGCCGGAGCCGGAGCGGCAGCGGCGGCCGGAGCAGCAGCGGCCGGGGCTGCGGCGGCAGCCGGAGCGGCTTCAGCGGCCGGAGCCGGAGCAGCGGCCACGGCGCCTTCTTCGATGATCGCCACGACCTGGCTGGAGGTCACGGTCGAGCCTTCGGCGAACTTGATTTCCTTGATCACGCCGTCGACCGGCGACGGCACTTCCAGGACGACCTTGTCGGTTTCCAGGTCAAGCAGGTTTTCGTCGCGCTTGACGGCGTCGCCCACCTTCTTGTGCCAGGTGGCGATGGTGCCGTCGGCGACGGATTCGGGCAGTACCGGGGCTTTGACTTCGGTGGCCATGCGGGAGCTTCCTGGTTTGTCTTCTAAATAGGGGGAGGATTATTCAGCGAACGTGTCGTTGAACGGGTTGACCAGTGCGTCGGCGACCAGCTGCTGCTGTTCGCGGACGTGGTCAGCCATGTGACCGGCAGCCGGCGAAGCCGAACGTGCGCGACCGGCGTAGTGCAGGTTCTGGCCATCGGCCAGGCAGAACTGCAGGTGGTGGCGGATCTGGTACCACGCACCCTGGTTCTGCGGTTCTTCCTGCGTCCACACCACGTCGGTGGCCTTGCCGTACTTCTTCAGTTCGGCGGCCAGCAGCGCACGCGGGAACGGATACAGCTGCTCCACGCGGATGATCGCCACGTCGTCCTGGCCACGCTTGGTCTGGTCTTCCAGCAGGTCGTAGTAGACCTTGCCCGAGCACAGCACCACGCGCTTGACCTTCTTGGCGTCGGCGTTGGCGTCGCCGATCAGGTGCTGGAACTCGCCGTTGGCCAGCTCGTCCAGGGTCGACACGGCCAGCTTGTGGCGCAGCAGCGACTTGGGCGACATCACCACCAGCGGCTTGCGGGTGGTCAGGTGCTGCTGGCGGCGCAGCATGTGGAAGGCCTGTGCCGGGGTGGACGGAACCACGACCAGCATGTTCTCCAGCGCGCACAGCTGCAGGAAGCGCTCCAGGCGCGCCGAGCTGTGTTCCGGGCCTTGCCCTTCATAGCCATGCGGCAGCAGCAGGGTCAGGCCGGAAATGCGGCCCCACTTGGCTTCACCGGCGGCGATGAACTGGTCGATGACCACCTGCGCGCCGTTGGCGAAGTCGCCGAACTGGCCTTCCCAGATGCACAGCGTGTTCGGATCGGTGGTGGAGAAGCCGTACTCGTAGGCCATCACCGCTTCTTCGCTCAGCAGCGAATCGATGACGGTGGCCTTCTCCGGCGAATCCACCAGCTGCCGCAGCGGCATGTAGTAGTTGTCGGTCTTCTGGTCGTGCAGGATCGCGTGGCGATGGGTGAACGTACCGCGGCCGACGTCCTGGCCGACCAGGCGCAGTGCATTGCCTTCGTCGAGCAGGGTGGCGTAGGCCAGATTCTCGGCAAAGCCCCAGTCGCCCGGGATCTCACCGGCGGCCATCTTGCGGCGGTCGTCGTAGACCTTGGCCACGCGCGAGTGCAGCTGCACTTCGTCCGGAATGGTGTTGATCAGCTTGGCCAGTTCGACCAGCTTGTTCTTCTCGACCTTGGTCGAGATCGGATCGGACAGCTTGCCTTCCAGCAGCTTGGGCCAATCGACGAACAGCGGGCTGCTCGGCGGGGTCTTCTCGACCTTGGCCAGCTCGGTGGTCACTTCACCGGCGTCCAGCTTCTCGCGGTAGGCATCGACCATCGCCTTGCCGGCGCCGGCGGCGATCACGCCCGCCTTTTCCAGCTGCTCGGCGTACATCTCGCGGGTGGTCGGGTGCTTGCGGATCACCTGGTACATCAACGGCTGGGTGATCGCCGGTTCGTCGGCCTCGTTGTGGCCCCAGCGGCGGTAGCACATCAGGTCGATGACCACGTCCTTGGCGAACGTCTGGCGGAACTCGAAGGCCAGCTGCGCGGCGAACACCACCGCTTCCGGGTCATCGCCGTTCACGTGCAGTACCGGCGCGGCGATCATCTTGGCCACGTCGGTGGCATAGCGCGTGGAGCGCGTATCCAGCGGGTTGGAGGTGGTGAAGCCGACCTGGTTGTTGACCACGATGTGCACGGTGCCGCCGACGGCGAAGCCGCGGGCCTGCGACATCTGGAACAGCTCCATGACCACGCCCTGGCCGGAGAAGGCCGCGTCGCCGTGGATCAGGATCGGCATGACCTGCTTGCGGGCGGTGTCCTTGCGGCGCTCCTGGCGCGAACGCACGGAACCGGCCACGACCGGGTCAGCGATTTCAAGGTGCGACGGGTTGAACGCCAGCGCCAGGTGCACCGGGCCGCCGTCGGTGGCAACGTCGGCAGAGAAGCCCATGTGGTACTTCACGTCGCCGGCCGACGCGTGCTCGTCGTGCTCGAACTTGCCTTCGAATTCGTCGAACAGCTTGCGCGGGTTCTTGCCCAGGGTGTTGACCAGCACGTTCAGGCGGCCGCGGTGGGCCATGCCGATCACCACGTCCTTGACGCCATCCTTGCCGGCGCTGCGGATGATGGTGTCCATCATCGGGATCAGCGAGTCGCCGCCTTCCAGCGAGAAGCGCTTCTGGCCGACGTACTTGGTGTGCAGGTAGCGTTCCAGGCCTTCGGCTGCGGTCAGGCGCTCCAGGGTGCGGCGCTGGGTGTCAGCGTCCAGCTGGTAGTTGCCACCGGCCAGTTCCAGCTTCTTGTAGATCCACTGGCGCTGCTCGACCTCGGAGATGTGCATGAACTCCGCACCGATCGAGCCGGTGTAGGTCGCCTTCAGGCGCGCCAGCAGGTCGCGCAGCTTCATGCGCGGCTGGCCACCGACGCCGCCGGTGCTGAACTCGCTGTTGAGGTCGCCATCGGACAGGCTGTGGAACGGCAGGCCCAGGTCCGGGGTGTTGACCGGCTTGGTCAGGCCCAGCGGGTCCAGGCGCGCATCGAGATGGCCGCGCGAACGGTAGGCGGTGATCAGACGACCGACATTGCGCTCACGCTCGTCGCCCGCACCGGTGCCGGTGCCGGCTTTCAGCGCATCCTTGGCCGCTTCCGCGATGTGGGAGATGACGGCCGAGTGCGGGATGTCACCTGCTTCACGGCCCTTGAAGCCGTCGAAGTAGGTCTTCCATTTGGGATCGACACTATCCGGGGAGACCAGGTACTGCTCGTACAGGTCCTCGACATAGGAGGCGTTGCCGCCGGCGAGTTGCGAAGATTGCGCAAACTGCTTCAGTAGATTGTCCACGATGGAGGGTGCTGATTCGCTTTGTGGGGTATGGCTTCAGAAGGACCCGGCAGGAACATGAATAGCCCTGCACGGGCGCGTTCAAACAGCCAAATTGTACCCCCATCCGGACACGAAGGGGCAGCAGCGGCGGCATCCTGCGTCCCCCGATGCCGCTTCCAGACAGGTTGGGGCGGCGCTGTCGGCTCAGATGCCGAGCGCGCGAAGTTCGCTGCATTCGCGCGAACGGTCCCAGACACGCTGCAATTGCTGTTCGAACGGCTGCGAACGTGCCGGCAGCGCGATACCGGCCTCGCCGTCGAGGCGATGCCCGATCAGACGAAAGTAGAAGTCGCCGGCATCGTTGAGCAGGCAGGCCGAGGCCAGTGCACGGTCGACCGGGTCGGTCACTTCGCGGAACTGGATCACGCTGGGCAGGCGCTGAGCCAGCGCCAGCAGCGGTGCCCCTGCGGCGGCGATGGCGGCAGCGTCGTGCACGATCACCCGCAGCTGCTTGTCGTGGCGGGCGGTGGCGAAGCGGCGCAGGGCGGCCTGTACCGGTGGCGCGTCCAGCAGGCCCGGGTCCAGCTGGCGGCTGTGCGGCCACAGCTGGCGGCGGGCACGGTGGATGATGGCGGTGGTGATGGCCAGCGCCTCGGCGCGGCTGTCGATGGCGCTGGCCACGCCCAGCCGGCGGCGCATCTGCTGGTGGCCGATGCCGGCTTCCTCGAACACCTCACCCTCAGGCAGGAAGCCCTGGCGGGCGTAGAAGTCGCGGGCCGGCAGCTGGGCGTGCAGATGCAGTTCGGCCAGGCCGAGCCGGCGCCCGGCTTCGACCAGCGCGTCCAGCAGGGCTTCACCGACGCCCTGGCTGCGGTGGCTGGCCAGCACCGCCATGCGGCCGATGCGGCCATCCGGGGCCAGGCGGCCGGTGCCGACCGGCTGGCCGTCGGCGTCCAGGGCCAGCACATGGGCGCTGACCGGGTCCAGCGCGTCGCGCTCCAGTTCGGCGGCGATGTCCTGTTCCTGCACGAACACCCGCTGCCGCACGTCGTGGATGGCGACGTGGGCGTCGGCGTGGCTGACCTGCTGGACCCGGATCATGGCAGGGCTCAGGCGCGGCCGTCGTTGCTGTCGTCCTCGTCCTCGTCGTCGAAGCTGACGATGACCTCGATGCCGTCGTCATGCACGGTCACGGAGTGGACATCGTCGGACACCGCGTCCGCATCGATCGCATCGACGCGGTCACGGCCTTCGACCACCTCGCCGAGCACCACGGCGTCTTCGCCGTCGTCTTCATCTTCGTCTTCGGCCTCGTACATCTCGTTCGGATCGATCAGCTGGAACACACCACCGACCAGCAGCTGCTGGACCACCGCGCGGCCCTTGTCGGACAGGCCGCGATAGGCGGCGGCGTCGAGCTGTTCGGCGCCGGCCAGGCGCTGGGCGTCCTTCACCGGCAGCGCGAAGTCCTGGCCGCTGACGTACAGGCTGGCGCCACGCTGGGCCCGGCGCCAGGCCAGCCGTGCCCACGGATGGCGCTGCAGCAGCAGGCCGGAGGCCAGCGCTTCGACCACCTCTTCCTGGGCCGGCGCGGCCTGGTGGGCCATCACTTCGCCGGCGGCGCGGTAGGTGGTGATGAAGCGGCCGAACCAGTCGCCCAGCTTGTCCGGGTCGTTCATGCGGATGGCATTGAGCGCGGTGATCACCCGCGCCATCGCCACCGTGTCGATCTCGTTCGGGTCGGCCGGCACCTTCAGGTCGGCATCCTGGTAGCGGATGTTCTCGTCGGCATCGGCGATCAGGGTGTCCAGGTAGTCGCTGATCAGCTCGGCCGAGGCCGGTGCGCGCATGCCGAAGGAGAAGGTCAGGCAGGGGTCTTCGGCGACGCCGTGGTGCGGCACGTTCGGCGGCAGGTACAGCATGTCGCCCGGCGCCAGCACCCAGTCGTGGGTGGGCTTGAACACCTGCAGCAGCTTCAGTTCGACGTCCGGGCGGAAGCCCAGCGGAGGGCGCTTGCCCTTGATCGATTCGCTGGCGTCGATCTGCCAGCGGCGATGGCCCTGGGCCTGCAGCAGGAACACGTCGTACTGGTCGACATGGGCGCCGACCGAGCCGCCGGTGGCGGCAAAGCTGATCATCACATCGTCCATGCGCCAGCGCGGCAGAAAGCGGAAGTGCTCGATCAGGGCGCGCACGTCCTTGTCCCACTTGTCCACGTCCTGCACCAGCAGGGTCCAGTCGTGGTCGGGCAGGGCGGGGAATATGTCTTCCTGGAACGGGCCGCTGCGCACGCGCCAGCTGTCCTGGGCCTTGTTGTGTTCGATCAGGCGCGCCAACACGCCCTCCTCGCAGGCCAGGCCGGCCAGGTCTTCCGGCTGAACCGGGGTCTGGAAGTTGGGGAAGGCGTTGCGGATCAGCAGCGGGCGCTTCTGCCAGAAATCGCGCAGGAAGGTGGCCGGGGCCATGCCCAGCGGCTGGCCGGGGCGGGCGGTGACTTCGATGAGCGGAGCGGAGGACTTGCGGGCGGCCATGGGGGAATCCTTGCAGCGGAAAGCGGGAGGGGCGGCGTGGCGGGCCGCCAAGGGTTCCATTGTCCGACGTTCGTTGGGATTGCGCACGTGCGGTGGTTTGTCGCGGGGTTCCGGCCAACGGCGGAGCCCCTCGTGGCGACCTCTTGGTAGGGTCGACTGTTAGTCGACCGGCTTCATGGGCTGGGCCGGGCGGGTGGGCCATGCAGGGGACGCTGCAAGTACGTCCCTGTAAGCTCGATGGCGCCATCCATGGCGCCAACGCCCCTGCATGGCCCACCCGCCCGTCCCCTGACAGTTTCCTGCGC